>CANIXX010000153.1 GCA_947471115.1 Opitutaceae bacterium | reverse complement strand
TTGAGGAATCCACCAAGAACCTGTTCGCCAAGGCGGGCTGGAAGATCACTACGAGTTCGCGCTCTTACAAGCCGTCGATTGACGACTCTGAGCTCGATGGACGTTTTGTGCGCGCCCAAGAGGTGAGCCGTTATGTCGAACATGGGTTTTTCGACTGTGGTTTAACCGGTTACGACTGGGTTCAGGAAAACAACTCCGACGTCGTTGAGGTCTGTGACCTGGTTTACAGTCGTGCGTCCACGCTCAAATCCCGCTGGGTGCTGTGCGTGCCCGAGTCTTCATCCATTTATAAGCCCGAGGATCTTGCCGGTAAGCGCGTGGCCACCGAGCTGATGAACACCACCAAGCGCTATTTTGCCGAAAAGGGCATCGCCGCCGAGATCGAGTTCTCCTGGGGTGCCACGGAAGTTAAAGTCCCCGACCTCGTCGATGCCATTGTGGACATCACCGAGACCGGCTCCTCCCTGCGCGCCAACAAACTGCGCATCGTCGACACTCTCCTTTATACCAACACCAAGCTCATCGCCAACAAGGCCAGCTGGGCCAATCCGGCTAAGCGCAAGAAGATCGAAACCATCGCACTTCTGCTGCGTGGCGCGTTGGAAGCCGGCAGCAAGGTCGGCCTCAAGCTGAACCTGCCCAAGGCCTCGCTCGACGCCCTTCTTAAGGCGCTGCCTGCCCTGCGTAACCCGACGATATCCCCGCTTAGCTCGCCTGACTGGGTAGCCGTCGAGACGATCATCGATGAGTGTGTGGTGCGCGAAATTATCCCACAACTCAAGGAGCTCGGGGCCGAAGGGATCGTCGAGTATCCGCTTAACAAGGTCGTTTACTAACGTTTCAGTTTCTCCGTTCTTCTCATGTCCAAGCCCAAGCTCGTCACGCTCGGTTTGCTGCAGCACAGCTGTGCAGCAGACCCTAAGGCCAACCTCAAGAAAACCCTCGCCCTCACCGAGAAGGCCGCCAAGCAGGGAGCCCAGATCATCTGTACGCAGGAGCTCTTCCGCTCGCAGTATTTCTGTCAGGCCGAGGACCATAAGTACTTTGAGTTGGCCGAGTCGATTCCTGGCCCTAGCACCGAGGCGTTTCAAAAAATCGCCAAGAAGCACGGGGTTGTGATCGTTGCCTCGTTGTTCGAAAAGCGCGCCAGCGGTCTCTATCACAACACCGCCGTCATCATCGATGCCGACGGTTCGCTGCTGGGGATTTATCGCAAGATGCACATCCCGGACGACCCGCTGTTTTACGAAAAGTTTTACTTCACGCCCGGCGACACCGGTTTCAAGGCTTGGGATACCAAGTTCGGCAAGATCGGCGTGCTCATCTGTTGGGATCAGTGGTATCCCGAAGGCGCTCGACTCACGGCTATGCAGGGCGCGGAAATCCTGTTTTATCCGACCGCCATCGGCTGGCATCCGTCCGAGAAGTCCGAATACGGCGTCAATCAGCATGGGGCTTGGGAGCTCATTCAGCGTTCGCACGCGGTGGCCAATGGTTGCTACGTTGCGGCGATCAATCGCATCGGTCTGGAGCAGCCCATCGGCGGCGACGGGCTGGAGTTCTGGGGCCAGAGTTTCGTGGCCGGCACCAGCGGGCAGATCCTCGCCAAGGCCAGCGTCGACAAGGAGGAAATTCTCCTCGTTCCCGTGGAGCTGGGCAAAGTCGACGTGACGCGCACCCATTGGCCGTTCCTGCGCGACCGGCGCATCGACGCCTACGGTGACCTCACCAAACGGTTTATCGATTGATTCTAACTGCTAGGAGCCCTTGGTGGCCGTGATTTAAACCGCCTCCACCTCGGGTAATTTCGCCCCTTACGGACTCCAGCCTCCAGACCTATTTCATTGTGGCCAAATTAACGAAACAAACGCCCTCCGAGCTCGGTTTTCGCATGCCCGCCGAGTGGGCACCGCAAACGGCAATCTGGCTGTCGTGGCCGCACAAGCGCGCCTCCTGGCCCGGCCAGTTCCGTCCCATTCCCTATGTGTTTGCTGGGATCGTGGCCCAGATCAGCCGCTTCGAGCAGGTGCGGATCAACATCGCCGCGCCTTTGCAGAAACGCGCCTGGTCGCTGATTACTAAGGCCGGGGCCGATCTGACCAAGGTCACCTTCTACGATCACCCGACCAACGACGCATGGTGCCGCGACCACGGCCCGATCTTCGTCAAAAACCAGCTTACTGGCGAATTGGCCGTGACTGACTGGGTTCACACCGCCTGGGGTGGCAAATACCCGCCCTACGATCTCGATAACACCATCCCGCCGCTCGTTGCCAAAAAGCTCAAGCTGCGCCGTTTTGAAAACGACATGGTCCTCGAGGGCGGTTCCCTCGACGTCAATGGCGAGGGCCTGCTCCTCACCAGCGAGCAATGCCTGCTGAATAAAAATCGTAATCCGCATCTCTCCCGTGAGCAGATCGAGCAAAACCTGAAGGATTACCTCGGGGTGACTCAGGTGCTCTGGGTCGGCGACGGCATCATCGGTGACGACACCGACGGGCACATCGACGACATCACGCGCTTCTACAAAACCGACGGGTTTATCACCGTGGTCGAGTCGAACAAGCGCGACGCCAATCACAAAATCCTCGCCGAAAACCTGGAGCGGTTAAACGCCTTCCGGACACCCACGGGCAAGAAATTCGATATCGTTGAGCTGCCCATGCCCAAGCCGTTCGCCTTCCAAGGCCAGCCGGTGCCGGCCAGCTACGCGAATTTCCTCATCATTAATGGCGCGGTGCTCGTGCCGAACTTCCGCCAAAAGAAGTGTGACGCCGAGGCCAACTCCATCATCGCGTCCTGTTTCCCTGACAGGGAGATCATCCCAATCGACTGCTACGATTTGATCTGGGGCCTGGGCACCTTGCATTGCATTTCCCAGCAGCAGCCCGCCTAAAGTCGGCCTTTTTATTTCAATGAAATCGACTGTCCGTTTTTTGCTTGCCGCTTTGTGCCTCTTCCTTGTCGGCTGCGAATCCACGCGCCATGAGGTGGCCGCCAGCGTGAAGGAGAAGTTCACCGGCCCGACCTATGTGAGGCGGGTTTATGCCGCCGACCTGCGGTCAGTATTCGACGTGGCTCGCTCAAACGCCGAGCGCCTGGGGTTCCGGATTACCCGGTCCGGGGTTGCTCAAGGCGTGCTTGACGGTGTGAGTCGTTTGACAAGCGATGATCGGCTCCGTGGCAGTCGCCAGCAGACGATCAAGGTCCGCCTGGTTACTGCAGCCGATGGAAGCACAGAGCTCGCCGTTTTGTTCACCGAAATCATCGAGGATGATTTCGACAAAGGGGCCGGTCAGGGAATCGAGACCTCGTTGCGCGACCACCCGCTGTATGCGAGTTTCTTTGCGGGTTTCAGCTCGCTTCCGGTTCGGTAAAAACGGCTGTGATGACGGAGCGGCCGAGCGCCCCGTCCCACTTTACCGTGTTAGCCTTTAGTCTGAGTCTTGATTTCCACCACGTCGTGTGGGGCGGCCTCTTTTTGGCCGGCCGGTGAAACACGGATGTAACGGGCCTTGGCGCGCAGGGTGGCGAGATCCTTGGCGCCAAGATAACCCATGCCGCTTTGCACGCCGCCGACCAAGGTGGCGAGCACCTCGTCTGCTGAGCCGGAGACCTCCTTGAGCGCCTCGATGCCCTCGGCGGTGAGTTTGCGCGAGGTGTCGGTTTTGTCGTGTCCGTAACGCGCCGCACTGCCTGCTTTCATCGCGCTGATCGAGCCCATGCCGCGGTACTGTTTAAAGAGCTTGCCGTTAATCTCCATGATCTCGCCCGGTGCCTCGCGGCAACCTGCCAGTAGGCCGCCCAAGATGACCGCATCGGCGATGGTAAGGGCTTTGACGATATCGCCCGACTTGGTGATGCCGCCGTCGGCAATAATTTTAACGCCACGGGCTTTGGCCCCTTGGGCGGCCACGTAGAGTGCGGTGAGCTGGGGGATGCCCACGCCGGCGACGACTCGGGTGGTGCAGATTGAACCAGGGCCTTGGCCGACTTTGATCGCGCTGGCACCGCATGAAGCGAGGTAATCAACGCCGGAGGCGCTGGTCACGTTACCCGCGATGATCGTCAGGTGAGGGAAGGCTTCGCGCACCAGTTTAACGATGTCGCCTACTCCGGCGGTGTGACCGTGGGCAGTAGAAACGGCCACCGCGTCGATGTGCTCGTCCACCAACTGGCCGACGTGGGTGATGATTTTATCGCGGTCAAGCGAACCATCCGGCAGGCGCACCGGGGCGATTGCAGCGCCGACTACGAGGCGGAAATCATTATCGCGGGACGGCTTCCGGCGCGACTTTGATTCAGAGAGAATGCGGTCGATGTCCGAGAACGTGACGAGGCCCCGCAGGCGGTCGTGATCATCCACCACGAGCATCTTGTGGATGCCCATGTGCTCGCTGAAAAATGCGTCGGCAGCCTTGATCGGGTCGGGTTGGAGGGCTTTTTCGTGGATGGTGAGAATGTCGCGGCGGGGGGTCATCGCCTCGGCCACCGTCTTGGTTTTGTAGCGGTCGCGTACGGTGCTGCCGGAGAGCAGGCCGACGAGTTTACCGGCCTCATCGACGACAGGGAAGGTGCGGAAATCGAATTTGCGGTTATCGACGAGGGCAAGGACGTCGCCTACCAACTGGTGCGGGGAGACGGTAATCGGGTCTTGAATGAGCCCGTGAATGTGGCGTTTAACGCGGGCGACTTCCTTCACCTGGTCGCGAGCGGGCATGTTGTAATGAATCAAGCCAAGGCCGCCGTTAAGCGCCATGGAGATGGCCATGCGCGCCTCGGTGACGGTGTCCATGTCGGAGGAGATAACCGGAATGGAGAGGCGGAGGGCGTCGGACAGGGCGGTCGACGTGTCGGCATCCTTGGGCAGAATCTCCGAGTAAAGCGTTGCAAGTGAGACGTCGTCGAAGGTGAGTGCGACCGGAAGATTGGCCCGAAAGAAGGTGTCGGCGGGCTGATAAAATTCTGCGTCGAACGCGTTAGCTAGGGACGTGGCAACCATTGTCATAAGTTGCCGAGAAGGGAGTAGGCCCCGCCCGCCAAAGCGCAAAGTTTTTTTGGCGATATGAGAAGTCACGGCGAAATTAGGCATCAGCACGCGGCTGCGTGGTGGAGTAGCCGCTGGGGAATAAAACGCCGCTGGAGGCTTTTCTTTGTCGGGCGGCATCCCTTAATTACCAAAATTCAGCTGTGTTCCATTAACTCACGCCATGCGCCTGCGCCTCTCTTTTCGCCCCTATGCCCTCCCGTTTCGTACGCCGATGCGCACGGCACATGGTTTCTGGTCGCTACGTGAAGGCATCATCGTGCGACTCACGAATGAATCGGGCGGTACGGGACTGGGCGAGGCAGCACCAATTCCGTGGTTTGGCACCGAGTCGCTCGACGAGATTTCCGCTGCACTCGCGGGGCTCGGTGAATGGGTGACGCCGGAGCAACTCGACGACGTTCCGGCGTGCTTGGGCTGCCTGCGCTTCGCGCTGGCCGAGGCGTTGGCTCGGGTGAGTGAACTTCCCGCTCAATCCGTGTCGACGAATCGCTCGGGTGGTGAAACGGTTTCACCTCCCCCCGCAGCCCCTTATTTACCGGTCGCGGCGTTGCTGCCAGCCGGTCGCGGGGCGCTAGCGGCAATTTTACCCAAAGCGGAACTCGGTTTTCGTACGTTTAAGTGGAAGGTCGGCGTCGCTGATCCCGCCGACGAACTCGCGCTGCTCGACGACGTGATCGCCGCCTTGCCCGACGGCGCGAAGCTTCGCCTCGACGCCAACGGGGCGTGGGACGCGCGTGTTGCCACACGCTGGTTAAACCGTGCCGCCGACTGCCCCATCGAATTTATTGAGCAACCGTGTTTCGCTCCGGCTAAATATGGAGTTACAGAGGTACGACGCATGGAGGACGTGCTGCGCGGGTTGGCGGCGGATTACCCGACTCCTATTGCACTGGATGAATCGCTTGTGAGGGCAAACGACATTGAGCGCTGGTTGGCGGCCGATTGGCGCGGCGTGTGGGTGATCAAACCCGCGCTGCTAGGCGATGCGGAATCCGTCCTTGCCCGGTTGGCTGCGGCGCGCGCCGACGTGGTTTTTTCCACTGCCTTGGAGACGGCAGTGGGCGCGCAAGCCATCCTGCGGCGCGCGTTCGCGTGGTCCGTGGAAAAGCCTCGCGCACTTGGTTGCGGAGTCTGGCCGCTGTTTGCCGATAACGCGTTTAACGGTCCGTTTGCCGCGCCGTTTTTCCGCGCCGAAGATTTGGCGCGACTCGACCCGGAGGCCGTATGGAACGCGCTGAATTGATCCGGCTGCTCGGTGCGACCCTGCCGCCGTTTGCCTCTGGCTCGGCGGCGATGGGCGTGGTGGTTGCAGAGCGCGAACCGGCCCGATTTATCGCACGTTTTACCGAGGCGGTGTCCGGAGGAGGACCAGTGTTTTTGGCCGATCCGAATTGGGGCGAAGTCGAACGCGCGCAGTTTCAGTCCATCATCGCGCATACGCCGTTGCCTGAGTTGACGGAGGAGGAGTTACAGGCGGCGGGTGGCCAACTGGCGCAGTTGGACCGCGGCTGGTTATGCATTCCCACGGGAGGTTCATCGGGCAACCTGCGTCTCGCTCGTCACGACTCGACTACGCTGGCGGCGGCGGTGCGCGGGTTTTGCACTCATTTTGGCGTAAGCCAAGTGAATGCCGTTGGGTTGCTTCCGCTGCACCACGTGAGCGGTCTGATGGCGTGGATGCGCACTGTGATGACCGGCGGAACTTACCTGCCGTGGAGCTGGAAAGCGGTGGAGGCGGGCGAGCGTCCGGTGCTGCCGTTGGGGAAGGGCGATTGGTTTCTGTCGCTGGTGCCGACGCAGTTGCAGCGCCTGTTGGGCAACGCTGAAGCGGAAACGTGGTTGCGCGGTTTTCGCGCGGTGTTTGTTGGAGGCGGACCGGCTTGGCCGGAACTCATCGAAGCCAGTGCCCGCGCGCGGTTACCCCTGGCGTTTGCATATGGTATGACGGAGAGCGCGGCGATGGTCACCGCGCTGCGACCGGAGGAATTTTTGGCGGGTGGGCGCGGCTGCGGAAAGGTGTTACCACATGCGAAGCTGGCTTGGGCCGACGACGAGCAGGGGCGGATCGTGCTTGGTGGGCCGTCATTGTTTCGTGGTTACTGGCCGAAAACGCGAACAGGCGAGTTCTGGGCGACGGAGGATTTGGGGCGATTCGACAGCCAGGGCAGTCTGCACGTGCTCGGGCGGCGCGATGCGCTTATAATCACTGGGGGCGAGAAAGTGGATCCGGCTGAGGTGGAGGCGGCGCTGCGGATGACCGGCTTTTTTTCAGACGTAGTGGTGGTCGGCGAGGCCGATGCACGCTGGGGCGAGCTGGTCGTGGCCTGTTATCCGGCGTGTGATGGCGCGGTAAAAGCGGAGCCTGAATTAAAGCAACTCGCCGCGTACAAGCGCCCCAAGCGTTACGTCGCTGTGCCCGACTGGCCGCGCAACGCGCAGGGCAAGGTCAATCGCACGGTGTTGCGAGGGTGGCTTGAGAGTCAGCGATGATCGCCGGGCGGTGGATGTCGCGTTTGGCCTCACGTGGCTCTGGTTATGGGGGGCTTGTGGACCTGATGTTAGATAGGGCTTGCTCGTCGCAAGCAGCACCGATGCGAGTGAATCCCTGCACATGAACGCGCGTACCCTTTTACTTGGATTGTCGTTATTGGCCAACGTCGGACTCCTTGCGAAGTTCGCTTGGTCTCCGGCTTCATCTTCCCTCGCCCCAGCGAACGTCGGTTCCATAAACAACACCGCAGTCCCCAGTACTCAGTCACCCCGTTCGCAGATTCCTGTGAGCTTGGCCGGACTCGATCCGAGTGCGATGGGACCTTATGTAGCCGAGCTGCGCGCCGCAGGGTTTCCTGCTCACTTGGTTCGCGCGCTCGTCAACGCCGAGATCAATGAGCGTTTCAAGGCACGTGAAGAGGCGATCAAATCGAAGCGCCAGTCCGTTTCGTATTGGGAGTCGGATGATTATTACGAGCGCAACAAAGACACCCTCGAAAACCGTCTCGCGCGCCTCGATTTGCGCCGTGAGAAAGACGCT
>CANIXX010000152.1 GCA_947471115.1 Opitutaceae bacterium | reverse complement strand
TACTTGGTGATACCGGCGGCCTCTTCGAAAACGGCGCGACGTTCCTCGGGTTTGGAGGACAGAATCTGGTCAATCTGGCCTTGGGCCATGATCGAGTAGGACGTGCGGCCAATACCGGTGTCCATGAACAGCTTTTGGATGTCCTTCAGGCGGCACGGCTGGCCGTTAAAAAAGTACTCGCCCTGGCCGTCGCGGTGGACCCGGCGCATGATTTCGATCTCGTGAAACTCGCTGCCGAGCTGTTTTTCGCAATCGGTGAGCAACAGGGAAACCTCGCACATTTGGGCGGGCTTGCGGGTGTCGGCACCCTCGAAGATAACGTCCTGCATCTTGCCGCCGCGCAAGGCCTTGGCGGACTGCTCGCCCAGCACCCAACGGATGGCGTCGGCCACATTGGATTTACCGCAACCGTTGGGCCCGACGATAGCGGTCACGCCGGGTTCGAAACGCAGAGTCGAAGGGTCGGCAAAGGACTTAAAACCGTGGAGCTTGAGGGCCTTGAGATACATGAAAAGAGACGGGCATTCAGACGCCGCCCCCGCCTGCGGCAAACGCAAAGTTTGGGACCTTATTCACAAGCCGAGCCGCAACCCGCCCTGAACAGGCGCCCGCCACCGCAAGGAACTCTAAATGTAGCGTTGCCGACCGCCTCCGCGCCCTGCAAGTTGCGCCTTTATGACCGTTGAGACCAACGCCACGCCCGCTCCTGCCACCCCCAGTGATTTCATCCGCGACATCGTCGCCGACGACCTCGCCGCTGGTCGCCACCAGAAGATCGTCACGCGTTTCCCCCCGGAGCCCAATGGCTACCTGCACATTGGCCACGCCAAGTCGATCTGCCTGAACTTCGGCATCGCCCGCGAAAATAACGGCACCTGCAACCTGCGTTTCGACGACACCAACCCCGCCAAGGAGGAGCTCGAATACGTCGATTCCATCACCACCGACGTCAACTGGTTGATCGCCGGCTGGGCCGATCACTGCCTCGGCGTTAAAGTCAAGGGCTCCCACCCCGCACCCCAAACCATCAACGGCCGCCCCGACCACTACCTCGCCTCGATCGAGCGCTCATCGCCTAGCTCTCAGCTCTCAGCTACCTCGGCCAACGTCGAACCGTTCTTCGCCAGCGACTACTTTGAACAACTCTTCGCCTATGCACTCACCCTGATCGAAAAGGGCAAAGCCTACGTGTGCGATCTGAACGCCGAGGACACCGAAACCTATCGCGGATCCCCTGAAAAACCCGGCCAGGACAGCCCCTTCCGCAACCGCTCGATCGCGGAAAACCTCGATCTGTTTCAGCGCATGCGCGCCGGTGAGTTCCCCAACGGCGCCCGCTCCTTGCGCGCAAAAATCGACATGACCGCACCCAACATGTGGCTGCGCGATCCCCTTCTTTATCGCATCCGCCACGTAGCCCATCACCACGCCGGCGACAAATGGTGCATTTATCCGCTTTACGACTACGCCCACTGCTTGAGCGATTACCTCGAAGGCATCACCCACAGCATCTGCACGCTCGAATTCGTCGATCACCGCCCGCTCTACGACTGGGTGTTGGAGAGCCTCGAACTGCCCCGTACCCTGCCCCACCAGTACGAGTTCTCCAAACTCATCCCGGGCTACATGATCGTGTCGAAGCGTAAACTGCTTCAACTCGTCACCGGTAATGTCGTCACCGGCTGGGACGACCCTCGCATGCCCACGCTTTCCGGCCTGCGCCGCCGGGGCATCCCTGCCGCCGCCCTACGCAAATTCGTAATCGGCGCCGGCGTCACCAAGTTCGACGCTCTCACCGACATCGCCGTCATGGAACACGTGGTCCGCGAGGAGTTAAATTCCCTCGCGGTGCGCCGACTCGGGGTGCTCCGTCCGATCAAGATCATCCTCACCAACCTTGCCGAGGGCGAGGTCATCGAGTGCGACGCCACCAACAACCCCCAGGACGAAATTCCCACCACTCGCAAAGTCGCCCTGACCCGCGAAGTGTTCATCGAGAGCGACGACTTCGCCGAGGTGCCTCCGCCCAAATACTTCCGCCTTAAGCCGGGCGGCGAGGTTCGCCTTAAGTACGCCTGCATCATCAAACTCGACGAGATCGTCAAAGACGCCGCCGGAGCCATCACCGAGCTGCGCTGCACCGCCGACCTGACGACCCGCGCCGGCGGCCCCAACTCCGACAAAAAGGTCAAAGGCACGATTCACTGGGTAAGCGCCAGCCACAGCATCGCCGCCGAGGTGCGTGTCTACGACCGGTTGTTCACCGTTGCCGAACCGGGCGCGGAGGAAGACTTCATGAAAGTGATCAACCCGCACTCGCTGGAAGTGATCACCGCCCGTTTGGAATCCTCTTTGGCGACGGCGACACTCGACGAGCGCTTCCAATTGGAACGCGTTGGCTACTTCGCGTTGGACAGTAAAGACAGCGCCCCCGGCAAGCTGGTGTTTAACCGCACGATCTCGCTCAAGGACACTTGGACTAAGAAGTAACTGAACAAGTTTGCCAAATTGTCACCTCACTGACGCAGCACCGTCACACAACGCCGTTATGATGAGTGCACTATGTCAACCCCATTGGATTTTCGCCAAGTTTATTGCACTCAAAACGCCATAACCGAAGCCGATTACGCAGAACACCTTCTGCATCGAGTTCTACCTCCTCACGCCCGTATATTCCGCGCCATTTCTCTGTTCACTTTACAAAACAGAAACCACTTCCGGGCCGACTTTGATTTTATTAATGATATCGGCTGTTTACGGAATTATCGGGACTACAACCAGTCGGTGGACGAATTCGTCGTTCATCCCTGGAACAAGCGCACCCTGTTGCGCGGCCTGCTGAGAATGCGTGTGAGCACGAGCCGCGTGCGCCAGATCGTGCGGGAGCAGCTCAAAAACAAAGCCAAAATCGAGCGGCAATCAGTCCTGAATCAATCCAGCGCTCCGGCAATCCTCAGCGTCGCCACCGCCACCACCGCCGCCGCAGCGATTCCCACGAAGGACATCCTTACCGAGGCTCACAAAGACCAGATCAAGGAGCGACTTGCGCAGATTACGCCAACGCCCACCCTGCCGACTCCTTTGCCCGTGAGCCACACCGAACTCTCTCCTGCCTCTTCAGGTCAAACGTATACACTTCAATACGCCCAGAGGAATGCGCGGAGCCGAAACGCGTCCCTGCACCAAGGCCAGTCCCGGGCCGAAACTGAGGCCGAGATCGACGTGCTACGCGTGATCAACGAACGACTGAAAAGCGACCTAGAGAGAATGACTGCCCAACGCGACATCCTCAAACAGGCCGCCGCCATTCTGGCTGCTCCGTAAGGAACCGAGCAAAAGTAGCGCGGCCTTCCAGTCTGCGCCAGGGTATGCTGCGCCCGCGTTGGCCCATTGGCCGCGAAGGAGTTAAGTAAATTGGCCAGGGACGGCAAACGCTACACGGGTTCGAAAGATGTAGCAGGGTTGGCCGTCTCTGGCCAATTCAGCTAATCAGGCCGCACTACTTCGCTTTTGACTCGGTGTAGGCCTCGCGGGCGCGCTGCAGCTGCATGGCGTTAAACGCCTGATAACCAAACATAGCCTTAAACCGTTCGTCACTGGCCTCGGCACTCATGGCCCAACGCTCGGCAGGTGTCAGATCAGGGCTTGCGACTACGGCGGTCACTGCGTTCGGCGACGTCGGCGAAGTCTCTGCCAGGAAACTCTCCCCGAGTTGCACCAGCGCTCGCATTTGTTCGGGCGTGAAGGACTGCGGGTAAGCGGCGGCAACCACGGCCAGTGGCACGGGCGGAGCTTGCTCGCGTGCGCTCGCCACTACCGGCGCACCTACTCCAAGGGCCGCAGTCGTGTTCGCTCGAACGCCTGCCGAGCCGCGCAAAGGCAACCCTGACTCGGTTGAGGTCCCCCCTTCAGGCAAACGTGTGCGTGTCGATGTCGCCGAAGGGGCCGTTTGAACCACAACTCGAGAACGGACGTCGTGACTCAACCGGCCTGTTTCAGTAGAAACCGCCGAACCCACCGGACGGGTTTCCCGCATTACGGCCTGAACAACGTGCTCCCGACCTGTGCGCTCGTTCGTTTCGGTGCCTACCACCGAGCGCGATGATGCCGGACTTGCCGTGCGTGTTTCGCCGCGCGCATCGCCCGCAGCACCGGCGACTCGGATGGGACGCTCTTCGTTGGCACTCGGTGCAGCGGACGGATTGGACGGCGCGCAGCCGGTTAACAACAACCCCAGTGGCAGAACAAATACAAGCGACCTACGTAATACCCATTCGTTTTTAAGGTAAGCTGACTTGGCCGGGACGGCTAACGCTAGATCTGTCGACCGGGTGTAGGGTTGGCCGTCCCGGCCAATTTGCCGCATCTTGAGCGCTAATTGGGATAAGCTCATGACGAGGGTGTCTTCTGTTGAGGTTGAACGGGCGGTTGAACCGTGGGCACAGGTGCAGCCGGCTTCGGTGCCCAGGCTTTGCGCAAAGCCAAAGCGGCAACGTCTTCAGGCGCACGCCGCAGGACCTCGCGCAGCAGCAATTCGGCTACTTCAAGCCGACCGGCCGCATGCGCTGTTTTCGCCAGTTCGCACACGCGCTCGTTACGGGTCGAACGGTCAAAACGCAGATAAGTGCGCACCACCGACTGCTGCTGAAGCCGGTCGTCTTGGCTTAACACCAATTCCAGCTCCATCAGGTCAACTTGCTCCGCTACTCCCGGTAACCAAGACGGTTCACTGCGGCGCAGGGCCTGAACTAGCCGAAAGGCCGCCTGCCCCTGCCCGGCATCATTTTCTTTTTTGAACATCTCGAAGAACGTGTTCGCATCGGGAAATGAATCGGTGGAACTGGACTGGCGCACGAGTTTGGCCGCCTCGGTCGCGGCCGCCTCCGTTGCAGCGATCGCGGCGAGGTGGGGGGCCAGCAGCACTCGACGTTCTTCCAGTTGCACGCTGCGCGGAAAAGCGCCCTCGGCCAACGTCAGCACGTCGTTCGCCACAGACCATTGCTTGGCAGCGAACAGACAGTCGAAATACTGATTATAGAGCTTCAATCGCCCACCGTAGCGACTCACCCGGTCAAGCAGCGCCACACGGGATGCGGCGACATCTTGACTGCACACGGCGATCAACGGCCCGGCGGTTTCATTAAAAACGCGCACGTCCGCAATCAGGGTTTTGGTGCGGGCGGCTAGGGCCTGCTGGGTGATTTTGGCACCGGCCCAATCGGCGATGTCCAACTGGCCCAGCAGACGGCTAAACAAGAGCATTTGAGTGTCAAAACCGTGCTCGCGCATGACCTGCTCCAAGGGCACGAGAAGCTCCAACCGCCCGGTGCGGCCGATGTCACGCGCCAAGGCTTCGAGGGTCGCGGAATCACTGTCGAAACGCTGAATGCAGTCGTCGAACGCGGCCCGTGCCGCCTCGGAGCGGTCGGCGAGCAGGTTTTGCACCACGCCCATTATGGCGAAACTCGGGTTGGTGGGATTGCGGACCTTGAGACGCTTCAGCGTAGCGTCCATTTGCGTAAACTGGGCGGCCTGCCGATACAGCGCCACCGCCATCGCCACGGGCACCTCGGCTTTAGGCGCAGCCTCCAGCCAGGCCAACACTTCGGGAATCGCCGCAGCGGCCCCCTGCGACTTCAACATCGCCTGGGTGCGGATGCGGGCGGTGAGCTCGGCTTGGGGCGGGCGCAACGCCTCCACCACCGCGATCGCCTCGGCCGGGCGCGCCGACTCCAGAAGCGTATCAGCCTCAATGCTGGCCAAAAACCGAAGGTGTTCGTTGCGACGTTTATCGTCGGCGACGAGCTCCCGGGCGCGGCGAACAAACTCTAGCACACGCTCCGGCCGGTCAGAATCCTTGATGTAGGCGACCGCCGCCCGGTTAAAATCGAGTCCCGGATCGCCGTGCTTAAGAGCCTCAAGCAGGAGGCCGTCAGACTGATTACGCCGCGAGCCCGCGAGGTACAAGGTGGCCAGCTGGATGCGGGCGATGTTATCCTTGGGATAGCGGTTTAACCCCGCCCGCAAGGCCCCGTAAGCGTCGTTATAATTACGCGCGGAAAAATCTTCCTTGGCCTGGATGAGCACCGCTTGGCCTCGCAAAGCCGAGATTCCCGACCAGCGCCAAGGCAGAGCCAGATCGGCGTACTGCACTTGGTTGTGCGGCTTTTTTTTATAAATCGAATAAAGACCACCGGTGACGGCCAGGTGCGCGGTTAACAGCACCACGAGGCTCCAGCACAGAAACCCACGCACACTAAGTATGATACAAAACGGGTAGTTGCCGGCGGAGTCGCTGATAGGAACGTAGTATTCACCCGTGGAACTGGATTTAGCCCGTCGGTAAAAACAGATCAATCCGAGCAGCCAGGGTGCGGGGGCCCAACGCGGCATGCCCCAAACGAAGCTCAAACGAGCCGAGGCGGCAGAAGAGGGAATAGGGATCGGCGCTACGGTTGCCATAAAGCGATCAAACCTAAGCCGCCCCCCGCATGCGTCGAGGGGGGCTAGATTACGTTCAGGTGACTTTTCCGTCCGCAACCAAGGGGTTTTGGCGCAGACTGGAAGTCTGCGCGGCTATTGCGGCGAGCCTGCCCACACGGAGGTGAGCCCTCTACCGATCCAGTGCCCTGCCCCTGCACTTCACGGGTTTGACTCCATATCCGTAACGTCGGGTTTGACGTAAAATAATCGAGATCAGCCAACGCTGTGCAGTCGGCACCCACCACGGGCTTAAAACGCTCCCTCCATTGGTGAACCGAAAAACATAAAGAAAAACGTCTATGAATCATAACCTCAAAAAGCTCCACGGCTACACCCTCGCTGCCTCAGATGGCGATATCGGCTACGTCAAAGATTTCTTATTCGACGACCACTCCTGGGGCGTTCGCTACCTGGTGGTGGACACCGGATCCTGGCTTACCGGTCGCCTCGTATTGATCTCGCCGCACGCCTTTAGCGAAATCGACGATAACGACCAAAGCATCACGGTTAAGCTCTCGAAAAGGCAGATCGAGCTCAGTCCTTCGATCGAATCGGCTAAACCGGTTACGCGCCAATTCGAAACGGATTACTACACCTACTACGGCTATCCGACTTATTGGAGCGGTGGCGGCCTTTGGGGTATGGGTGGCACCCCGGCCCTACTACCGGTGTCGGAGCAATTCGAGGACCGTATGAATTTCGTTCATCCCAACGATGTGGATCTTCGCAGCGCAAAAGCCGTGACGGACTTCCACATCGAAGCGCTGGACGGCCCGCTCGGGCATGTGGCCGATTTCATGGTGGATGATCGCAGCTGGGCCATCAACGAAATCATCGTCGAGGCCGGCCATTGGTATGCAGGCAAGCAAGTACTGATCTCACCGAGTGAAGTGGATCGGATCAATTACGAGGAATCCAAAGTCTTCGTGCGCGTCAGCAAGGAAGACATCCGTAAAACCTCTGAGCACGGTGTCGTGCATGCCGGTGTATAAAATCGCCGTTCCCACCGCCCAGTCGGACTGGGCGGTTTGAGGCTCAGAAAGCAGCACAGAGAACGCTTAGGAAATCAGGCGGATTGATCTTTGCGCTCCTTGCGTTTCTTTGCGGCTAAACTGCCTTGGGTATTTCGTCGCAGACTGGAAGCCGGCGCTACGTTTTCGGCACTCAAACGCCGTCGGCGTTTTTTTCCTTCTCCTGATCCCCGTCGCCTCCGCCGTAGCCGATCACCTCGATGTTAACAAAGGAGGGAGTCTTCACGACTTGGCTCGCTCCCCTGCCCGCTTGAGCGATGTCTGCAGCTGCGGAATTAGAGCCTGTATCCGTCGAGGGCGTAGCCGTTCCGACCGAAACCGCAGGCGCAGCAGCCGGGGGCGTTCCGCTGGTCGTACCACCGGCGGAAATGTTCGCGGCGTTTAACACCGTGAGCGCCGCAATGCTGATGTTGCCCACCGAGCGGATACCGGCGTCGCCCGCGTCAATCGTGCCCACCGGCGCGATCAGGTCGACATCGCCAGCCGCGACACCTTCGACAGCCGCCAACACGCCGATACCGCCACCCGTGGCCAAACCAGCGAGGTCGGTTTGCACGTCACCCGTCTGGGGATCGATGAGAACTCGGGTGGGCGAGGCAGATTGCACTGTGGTCGAGGACGAACCCGCCGCGATGTCACCCGTGGACGACCAGATCATAATGTCGCCTCCGCGCAGGGTGAAAATACGCTGCGTGCCGATATCCACGTCCTTGT
>CANIXX010000151.1 GCA_947471115.1 Opitutaceae bacterium | reverse complement strand
GGATCGGCAACAAGAAGGATGCGCATGGGTGCGGGAGGGGCGGAGTCGAGTGTTGGACGCAGGGGTGTTTTCAGGCCCAGTCACGACTGGAAATCAAGGCGGAGTCGTTGCGCACAAAGATGAAATCGGTCTGCCAAAGAGCCCGGTCGAGAGGTCGATGATTGAACCCGAGCACATCATATAAGCGGTAGCCCTTTTGAGTGAAGCGGGCGATGACCTCCTCGGCGATGGGGACGTCGCCTATGCGCAGCCAGGACACCTCGATGAAGATCACTTCAGCACGACCGAAGAGCTCTCCGGCCCCGGCGAGCGCCTCCAACTCGTGGCCCTGTAAATCCAGTTTGATCAGGTCGCATTGGGCAAATTCCGTGTTGGCGACCAAATCGGCCAGTGTGGCCATCTCGACTTCAATCAAGCGCTCGCCCGCGACGGGTTTGTGGTCGGGGGGGACGATTTGGCTATTGGATTCTTGAAGTCTAAAGGTGGCCCGACCGGACTGACTGCTGAGCAGTACGGGCCGCACGCTGGCCGTCACGGGTAACCGCCTGCACAACGCTTCTAATTTGGCAGTGAGGTGGGGTTGGGGTTCGATCAGGAGTAACTCGGCTGAGGGGTAAATGGAGTGTGCCAGCTCCGTCCATTCGCCCATAAAGGCCCCCGCGTCGATGATGCGTCGGGGGCTAAATCCAGCCTCCCGCAAGTTGTTCAGCCGGGCGCGAACGGTGATGGCTCCCGCGCGGTGCCGCAGGTATTCCTTCCATGAACGGGGGATTAGCGAAAATAGGTTCATTGCTTTTTGGGGGGGGATTGAGCTGAGCCTCTACGCTTCGTGCCGACCGAAGGTGCGGTTCAGCGCTGCTAGCGAGGTCTGGTTGTTTGAGTCGGGCGCGAGAGCGCGGATTCCACCAGAGCGAGGAGCTGCGGGGCTTGCTGTTCCCAGCAAAAGGTCGTCTCGGCGGCCTGGCGCGCGGCCCGGCGCATCGCCATCAAGCGATCCGGCGAGCGGAGTAATTCATCTAGGTGCCGCGCGAGGGCCGGTGCATTGGAGAGGTTAATCAGTTCCCCGGCGCCAGAGGCTTTATCGAGCACTTCGCGCTGACCGGCGGTAGCGGTGGCGAGTACCGCGAGACCGGCGTTCAGGTATTGGAGAATTTTATTCGAAATGGTCAGGTCCTTATTGACCGGAACATCCGGTTCGAGCGCCAAACCAATATCCTGCTGGGCTAAAATCCCCGGCAGTTCCGCTGGCGTGACGAGGGGGCTAAACTCGAGTTGGTGGCGGCGACCGGCGGGGACGCGGGCTTGGAGTGCGGTGCGGTAGTTTTCACTGCTATCACCCAACAGTCGGAGTCGGCTAGGCGAATCCATCAGGCTCCATGCGTCGATGAACGCCTCCAGCCCGCGGCCGGGGCCAATCGTTTGAGAAAACCAAAACAAAACCGGTGGCGTATTGGCAGCGAACGCGGGCGTGGGTTGCAGCGGAAAGGCGTTGGTTAGCACCGCAGGTCGGTTGCCCCCATAGGACGAATGAAGTGCCTGGGCCATCGCCTGCGAAGTGGTGGTGCTGTAAACCGCGTGCTGCAGGAGTTGCTGCTCCACCCGGGCGAGTAGTTTGAGCGGGCGTCCCGATCTCGCATCAGGAAGTAAATCTTGGGAGTGCCAGTCTTCGAAATCGGCCGCCACCTTGCGGCCCTGGGAAATCAGCTCCGCGCCGATGCAGAACGCCATCTCGGTGTGCACGATCGTGAGATCGGCCGGGCACCCCAATGCGAGTTTAGCCAAGGCTGAAACGGGCCCGAGACAATTGGGCGATTGGAAGCCAAGTCGCAGTCCAATCCGCCGGGCTAAATAACTGCGCAGCCGCGCCGTGGTTTTGGCCATACGGCAGGACCAGGTGGAGCCGAGCTGATCGAGGCTGATTTTGCGGAAGCGGGCCCCGCGCATGATTTCTCGGTCGGGCCCCTCGAAGCGCTCGCTATTGGCCACCGTCATGACCGTGACCGCGTACCCCGCCTCGCTCAGGGTGATCGCTTCCTTGAGGACGCGGGGATTACGGCAAAGTTGGCCGGCCCCCAAAATCAGAATCGAACGCGCGTTCATTTAACGAGGCGACGGCGCGGCTTGCGCCGACTGGACGTGGGCCACGAACAGTTGGGCGCAACGGGCCAGCGAGAGGGTGTTAACGATGAACTCACGGGGGCGATAGGCGTCGTTGCCCAACTCCGGGAGAAACCGGTCCAAAATGGAAGCAAACTGGGTGGCATCGGTGAATTTCAGGCCGCATCGTTCATCCCAGTAGGGCACGGCGCTGACCGGGCCGAAACGCACGCGATCAGGGTGGTATTCGGGGTCGAGCCATTCCCCGCCATGGTCCCAGGCTAGCAAAGGCACTCCACTGGAGAGCGCTTCCTGATAGGCGATACCCTGGGTTTCGTGTTCGCAGAGAAAGATCATCGCCTTGCAGTCGGCGAGCCGGGCCTTGAATTCGGCGGGCGCATAGTCGCCGTAGCGAATTTCTGAAAAGGACAACCCACGGCGCTGCAACTCAGCGCGGATCGGTGCGGTGAGTTCGGACTCGCGGCGGGCATGATCCCAGCGGATTTTGTTATAGATTAAAAAATCGGTGGTTTTAGCCGTGGCTGGCTCAGGGGCCCAGTGGGTCGTGTCGATGCCGACCGGCCAAGCCTCGACGCGAGCACCCCAGACCGGTTCGCACATGCGGCGCATCCATTCTCCGGGTACGAGGATACGCCGGACCGTGTCGCGCAGGGCGAGGTCGGGAGCGTCGCAGCTGTGACTGTGACAGCAGGGACCGACCATGAGGGGATTGGGGAGCGGAAAAGAGTCGAGCACGTGGCGTTTCCCCAGAACGCAGCAGAGTTCGTCGGGGTGGAGCCGAGCGTGGCGAAGGTCGTTGGCGCGGTAGGCGACTCCGATTTCGTCGAGACCGGCGCACAGGTTTAAAAACACCCGTTCCTGCCCACCAGGACGGCGCGGGCCGCGCAAGAGCCGGCGGATGATGCGCCGTGGAAAACGGTCCAGCGGCAGCCAGCGGTCGGGGGCGGGCTCGCGATAAAAGAGATTAAGCGGGGGCTTTGGGTTCATCGGGGCGACTGAAGCGTTTTTCGCAAGTTAGAGCCGATGGCCAGTTGGAGCCTTCGGGCCCATTTCCACCCGAGCACTCTACGGGTTAATGTGAAGCAGAGCCCTCCGTCGGCTACAAGGTGGCTTCCGCCCAACTGGCTGACTGCTTTTTCCGCCTTCATCACCAAATCGGGGTGCGCGGGGTAAAGTGAAAAAATCAAGCGTTGGTACATGTCCGCGCAGGCGTTTCGGATGCGTTGTGAGCTGGGGTCGTGTTTTTGGAGGGACTGACACGCAAGCTCGGTGGCGAGCAACGCGGAGGTCACGGCCTGACGTGTTTTTTGGCCGCTCAGGGACATCGTTAAACCCGAGCGGTAATAGGTTCGGGCACCCGGGCAGAAGGCAATTCCACGGGAAGCTAGCAGCAAGCGGGTGAAGTAATCCAAGTCGTTTATCAGCGAGAGGCGTTCATCCCATCCACCCGTTTTATCGATAATGGTGCGCGGTGCTAGCCAAGCGGCACCGTGCATCATGCCTCCGCCCCTCCATGAGGTCACAAGCCAATCAACGGGCTCCAAGTCGCGCCAAATAGCTTCCTCTCGGAAAATGGATTCGCTGGGTTCCGTATAAAAACGAGCCCATTCACACGACGCGATCCAACCTTCGGGAAATTCTGCCAGCCTGCGTAATTGGTGCGCGGTTTTTTCAGGGTGCAGCAGATCGTCGGCGTCGAGAAAGGTGATGAAATCGCCCTGCGCTAAACTCAGCCCGCGATTTATAGCCGCACATTGGCCGCGGTTTTCTTGGGTGATGACGTTTACGCCGTGGGTGTTGGCGTAGGCCGAGAGAATGGCCGGGGTGGGATCGGTTGAGCCGTCATCGACCACAATGATCTCAATTGGGCGGTGGGTTTGGGCCAACGCTGAGTCGAGGGTGGCGCTGATCCATGGAGCGGCGTTGTAGGCCGGGATGATGATGCTGACCAGCGGGCTCATGCGTGATCGCGTCGGCGAATGTAGGCGGCCCGGAACCGAAAGATCGTGACGGGTAAAAAGTAGCTGAGGTGGCGCACCCAGCGGGGCTCGTTCTGAGGCGAGCGCCGACCGAGTTGCCGGGCGAGCGCGATGGCGTCGGGGAGTTCGTTTCGTTGGTGATGGGCGAGGTGTCGAGCCGTGCGCCAGAGTTCATCGGCTAGAGCCAGGTGGTAGTTCGGCGTGAGTCGGGGGGCGGTTTTACGCAGAAGCGCTAGGCGCGCCAGGACGCATTTAGCTTGGTTGGCTGACGACATCGACCCGGAGCGGCGCAGATTTATAATCGAAACGTGGTCGTCTGCGCCGAACCGCAGGCCGGCTAGGGCCATGCGTAGGTGGAACGCGCAGTCCTCGTTGTACAGCACAGTCGGGTCGGTGTCATAGCCACCCGCCCGTATAAAATCCGCTTTGCGGTAGAGTCCACAAAACGGGTTGATTTGCTCGGTGATGGCAAAGCGCAAGGGATCGGTGGTTAGCGCCTGCGAATCAAAGTGCCGGATCGCGATGAGCTCGTCGCTGGCGATGTCCCGGTATTCGTAGTCGAACAATACGATGTCCGGACAGTCGGGATCGTCCATCCAGTGGTGGGCGCGCGCAACGAAGTCGGGTTTCAGGTCGTCGTCGGCGTCATGGAAGTGGATCCAGTCGCAGGTGGTGGCGGCGGCAAGGGCGTTTTTACCCTGAGAGCACCCGCAGTTCGCTTCGCCGCGAATGACCCGCGCTCCCCACTTTTTCGCCACGGCCATCGTGTCGTCTGTGCTGGCGTCGTCGTAGACGAGGATTTCGTCAAAGCGGGTGGTTTGGTTGGCTGCCGACTGTAGCAAACGTGGAAGGAATTCCGCCGCATTGTAAGCGGGGATACACAGGGCGAGCGTTTGGGGTCTCATGGTTTGCCCAGCAAACGCTGGTTTATCCGGCTCACGACATGGCGACAAAGAGCGGCGAGGGGAATGCGGGAGAGGCCAGAGCGGGCCAATTGGTCGGGAAATTCCTTTTTCATTTCGACCGGTGCGAAGATCGAGTTGAGTTCGACGCTATGGCTAGATCGACGGGGACCGGCCACGAGCGATTTTAGGTGGGCTGCTTCCAGGCGGGCGATTTTTTCGGGTAACAGGGCGTCCCTCACCGTCTCGTGGGCGGCTTGGCCGATGCGTTGGCGTTCGTCGGGGGCGAGTTTTTGAATTGTCCGAATAGCTTCGGCCAACGCGCCATGGTCGCCGGCGGGAAAGACAAACCCGTTTACCCCGTGTTGGATCAGACCGGATGCCCCGGCTCCACTGGAACAGATGACCAGCGCGTGTGCACTCATCGCTTCTACGGCGGTGAAATTAAAAACATCCCACTCCGAAGGCACGATCACGAAGCGGGCAGCTGCCTGCCGCCGATGAATTTCAATCGGGGGTAATGGGGCGACCTGCAGCACCCTTTGGCCCCAGATTTCAGGGAATTGTTCAGCCAGCTGGGCCGAGGTGTCCCGCCCATCGGTGCCGACCGTAGCGCGCCCGATCCAATCGCACTGCGGTGCGGCGGAGCCTAACTCTTTCAGTGCGCGACACAAGGTTTCGGGTCCCTTCCATGATTGGATGCGGCCGACCACAAGTCCGTTTGGAGTTTGCGCCCTGCGTTCGGTCGGGGGTGGGGGCGTGAACGCTGGGTTGATGTGAGCGACGGGCGTGTTTAGCCGCGAGCGCCACCACTTTTGGTTGCCCTCTCCGTTGGTTACTAATTCTGCGGCGTAGGGCAGCAGCAGGGCTTCGGTGAGCTGGAAGAGGTTTTCGGTGAGCCCGAATCCAGGCTGGGGATCCCAAAGGGCGATCTGCCCAGCGCTGGCATGAAGGCGGACGCGGGTGGGGGGAGCTCCGTTTTGGGTCAGCCAAGGGACGAAAGAAAGCCCCCAATCGCAGCACTCCACGCAATCAAAACCTCGTCCGCCATTTGTTTGCTCCCAGGCCGCCCACGCTGCCGCAAGGTGGCAGCTGAAATCTGGTGCCAGAGCAAACGAGGTAAATCGTCCGGTCAGACGGGTGACGCGCGCTTGATCGAGCGGTATTACCTCTACGCCCTGATCCGTGCGCGCGGTCGGCCCGCCGGCTAGGGCCGAGCCGACCACTGCGGTGACGCTCAGTCCCTGTTTTACTAAAGCAGGCAGTAGGGTGGCGTAGAACGTGGCGATACCGCCGCCGAAGTCCGGCGGGTATTCCGGAATAATAAACAACAGCTTCATGCGCTCAAAGACGCCGCCCGGACTCGGCCGACTCCATCCTCAGGTTGCTTATCACGCGTACCAGTCCGTGATCCTGTCGGTAGGCCCGGTTGGCGCCGGGCAGCATCGAGGGCGCGACTTCGAAAGAGAGGATTTGCTCCGCATTCAAATGGGCTTTGCTGGCGAGGCTGTAGGCCGCGACCGAGATAAAATAGTTGCCGGGCATGAGCGGTAAACGCGAGATCTCGCAGATGTAGGAGCGGGCTTGCTCCACGGATGCAAAATCGAGTCCTTCCTCCGCACCGCAGATACTGGTGACCAACGTTCCGTGGGCGTCATGCAGCCGTATGAACGGGGAAATCCGTAGCGCGGCGTCGTTGCCTGACAGGGTGAACCGAAGTTCGCACGGGCGATCAAAGGTGACCCGATGGATGGCTTCGGCGCTGCCCGGGTTACACAGCCGAAGGTCGGCGAGGGTGACCTCATCGCCCACCACCGGGGTGAACTCAACAGAGCCGGTGGTGGCTTCGCTCATGTAGGCGTCGACGGTCGCGGTGGTGTCCCCTTTCATGACCATGCCGCCTTTTTTAAGATAAATGGCTGAGTCACAGACGCTTTTTACCACGGCTAGGTTGTGGCTCACCAGCAGTACTGTTCTTCCGTGATTCAGGGTGACATCCCGAAGTTTCCCCAAGCATTTGGCTTGGAACGTCGAATCCCCGACCGCGAGCACTTCGTCCACGATTAGAATTTCCGGCTCGAGGTGGGCGGCGACCGAAAAGGCCAACCGCACATACATGCCGCTGCTGTAGCGTTTCACCGGCGTATCAATGAAACGCTCCACTTCGGCGAAGGCCACGATCTCGTCGAATTTCTGGCGGATCTCGGCCCGACTCATCCCTAGAATCGCCCCGTTGAGGTAAATGTTATCCCGGCCGGTTAGCTCCGGATGAAAGCCGGTGCCCACCTCCAGCAGGCTGGCGACGCGGCCCTTTAAGGTGATTCGGCCCGTGGTGGGCTCGGTGATTCTGGATAGAATTTTTAGCAGGGTGGATTTGCCCGCACCGTTGCGCCCGATGATGCCCACCACTTCGCCGCGTTTGATCTCGAAGTTAATGTCTTTCAGCGCCCAGAAGTCCTCGCGCGAGGGGGACGCCGCGCCGCGTAAGCGTTGCAACGCTCTCCGAGCCAAGTCGGGCAGTGTCTCGCATAGGGTGGTTTGCTTCGCCTTGTGGCTGATGCGGTAGCGCTTGGAGATGGCTTCGGCGCGGATGACGATGTCGTCGTTCATGGTTTAGATGATGTCGGCAAACGACTTTTCGGTGTGGCGGAAATACCAGATTCCCGTGGCCAGTAATACCACCGTCCACACCACGGTGAACAGAAGACTTTGCCAGTAAAAGACGGTGCCTTCACTCAATAGGCACCAGCGGTAGGCGTCGATGACTCCAGTCATGGGGTTGAACGCGAGCAGCGCCTGCCAGTTGGGCAGAAAATCCGTGCGATAACCGACCGGGGTGGCGAAAACACCGATCTGTAAAAGGAAGGGGACGACGATGCGGAAATCGCGGAATCTTACGGTGAGCGCCGCCAGCCACAGACCTGCGCCGAGTGCGAGTAAGAGCGTCAGAAGGACAAACACCGGCAGGAACACCACGCGGTAGGTGGGGATCAATCCCGTCCACGCTAGCGAGGCGGCAAAAAGCCCCAACAGAATGGCAAAATCCACGAGAGCCACCCCGACCGTGGACAAGGGTACGGTGAGGCGGGGGAAGTAGATTTTGGAGATGAGGTGGGCATTGCCGACCAGGCTGCCGCTGGTGTTGCCGAGGGTGTTCGCAAACAATTGCCAGGCTAGCTGCCCAGCCATCACCACAATGAAATAAGGTTCATTACCCGAGGGCATCTTGGCCAGCCGCCCGAACACGAAAGT
>CANIXX010000150.1 GCA_947471115.1 Opitutaceae bacterium | reverse complement strand
ATTCCGGATAGCCGAAGCTGGAGTGGAGAGTGTGGAGAAGTTCGGGCACGGGAGCAGGCGGGACGCATCGGCAGCCAAAGGGAAGTGGGCCCTATCAATCGAGCTCAATGCGCCGCAGGGGACGGTTAAAACGCCAAAATGAGTTGGCCGAAGTGGGCGCCGCCTGGGGGGCGAGTTGGCGCTAATGACGGCGCGCAAGAAGGTGGAGGCGGTTAACTGGCGGCGAGTAGCTGACCACAAGTTGCGGTAGCGCACTTTTTTTCATGGGTTGCCCCTTGCCTCGTTAACCTTGAGCGCTCTGATTCGGCTCCCACTTATGAACGACGATCTGCTCAAAGCTATCCACCAAGAATTGGTTGCCATTCGGCAGCTCCTCGCTGACGGCAACAAAGCGGCTCCCGCGCGCAGTACTCCGGCGCGTGCGACCAGCACGAGCAGCGCGTCGCGCCCAAGCTCCGGTGATGCCGAAGTGGTTCCGCAGCCGAGCGAAATCATTGCCAATCCCGGTGACGTTCAGGTGCATTTTGGTAAAAACAACGGTGTTCCCCTTTCTCAACTGGGTGAGCGTTCGCTGTCCTGGTACGCCCAAGAACAAGCCCCTCGCCTCGACAGCAGCGGCAACCCGTATCCCGCACGGCCTCAGGAAATTACCCTGCGCAATGCCGCCCGTACGCTCTGGCATCAAAATCGGGGTACGCTGGGCGGTGGTTTACCCGCTTCGAAAGCGGGTTCCTCCGCCGAGGCCTTCGTCGAGCCCTCCTCGCATCCCTCCGATGAAGAAGAGGCGATGCCGTTCTGATTGTTAGCCGAAAAAATCACCAGAAGCCCCCCTGCTAGAAGCAACGGCCAAGCCGGGGGATTCTTTTGTTAGCTTAAGCTTAGGCTCAACATAGAGCGCGCATCGCAGTAATAAGGGATCAAGAAAAAGCTAGAGTACCAATTAGTCGCTGGTGTTGAACGCTACTATCAGATCCCCGATTTTTAACCACTGATGGGCACTGATATTCACTGATAAAACCAAGAAGGCTCTGCTCAGAACGTGGGAGTGGCCGTAATACTATCGTAAAGAACTATTCCAGAGGGGTTTGGTTATCGTGTCTGACATCAGTGAGTATCAGTGCCCATCAGTGGTTAACCGGCTTGATACTAGTTCGCATCACAGGCTGCCTAGTGAAATCGGCGAGGCTCTTGCGCTACGGGTGAAACCCCTAAGGTTATCAGTCACTTGCAAAAATGGTGCCCGAGGACGGACTCGAACCGTCATGCTGTTAGGCACAGGCTTCTGAGACCTGCGTGTCTACCAATTCCACCACCCGGGCAGGGAAGGGAGGCAAACCACACGGGCCTCGGACTCCCTAGGCAATCATAAAATGCGCCAATCCTTGGCGAAGCAGAGTTTTTGCGGAAGTCTGCGCTACTCACGGCTAAAGCGGGCCGACATGGCGCCTGATTTATTTACTCCACGTGGCCAACTCGGTGCGGGCGCGTTGCATCTCGGCTATGATCTTGTGCGCATGATCGAGCAGGTGTTTACCGGGAGCGGTTAACGTCACCCGCCGCCCCAGCCGATCGAACAGTCGACAGGATAAATCATCCTCCAAAGCCTTGATCGCGTGGCTGATAGCCGACTGCGTGAGGTTCAATTCGTGCGCAGCCAAAGTGAAGCTGCCTACGCGGGCTAGGGTGGTGAACGCGAGCAGCTTACGGCTATCTAGAAGGATCGTCATGGGAAAGTTGGGCGTAAGTAGGAGTCACCTTAAAAGCACGTTCTAAGCCAGCCAGCCGCCACAGTCGGACTTGGTGCAAAAAACCCCTCGCGGGTGCCGCACTTCAGTGCCACGGTGCGCTTTCTTTTTAACAACGTGGCCCGCTCCGACGACCGTTCTCCGCCTGCCTTCCGCATCGATTTCCCTCCCGAACTGCCCATCAGTTCGCGGGCTGCTGAGATCGTGGATCTGATCGCGGACCATCAGGTCATCATTCTGGCCGGCGAAACCGGCTCGGGCAAAACCACTCAAATACCCAAAATGTGCCTCGCCGCCGGTCGTGGTATGCGCGGGGCTATCGCCTGCACCCAGCCTCGCCGCGTCGCCGCCTTGTCCGTTTCCCGCCGCGTCGCCGAGGAGCTCAACGTCCCTTGGGGCGGCCCGGTCGGTTGCAAAATCCGCTTCGACGACCGCACCACCCGCGACACCGTCATCAAGTTCATGACCGACGGCATGCTCCTCGCCGAGGTGCAGAGCGACCCGATGCTGCGCGCCTACGATACGGTAATCCTCGACGAGGCCCACGAGCGTTCGCTCAACATCGACTTCCTTCTCGGCCACCTGCGTAACCTCCGCCACCAGCGCCCCGAGCTCAAAATTATCGTCACCTCGGCGACTATCGACACGGAAGCGTTTTCCAAAGCCTTCGACAATGCGCCCGTTGTTCAGGTTTCCGGCCGCACCTATCCCGTTGAGGTGATTTACGCCCCGCTCGACTCCCTCGGTAGTGACGCGGCCGAGGGCGACGAACGTTCCTCGCGCTCCGAGGCTCTGCACTATATCGACGGCGCGGCCGAGGCCGTCGAACGTATCGTGCGTGACAGCGATTCGGGCGATATCCTGGTTTTCCTGCCCGCCGAGCGCGATATTCGTGAAACCACCGAGCTGCTCGAAGGTCGCCGGTTACCGAATACTGAGATCGTTCCGCTCTTCGGCCGGCTCTCCAACTCCGAGCAGCAGCGCGTTTTTTCCTCTTCTCAGCGGCGCAAACTGATCCTCGCTACCAACATCGCGGAAACCTCCCTCACCATCCCCGGTATCCGTTATGTGGTGGACACCGGCCTGGCGCGCATCAGCCGCTATTCGCCGCAGGCGCGCACCCGCCGCTTGCCGATCGAGGCAGTCGCGCAATCCAGCGCCGATCAACGCAAGGGCCGCGCCGGCCGTGTCTCTGATGGCGTTTGCATCCGCCTGTATTCGGAAGCCGACTTCAACGAGCGCCCGCGCTTCACCCAGCCTGAAATCCAGCGCGCCAACTTGGCCGACGTGATTTTGCGCATGAAGGCCTTCGGCTTGGGCGACATCGAGCGCTTTCCCTTCATCAACATGCCGGCGGCCAAGTCCATCCGCGCCGGCTACGCGCTGCTGGAGGAGATCGGTGCGCTCGATTCCAACGCCACCGAGTCGGCGCGCCAGCTCACGCCCGTGGGCCGCGAACTGGCCCGCCTGCCGGTGGACCCAACCGTGGGGCGCATGATTTTGCAGGCCCGCAGCGAGAAGGCGGTGCGCGAGGTGCTGGTGATCGCCTCGGGCTTGAGCATCCAGGACCCGCGCGAGCGGCCGATGGAAGCGCGCGAAAAAGCTGACTTGGCCCACCGTCGCTTTAACCACCCCGACTCCGATTTTTTGGCACTGCTCAACATCTGGGATGCGTACCACGACCAGCTGGACCGACTCTCGCAGGCTCGCCTTCGCCGCTTTTGCAAAGATCACTTTGTGAGCTACACGCGCATGCGCGAGTGGCGCGACGTGCATTCGCAACTGCTCGACGTGATGGAGCAGCGGAAGGACTTTCAGTTCACCTCGATCTTCGACGGCATCCCGCCGGATAAAATCAACGCGGACAAAACCGCCTTCGCCTCGCCCGGTTACCGCGCCATTCACCGCAGCATCCTTGCCGGTTTGTTGGGCAACATCGCGACCCGCGACGACGACAACGGTGGCTACAAGGCGACCCACGACCGCCGCGTCGCGTTGTTTCCCGGCTCAGTCTTGTTCGTGCGCGACGAGAAGAAGTCTCACGCCAAGCGGGGTGAAGACCCGCGTCAAAAAACCGATTCTAAAAACAACAAGAGTCCGCGGTGGATCATGTCGGCGGAGATCATGGAAACCACTCGGTTGTTTGCCCGAACCTCCGCGCGAATGGATCCGCTTTGGGCGCTCGATCTGGGGGCGCACGTGGTGAAAGTCGCCCACAGCGAGCCGTTCTGGAATCAGGACGCCGGCCGCGTGATGGTTAAACAGCGCACCCGCCTCTACGGGCTGGAGTTGGAGTCGCGCGCCGTCAGTTACGGCAAAGTGAACCCGGTCCACGCCACTGAGATTTTTATCCGCGAAGCGCTGGTTAACGACCAAGTGACGTGGCCGCTGGATTTTATCGCCCACAACCGGGGCGTGCGCGAGGAGGTCGAAAACCTGCTCACGCGCACCCGCGACAGCGGCTACCTCAACCTCGACGAGGGAATTTATCGGTTTTACGCCGCTCGGCTGATTCCTGAAAGTGGCACTGCAGCTAAATCGTCAGCGGCTCCGTTTGCAGGCATTTCTTCGGTGGCCGAGTTGGTCGATCTGGTCCGCGATCGCAAAGGCGACGAGCCGCGCTTCCTCATGTTTGCCCCCGACGACCTGCGTGATCCCGAAGAGCTGCAGGCCGACACCGAGGCCTACCCCGAGGCGATGCCGCTCCAGCAAGCAGCGCTGCCGCTTAACTACGCCTACAAACCCGGCCAGACCGACGACGGCGTTACCCTGGATGTGCCGGTGCGCGTCGCAGCTGATCTCACGCCCGCCGCGCTCGACTGGGCGGTGCCGGGCCACCTCGCGGCCAAGGTTGAACATTACCTGCGCGCATTGCCCAAGGAGCTGCGCCGCGACTTCGTGCCGCTCGGTGACGCTGCGCGGCAGTTGGCCAAAACCGCAGCCCAACACGCGCGCCTCACCGCCCAGCGCCACACTCTTCCCGAGGCGCTCGCAATTTTGATCGGCGAACGACTCAAGTTGAAAATTAACGCCAGTGTGTTTGCCGAAGAGCGCCCGCTGCCCGATCACCTGCGGGTGCGCGTTCGCGTGGTCGATGACGAGGGCCGCGAAATCTGCGCCAGCCGCGAGCTACCCGAGATCGCCCTCGCCATCGCCGCGCATCAGCGCGAGGCCAGCGCGAGTGTTTCGCGTGAAGATCCCGATGCCTGGCGCCGTGCCCGCGCCAAACACGAACTGGGCGAGCAGACCGAGTGGAAATTCGGCGACGTGCCCGAGCGCGTTCACGTGTGCGACCAAGCTGGCGTGGCGGTGTATGCGTTTCCTGGACTCAAAAACGGCCCGGGCGGCGGCGTGGCGTTGCGGCTGTTTAAAACCCCCGAGGAGGCCGCCGAGGCGACTGCGCCCGCGTTGGAGCGGCTCATGGAGTGGCAGCTGGCGCACCCGCTGGCCTGTTTGCACAAGGATTTGAAACAACTGCGCGAGCTGGGGGCGCTGTTGGCGACGCTCGGAACCACGGAGACGTTGCGAGAACACGCCTACGCAGCCCTGCGTAACTGGGCCTGCTCGGCGTCGCGCGTTAACACCCTCACCTCCGCCGCGTTCGCCGCAGCGGTCATGAAAACCAAAAACGACCTGCTCGGGTTGGTACCGCGCCTGGTCGATCTGGTGCGCGAAATCCTCACTTTGCGCCAGTCGCTGTTGGTTCACCCGAATCCCTATCGCGGTCAAGGCCCCGACCTCACCGCCTTGGTGCCGGCGGACTTTTTACGAGTAACACCGTATTCGCAACTGGCGCATTTTCCGCGGTACTTGAAGGCGATGAAGCTGCGAGCCGACCGCTGGAAACAAGCTCAGGTCAAGGATACCGAGCGGGCCAAACAACTCGCGCCTTTCCTCGGCGTGGCGGCGCTGCGCTGGCAGGTGGAGGAGCTGCGAGTGAGTTTGTTCGCTCAGGAGTTGGGGACCGCAGAACCCGTTTCAGTGCAAAAACTCGAGCGCACCCTTGCCGAACTTAAGCAGAGCCAGGCACCCAAATTGGGCGCGACAAGCGCCAAGCTCGGATCTGCCTCGTCCAAGCTCGGTCCCCCTTTTGCTACCGCGCCCGCTCCGGTTGTCGAACCGGTGAAACCGCGTGAAGCCACCCCGTTGCCGGTGACAACGACCAAGCCCAAAGCCCCGCTCAAGAGCTTCGGCTCGCTCGACGCGCTGTTTCGCAAATAAGGCGTCGGTGAACATTCTTAGTCGTGTTTCCTATCGCTAAAAAACAACGGGCGAGGAGCCCATGGCTTCAGTGGCTTTTACTGCTGCTTGCTCTGGCTCCGTGCTCGCTGCTGGCACGGCCGTTCACGGTGATGGTGTACAACGTGGAAAACCTGCACGACGCCGACGGCGTTGCGGTTTACGACGATTACCAACTTGCCCGCTACACGCCTGCCCATGCGTTAACCAAGGTGCAGAACATCGCCGCCCTCGTTGCCCGCGCGGGCTCCCCCGGCCACCCGCCCGAAGTCATCTTGTTTCAGGAAATTGAGATCGACCACACACCTGGGAAAAGACCGCCCGATTATCCCGCACTGCTAAAACGCTACGACGCTACGACCATCGAGCGGATGCTCGGCCCGGACTTCACGCCCGAAATCGCCGACCTTCCCGCCGAGGCGCTTTTGCTCAAGGCCTTTGTCGATCGCGGCATGGTTGGCTACTCCGTGGTCACCGGTGGTGATGGGCAAAACCCAGGCGACGCCGTTGGCGAAGGCTCGGGTGTTGGTAATGGCGCGGGCACGCTTGCCGACCTGCGCGCCGGTCCGGCGATCAAGAACGTGGTGTTCACTCGGTTCCCGATAAAAGCGGTGCGCATTTTTCCGATGCGCAGCGCCCGCAATCTGCTTGAGGTGCAGCTCGACGTTGAGGGTTATCCGCTGACGGTCTTCAACAACCATTGGAAAGCCGGTGCCAGCGACGCGAAGACTGAGGTTGTCCGGGGCGAAAATGCCACCGTCTTACGCCGCCGTATCGACGAACTAATGACTGCCGATCCCAACGCCGACATCGTCATCGGTGGTGATCTGAATTCCCACTACAACCAGAAGCGGCGCTACCGTAAACTCCCTGTCACCGGAATCAATGATGTGCTCGGTTCACAGGGAAACGAGCTGGCGATCCGCGGGCCGACCCGTGACCTCTACAACCTGTGGTTCGAACTGGCCGCGAGTGAGCGCGGCAGCGACGTCTACGCGGGCGAGTGGGGGACTTTGATGCACCTGCTAGTTACCCGCGGACTCTACGATCAGAGCGGAGTGCGTTACGTGGACAACTCCTTTGCTGTCGCTCGCTTCGCCGGTCTCAATGCAGGCGCGGCCGACTTGCTCCCCGTTCGCTGGAGTGCGGAAGGCGCGGGCGGGCGCGGCTTCTCCGACCATTTCCCGCTGACCGCACGCTTCCAAACAGTCTCCGATGGGCAGCCCGGTAAATTTACCCCGCTCACACGGGAAGCGGCCGGCCGCGAGGACGAAGGCGATGCGTCCGCGCGCAAGGTGGATTTGGCGAAGACGGATTTCACCGCCGCAGTGGAGCTTGCGCAGCTGCCCGCCGAGGTGAACCTGCGCGACGGCACGTGGACGGGTAAACTTTTTCGCGTCAAAGCTCAGGCGCTCGAGGACCGGCTTCTTCGCATCGAAGTGCGCGGGCATATTTACGACGTCTACGGCCCGCGCCAAGAGATTCGCGATTTGCTCTACGCTCAACGCCGAAACCAAGACGGGAATCTCATTTTTTACGGCGAACTGGGCACCTTTAAAGGCACCTGGCAGTTTTTGGTTAAATCGACCAACTGGGTGAAATGAAGCGGATAATGACTGGCCATGTGGCTCAGTTTTCCGGTCTGCTCCGTTAAAAGTAGCGCAGACTTCCAGTCTGCTTTGCGACCGCTTCAAGAACCAATCAGAGCAGATTAGAAGTCTGCGCTACTTTTTCCCTCTTAAAACACACCTCGATGTCCACGCTCACGCTTTATACTTACGCCAACTGTGATACCTGCCGCCGTGCGGTAAAATGGTTGGACGCCCACGGCATCGATTTTGACGAAAAGCCGATCCGTGAAACCCCGCCGTCTTCCGCCGAGTTGCGCACGATGCTCCGCCGCCTCGGAGGCCGCGTCGCGCTGCGCAAGCTCTTTAACACCTCGGGGGTGGAGTACCGTAAGCTCAAAATCGGCGACCTGCTGCCGACCTTGTCGGAGGCTGAAGCCCTGGCGCTGTTGGCCGGAAACGGCAGCTTGGTGAAACGCCCCTTCGCTCTCGGTTCAGGTGATTCCAACGGTGCCAACGGGGCGCTAGCCGGCGTGGGCCTAGTCGGATTTGATGAAGTAATATGGGGTCCGGTACTGCTCAACTCCGCTCGTTAACGCTCTCTTGAACATGTCGGCGGGGCGGTACTGGCGGGTTACCGTTTAGCCTATGCGGTGTGAATCAGGGGTGTGGCGCTGATGTTGTTCTTCAAGCGTGCTTAGGTCTTTGTCTCGTTGATTCAGGAGGGCTTCGCGTTCCTGGTAT
>CANIXX010000149.1 GCA_947471115.1 Opitutaceae bacterium | reverse complement strand
GGTTTGCCTTAAACGTATCCCATCGGGGGCGACAAACTTGATGCTCCAGCCGCCGCCCAGCCGGAGCTGACTCGCCCCGATCCAGACGCCGTCGCCCTGCAGTGCGTGCAGGGCTGCGCGCCATGTTGGTGACGCCTCTTCAGCCAAACTCGGTGCGATTACCACGGCGTTGCCAAAACACGCGCCTTCGCCCGCCCCGGCTAAGGCCGCCAACGCCTTTAGTCCTTCACCGGCTTGGTCAAAGCGTTCGCGCAACAGCAGCTCGTCGCCCCGTCGCACCTCCAGCTCCAGCAGCAGCCGCGCCCACTCCCACGCCTCGCCGTGTGCCACCCGTCCCGGCAGAAGCAGATCTGCGTAAAACGCCGCTCCGCCCGGTGCCACCAGAAGTTCGGTGCGTTGCCTGAAAACGCTGCCTCGGTGTGGCACGATTGGCTCGGGCATGACTTCCAGCCAGCCATTCGCCTCGACCTGAAAGCGCTGCGTGCTGCACGCCTCGCCACTGCGCATACGAAACACCCGGCTCGCACTCGGCGTGGTTAATAACAACGCCGCGCCCTCCGCCACCTCTACGGCGGATTCCAGCCGATCGCCGGACAGGATGCCGGCGGTGGGATTAACCACCTGCACGAGCAGCGTGCGCGTGTCGGCATCCCAGTAGGGCTTGCTCACATGGTAAGGCGCACGAAAAGCCTGCGCACCAATCGCGGTGACGCCGTCGGGGCGTCGCTCGGCCCGAAGGGAAAGTTGTCCGTGAAAATCAGCCATGAGGGCCCGCGCTATTTTTTGCGTGCAAACAGCACCTCGCGCTCGATCCATTCGATGACGGCGTCGAGGTTGTGCTCACGCTTGAGATCACAAAACAAATGCGGTTTCACCCCGCGCTGAATCTTGGCATCGCGATCCATCACGCCCAAGTCCGCCCCCACCAGCGGCGCGAGGTCGATTTTGTTAATGATCAGCAGATCGCTGTGGCGAATCGCCGGGCCGCCTTTGCGCGGGATTTTGTCCCCTTCGGCCACGTCGATCACGTAGATAAACGCATCGACCAGCTCGGGCGAAAAGGTGGCGGTGAGATTATCCCCGCCGCTCTCTACTAATAGCAGGTCGAGGTCGGCGAATTTCGCTTCCAGCGCGCGACAGGCCTGTTCGTTCATCGTGGTGTCGTCACGGATCGCGGTGTGCGGACACCCGCCGGTCTCCACACCGACGATACGCTCGGGGGAAAGCGCGCTGTGCTGCACTAGGAACTGCGCGTCTTCGGAGCAGTAAATGTCGTTGGTGACTACAGCCATCGAGTAGCGCTCACGCAGCCGCTGGCAGAGTTTGAGGCAGAGCATGGTTTTGCCGGAGCCCACCGGGCCACCGATGCCAATACGAGGAGAACGGGAAGAGGAAGACATAAAAGTAGCGAGTAGTGAGTAGCGGGTAGTGAGTAGTCGAGCAGCGGAGTCGGAGATCGCGTGGTCTATGTGGTTCTGGTGATTCGGAGGGTTTGTAAGGTTACCTACCCGCTACTCGCTACTCACTGCTTCAAGAAATAAACATTCGTCCGTCGGCGGTTTCGTGGCGGGCGGCGGCGATGTCGAGCCAAGGGTTAAACCAGCCGATTTCCTCAAGCGGTACGGCTTGGGCGGCGGCGATGATTTCGGGCGCCTGGGCGAGGGCCTCGGTGAGCAAGGTTTGGCTGCCGTTTTGGCCAATGCGCAACAGCTTCACGGCGGCAGCCATCACGCCGGCAATTGCAGCATACACACAACCAGCCAACACGGCTTCGAGTGGTGCGCCCAAAACTCGACCCTCCAGCGCGGCCGAAACGGGTGTAGCGAAGGGCCAGCCGTGGGCTTTAGCGCGAGACAGGTACTCGGTCGCCAAGGGATGCGCATGCAATGAGGCGGTGAGCTCGGCGCGCTGGCGGCCGATGTTTTCGGTGGCGAGGCGGGCCTCGCGGGCGCTTTTTAACGCATGGGCCAACCCGCAAAGTTCGCCGACACGGGTCCAATTCGGACAGGACGGGTCTAGTGCAGCGAAAGCGTGGGCGGCGAGTGGCAGTTCGGCTTGGCGCAGGGCGGGCAATGCAGAGAGAAAGACGAAGTCGCGCAACGTGGCGCGGTCTCGCACCAGTCCCGCCTGAACTAGGCCCTCTAAACCGAAGGAATGGGCGTAGGCGCCCGTCGGGTAATAGGAGTCGCCAGCCTGCAAGAGGCCCACGAGCCAGCGGGCGGCCAAAAAACCGTCAGTGCTTGTGGCTGAGACCGAGGTCATCGAGAGCGGGGTTGGGTTGGCTGCGCTTGAACCGTCCGGCGCGGAAGACGGAGGAGGTGGCGGTGTATTCGACCTGAATGCGCGCGAACAGCTGGCGTGCGGCCGGTTCGTCGGGCGTGAGCAGACGCGTCGCCTCAGAGGAGAACTCCAGATGTAAATTCCCCACGGCCCAGCCAATACCGGCGGCAGCGGATGGCGGCAGATTGGCCAGTTGAATTTCCAGCACAGGCTCGCGCGCTTGATCAATGACGTAGCGATGCGTTGCGGTCTGATAAAAGGTCACGCCGGTTGCTAGCGGTGCGGCCAACTCAAAGCCGAACTCCACGCCATCGGCGGCAGTCCCGCGCCAAAGGCGCTTGGCCAAGGTACGGCGCTCGACGCGCAGGAACACCACCGGAAGGTTCGTAGCCGGTTCGAAAATACTCGAATAGATCAAAATCATGACCCGTGGGAAGAGCCGGTTGAGGGAAACAACTAACCTATTGGGTTAGTTGTTTCTTTTACGGCCAATGAGTAGTTAAGCCCTCAAAACAGGAAATACCGTTGCGCCATGGGGAGGACCTTGGCGGGTTCGCAGGTGAGGTGTTCGCCGTCGGCGGTTACGTGGTAGGTCTCTGGATCGACCTTGATGACGGGCATGGCGTCGTTGAGCACCATGTCGCGTTTGCCGATGTTTCGACAATTCACCACCGGCTCAAGACGGCGGCGCAGGCCGAGGTCGGCGAGACGGCCACTCTGCAATGCAGCGGCAGACACAAAGGTGATGTTGGTCGCGCTCAGGGCACCGCCAGCCGCACCCCACATGGGCCGGTAGAAAGTGGGCTGCGGTGTGGGAATGGAGGCGTTTGGATCGCCCATGTTAGCCCAAGAGACGAAGCCACCCTTGAGCACGATCTCTGGCTTCACACCGAAGAGAGCGGGCTTGAACAGCACGAGGTCGGCGAGTTTGCCCACCTCGACTGAGCCGACGATGTGGCTGATGCCCTGAGCGATTGCGGGGTTGATGGTGTATTTGGCGACGTAGCGCAGGCAGCGGAAATTGTCGGCGGCGGGGTGCGCAGGGTGCGTCAGTTTGCCAAACTGGAGCTTCATCTTGTGCGCGGTTTGCCAGGTGCGCAGGATAACTTCGCCGATGCGTCCCATAGCCTGCGAGTCGGAGGAGGTGATGGAGATGGCGCCCAAGTCGTGTAGACGGTCCTCGGCGGCGATAGTCTCAGGTCGGATACGCGACTCGGCAAAGGCCACGTCCTCGGGGATCTTGTTGTCGAGGTGGTGGCAGACCATGAGCATGTCGAGGTGCTCGTCGATGGTGTTGACCGTAAAGGGACGCGTGGGGTTGGTGGATGACGGGAGAACGTTGGCCTCGCCGCAAACGCGGATGATGTCGGGGGCGTGTCCGCCGCCAGCGCCTTCGGAGTGGAAGGTGTGGATGGTGCGGCCCTTGAAGGCGGCAAGGGTGTCGTCCACGAAGCCTGCCTCATTAAGGGTGTCGGTGTGGATGGCGACCTGCACGTCGAGTTCCTCGGCGACGCCGAGGCAGGTGTCGATTGCGGCGGGCGTAGTGCCCCAGTCTTCGTGGAGTTTAAGGCCGAGGGCACCGGCGAGTATCTGATCACGCAGGGGTTGGGCGGTTGCGCAGTTGCCCTTACCCATGAAGCCAAGGTTTACGGGAAAGGCCTCGGCGGCTTGGAGCATGCGATGGATATTCCATGCGCCGGGCGTGCAAGTGGTGGCGAGGGTGCCGTGCGAAGGCCCGGTGCCGCCGCCAAGCAGAGTGGTGACGCCGGAGCTGATGGCCTCGTCGATCTGCTGCGGGCAGATAAAGTGGATGTGGGTGTCGATGCCGCCTGCGGTGAGAATACAACCCTCGCCTGCGAGCACCTCGGTGCAGGCACCGACGATCATGGGACTTTTCTTGCCGGTCTTGGGATCGGGATAGACGGAGCCGATGCCGTTTTGGATGCCGGGGTTGCCGGCGTGGCCGATGCCGACAATGACGCCGTGCTTGATGCCGATGTCGGCTTTGATGACGCCGAGTTTGGCGTCGAGAATAAGGGCGTTGGTGATTACGAGGTCGAGCGACTCGGCGTCAGTGGCGGTGCCGGACTGGCCCATACCGTCGCGGATGACCTTGCCACCGCCAAATTTGATTTCGTTACCGTAGCCGCCGCCGTCGGCGATGAGGTCGCGCTCGACCTGGATGAAGAGTTCGGTATCGGCGAGACGTACTTGGTCGCCCACGGTGGGGCCAAACATCTCGGCATATTGGCGGCGGGTGAGTTTGAGCGGCATGGGATGGAGAAGAAGTAGCGAGTAGTGAGTAGCGAGTAGATCGGAAGTAGTAGGCAGCGGAGTCCGTGGTCGAGGGGTTGGAATGCTCGCTACTCACTACCCGCTACTCGCTACTTCAAAGTTCAGAGTTTGCCGTTGATCTTGGCATTGAAGCCCCAGACCTCGCGGGTGCCGGCGAGGGCGACGAGTTCAACTTCCTTGGAATCGCCCGCCTCGAAACGCACGGCGGTGCCAGCCGGTATGTTGAGGCGAAAACCACGCGTGGCTTCACGGTCGAAGCGCAAGGCAGCGTTCGTCTCGTAGAAATGGAAATGTGAACCGACCTGAATGGGTCGGTCGCCGGTGTTGGCGATTACGAGGCTTTTGGTTTCAAGGCCGACGTTGGCTTCGAGGGGAGCTGCGCCGGCGGGCGTAATGATTTCTCCGGGGATCATGGTCAACGGATGGGATTGTGGACGGTGACGAGTTTGGTGCCGTCGGGAAAGGTGGCCTCGACCTGCACGTCGTGGATCATCTCAGGTACGCCCTCCATCACGTCGGCGCGCTTGAGCAGTGTGGTGCCGTAGCTCATGAGATCGGCGACGCTGCGGCCGTCGCGAGCGCCCTCCATGATCTCGTAAGTGATGATCGAAACGGCTTCGGGGTAATTGAGCTTCAACCCGCGGGCCTGGCGACGGCGGGAGAGGTCGGCGGCGGTGACGATGAGGAGTTTTTCTCGTTCGCGAGGAGTAAGGTGCATTTTTTGAAGTAGCGAGTAGTGAGTAGCGGGTAGCGAGTAGGGGCAGAAGTAGAAGGCAATGGAGTCCGTGGTCGAGTGGTTCGTTATGCTCGCTACTCACTACCCGCTACTCGCTACTTCAAAAAAATCAGACTTGGAGGTGCGTTTTAACGACTTCGTCGGTGAGCGATGCAATGGGACCGGAGATGGTGACAACACCGCGGTCCATGGCGTAAAAGCGGTCGGCGATTTCACGGCAGAAATCGACGTACTGCTCCACCAGTAGAATCGCCAGCGAGCCGTCGGCTTTCAGCAGTTTTAAGGTGTCGCCAATTTGGTCGATGATCGACGGCTGAATGCCCTCGGTGGGCTCGTCGAGGATCAGCAGCTTGGGCTTGGTCAAAAGCGCGCGACCGATGGCGAGCTGCTGCTGCTGGCCGCCGGAAAGCACGCCGCCCTTGCGGCTGAGCATTTCTTTGAGCACGGGGAAAAGCGTGAACACCCGGTCGAGCGCCTCCTTGGCCTCGGTACCTTTGCGGCCGTGAACTACCAGGCCAACGCGCAGGTTTTCCTCGATGGTCAGGTGTGGGAATATATCGCGGCCCTGCGGCACGTAGCCGATACCGGCGCGGGCGCGGGCGTCGATCGGGAGTTTATCGATGCGCTGGCCATCGAGGGTGATCGAGCCGGCGCGAATCGGTCGCAGGCCGGTGATGGAGCGCAACGTGGTGGTTTTACCCACGCCGTTGCGGCCCATGAGCGCGACGAGTTCGCCGGCACGCACTTCGAGATTAACCCCGCGCAGAATTCGCGAACCGCCGATGTCGGTTTCGACTTGGGAAACTTGAAGAAGAGCGGGGCGCGAGTCGGTTGCAGGAGCTGAAAGGGAAACAGGAGCGGTTTGCATGGTAGTTAACTTATTTGCCGCCGCTCTTGCCGCGCCCGAGATACACTTCGCGGACTTTGGGATTGGATTGGACGGCGTCGAACTTGCCCTCGCAGAGCACGCTGCCTTGGTGAAGCACGGTGACCATACCGTCGCGGGCAATTTGTTTAACGAAGGTCATGTCGTGCTCGATGACGATGATGCTGTGTTTTCCGGCGAGCGAGATGAGCAGTTCGCCAGTGCGATGGGTTTCCTCGTCGGTCATGCCGGCGGCGGGCTCGTCCACGAGCAGAACCTTGGGGTCCTGGGCGAGCAGCATGCCGATCTCCAGCCACTGCTTTTCGCCGTGGGCCAGCATGCCGGCCTTCCAATCGCGTTTACCGTCGAGGCGCACCAGCTTAAGTAACTCGTCGATACGGTCGCGCTCGGTGGAGGACAGACGCTTGAAAATCGAGGCGAACACACCGCGCGAACCGACTAGCGAGAGCACGATGTTGTTGTAGACCGTATGCTCGGTGAAGACCGAAGGCGTCTGAAACTTGCGGCCTATGCCGAGACGGTTGATCTCGTACTCGTTCATCGTGGTGAGGTCGGTGTCCATGCCGAACTCGATCTTGCCGGTGTCGGGCTTGGCGCGGCCGGTGATGAGATCGAAGAAGGTGGATTTACCGGCGCCGTTCGGGCCGATGACGGTACGTAACTCGCCCTCGAAGAGGTAAAAATTGAGGTCAGTGATGGCCTTAAACCCGTCGTAGGTTTTGGAGACGTCCTCAACCGTGAGCATGTATTTGTTATTCATGGTGGAGGGTTAGACGGAGGGTTTTGAATCGGCGGCAGGCGCTGCGGATTTCTTGGTTAAGCGCTGCCAAAGGGCCTTGATGCGATCGGGGATACTGACGATGCCGCCGGGTAACAGCAGCACCACGACCACAAACAGCCCGCCGAGAATCACCAGCCAGTAATCGGGTGCGGCACGTGAGGCCCAACTCTTGAGCGCGTTGACGCTGATCGCTCCGATGATCGGGCCGACCAAGGTGGCACGACCGCCGACCGCGCACCAAACCACGGCCTCAAGTGACTTGTCTGGCGTCATCTCGGACGGGTTAATAATGCCGACCTGCGGGACGTAAAGCGCGCCGGCCACAGCGGCGATGAGCGCGGCGACGAGGAAAATAAAGAGCTTAAAGTGAGCGGTCGCATAGCCGCTAAACAGCACGCGGTTTTCACCGTCGCGGATGGCGCGTTGGACTAGGCCGAACTTGGTGTAGCTGAGCAGTCGCAGCACCGCGTACACCACCAGCAGCGTCACGGCTGTGGCAATGAACAGCCCGCGCTGGGTGACGGCGTCGCGCAGGTCGTAGCCGAGGATGAACTTGAAGTCGGTGAAGCCGTTGTTACCGCCCATCAGCATGTCGTTGCGGAAAAACATCAGCGATGCGCCATAGGTTAGCGCCTGAGTGAGGATGGAGAAGTACACGCCCTTGATGCGCGAGCGGAAGGCGAGGAAGCCGAACACCAACGCCAACAGGCCAGGAACGACCATCACCATCGCGGCAGCGAAGGGGAAACTGGCGAACGGCACCCAAAATTTTGGTAGCTCGGTCCACCCAAGGAAAACGAGGAAGTCGGGGATTGGCGTCTTGTATTGGCCGAGGTCGCCGATCATTCGCATGAGGTACATGCCCATCATGTAGCCGCCCAAGCTGAAAAACAGCGCCTGGCCGAGGCTGAGCAAACCGGTGTAGCCCCAGAGCAGGTCCACCGAAATGGCGAGCAGGGCGTAGCAGAGGTATTTCCCCCACAGGTTGATGGTGAAGTTACTGACCACGCCCTGGGCGTTGAGCAGCGGGAAGATCACGATGAAAAACAGCGCGATCAGCCCGACGGCGATCAGTTCGATTTTATGACGTTTGGACAGGGAAGACATGCGGGCAAAAAGTGGGAACGAGTAGGCGTGTGTTTAGGAGAGTAGCGCAGACTTCCAGTCTGCTTGGGTCGGATTAAATCGAATACAACCAAGGCCTTTTAGCCGCGAAAGATCACAAGGATCACAAGGAACAAGCCCTGTATTTCTATGCGTTATTTCTCGGCCAATGGGCTCGAAGCTCGATGTCGGCGCTACGTTAGTCATCGAGGTTGCGACTGCGGGTGACGAACAGGCCGGATGGGCGCCATTGCAGGAACAGGATAATCGCCACCAAGACGAGGATCTTGCC
>CANIXX010000148.1 GCA_947471115.1 Opitutaceae bacterium | reverse complement strand
TCGGGAATTCGACGTCTTCATGTAAAAGATAGTCCTCAAAGGTGGCAGCTGGGGAGAAAAAGCAGGCGACTTTCATGTCTTCGCTGCCGGAGTTTCGTAACATGTGGATGCAACCCGTAGAAAATAATATGGCGGATCCCTTGCGTACCTCGGAGACAACCCCGTCGATGTAAACTTTACCGCTTCCGCTTAAAAGATAAACAACCTCTTCGTGATTAGGGTGGGAGTGGGCAGGTTTTACCGTGTTTCCGGCCTTAATGGTAACCACATTCATGGAACAATTCTTGGCCGCTTTCATGTCCGGCGTATACAGCCATTTGAGGGAGCGCCCAGGCAAATCTAAGGCCGGAACTTCATCGTCGTTAATGATTTTGCTCATAAGTTAGGCTTTGGTTGAATTTGTGTAAAAACTGTGGCTGGAGTATACCGCTACTTCGTTTTTCTTCTGATTTGCACTTAATATATAATCAATGCCTTCGTGATTAAAGAGGCGGGTTTGGGTGGGGGCTACACCTTCCTCGATTATGAACTTTCGGATGTCGCCTGTGGCTACATTAAACACTTTGTGGATTTCAAGTGCCTCGGATTCCCGCCGGCTTCCAACGATGATGACGGATTCGCCGTTAAATTTGCCCACCGTAAGACCGTGGCCAAAACTCAATGCGGAGGTGTATGTTTTGACCCATTTATTCAGGGTTTTCTTGTATACATTTAAGCTGTTGCCGTGGAAAACCTCAATCGTGACCAGTTCGTCGACCCCGTCGTTGTCGAAATCTACGTAATAAAACTCACTCACTTCCTGGTCGAAAAGTTGCTCGACGTCGTAGCTTCCCGTGGTGTTCGGTCTAATGGAGAATATTCCCTCGGTGCCAGAGACGCACAGGCATTCTAAACCGTTGATCACCGATTTAGTCATACCATGATTCTTGAATAAATTATTCAGGATTAAGGTGGGTTTCCACGCACATGTATCGGCGTCTCCGACCACAACACCGTAGACTTCCCCTGCCTGTTTCCAGTCATCGGGGTTAGCTTTGTATTTACTACAGGATGCCACGAACAGATGATTTACTCCGTTCACGCTGAGGAACTCGCAGCGATGAGCGAAGGGGAGGTGGATTACGTTGCGCGTTGACCACTTACCCTCCTTAAGCGTGTGGAGAAAGATGCCTGCATCGAACCCAATAAAGGGCGGGAAGAGGCCCATGACAGAGACGAGGTGATTGGTGCTGCCGGGTACCGGTATCAAACTCATCGTTCCCCCTGGGGCGGATGAAATGAGCGTAGTTTCGGTTTTGTTGAATTCCTGGATGTACGAGGGCGATTCGTTTTCCGAACCAGCAACGACGTAAATTTTATTTCCTAGCGGAAATATGTTTGCCGTGTAAACGTCGGCTAGATCTATAAGCTTCTTTTTATTAAGGATAGCGCAGTTAGAACTGGAGGGAGAGAAGCTATTCTCGATTTCGTGAATGCGTTCAACCTTGGCCTGGGATCGGCCGCCGATTTCATAGACAGAATTCATCCAGGTTGTGAGTAATGATTTGGCCGTTTCTGCACCCATGACTTGGGCACCGAACGTAAGAATGTTGACGTTGTTACTTTTAATCGACCGTTCAACCGAGTAGCTGTCGGATGCTACTGCAGCATAGGCACCGGGGACTTTATTGGCAGTAAGGGCGACGCCGATGCCCGTCCCGCAAAGAAGAATACCTCGTTCGTGTTTTTTGGATGCCACTGCCTGGGCTACTTTAAGCGCAGTATTGGCATAGATGGGGTCTTCATTTCCGTAGTCTGTAGTCTCAAAATTCAACGACTTCAGATGTTTAATAAGAGTGTTTTTTAGCTCGATCGCATTGGGGTCACAGCCGATTGCAATGGTTGATTTCATGGTGGATTAAGATTCAGGTTTTTGTTTTTATTCCATTGCCTGGAGCATCTCGCGCACTCGGGTGAATCCGGTGCGTCCGCTATTGAATATAGGCACATTTACGGATCCTAGCATGGGTTCCAGGGCACTCATTGAAAGCTGCGCAAGTACGATGGCGTCGACAGTCTTTGAAAGTGACTCGATTTCCTTCATCAATAAATTGTTGTGGTTTTCGATATTGCCTTTTTTGATTTCTAGGAAGGCTTCGCTGCAAAGCCGCGTTGTTATATCTACTTGTTTGCCTGCGTCATGGGCGGCCAGTCTAAGTAGGCGCTCGGAAGCGGGGATGGTGGTAGGAACCGTGGCAAGCAGGCCGATTTTTCGCCCTTCCAGTACCGCCAAATCCATCATAGGACGGTCAATTTGAAGCATAGGCGTATTGATCATCGGCCGCGCGAATTCCACGGCCTGGTTAAACGTCGAGCATGCGAGTAGGATGATATCAACTCCGGCCAGTTCTAGGTTGTGAGCGTAGCTGGTGAACTTATAGAAGTTTTCTTTGGGGATGATGCCGGGTTTACAGGCGAAATTTGAATTCTGGATCGAGTCGTCCACATGGTGAACAATTTTGACTTGGGGCAGAACGGAATCGATATACGGCTGCACTGCTTTTGTGGTGATGAGTGCGGCGTGAATAATACCTACTGTGCGGGCGCTTATGTCTTTCATGGGATTTAATTGGACCGGCGAGTTGGATGCCGTAGTTTTTTCAATTTGTATCTTAGCAGTGGCGTGAGGTTTTTTGGCTCTCACGAATGTTACTAGTAGCTAGCAACATTAAAATGTTGTATTTTGAACCAGTTTCTAATGCGAAGGCGAAAAACGGTTTAAAAGATCGCCAGGATATACTTTGTATTCCGTGGCGTACGTTGCATCTAATTTCGCGACGTTGTTTTAAAACTTGTGGGGTAATCTAAATGGTGCCTTTTAACCCCATAATGAAATGTGGTTTATGGCCTCCTTGATCAGCAGAATACGTCCAAGTAGGTTGCTTCGTCTGAAATGGCTTCGACTCCGTGTTCGTGTAAGGCGTCAAAATATAGTGTGTCGCCAGCGTTCATGGTGTAATTGATATTACCGACATGAAAACGAATGCTTCCTTTGATAACGTATATGAACTCTTCGCCGGTATGCGTGACCGAGTGGCGACGGAGGGTTCCTTTTTTAATTTCGAACAAGTAGGGTTGGCATTTTTTTCCGCTGCGGTTGGATGCGAAGGCGTATGTTTCATAGCCGATTTCGGTGGCGGCGAGTGAAGTTTGTGCCTCTTTGGCCGAAGTGAATACAGATCCGGTGTTACTCCCGGTTTCCAGTAAAGCGGCCAAATTTACGTTCAACGCCCCCGCTATTTTTACCAGAGTACCAACGGGAGGATTGACGTCTCCTGTTTCAATACGCGAAAGCAGGCTTTTGGTAAATCCGCCGATTTTTGCGATATCCTCCTGGGTGCGACCTTGTTGGCGTCTTATGTTTCGGATCAAGTGTCCAACAGGGGCGGCAGTATTTTCAATTTTATTGATTTGCTGATCTGCTGTTGACTTGGCCGCTATGGTGTTTTGGGAATCCACCGGAGTTATTATAGTTTGCATGTTATTTGTTGTTTGTGAGCGGATTCGATTAGGCGGTGAAATGGTAACTGCATCCCGCTTTGACAGTAAAGTTGATGAGTTTTTCGTCATTATACGCGGCTATTTGCGTGGCTTGGGTGGGCGTGGTTAGTGTTATGGGGGTTCGCGAGCGTAGGCGGCAGATTCCGTCACTGAAGGCGGCGATGGAGGCCGAGGTAAGCTTTCCTTGCGCCCAGGTCATGTTGATTTCAAAGCCGCCTCTGGCACGTAGGCCACGGATGCTGCCATTGGCCCAGTCCGCTGGTAAGGCAGGGAGCAACTCGACTTCGCCCGCGTGAGATTGGAGCAGCATCTCGGTGATCGCGGCGGCGGATCCAAAGTTGCCATCAATCTGAAAGGGCGGATGAGTGCAGAATAAATTGGTGAGGGTAGAGTGAGCGAAGAAATCGCGTAAATTCTCGTAGGCGGCATCGCCGTCACCGAGGCGGGCGAGGCAATTAATCGCCCATGCTTTGCTCCAGCCCGTGTGACTGCCGAGCGCGTTGGCGAGTCTAGTGTCGATGGTGGCGCGGGCGGCACGGGCGAGTTCGGGGGTCCCTCGGGGGGTGATTTGTGAGCCAGGATGAAGGGCGAATAGGTGCGAGATGTGGCGGTGACCGGGTTCGGCTTCCTCGTATTCTCCTGGCCATTCAAGGATGCGCCCGTGCGTTCCGATGGCTGTCGGAGGCAGTTGTTTCTCGTAGACGGAAAGCTGGTTACAAAACTCTTGGTCGAGCTTGAGAATGGCGCCCGCCTGAACGCAGGCGCGGAATAGCTCGCGAATGATCTGGTGGTCCATGACGGGCCCCATGCACAGGGCACCTTCTTCGCCGCTAGGTAGGCGATACCAGTTTTCGGGGGAAAGCGAGGGGCCGGAGACAAGGCTGCCGTCGGCGGTTTTTACCAGATAATCGCAGAAGAATAGGGCGGCCTCTTTTAAGATTGGATAAGCGCGGTCACCGAGAAAAGCGTTGTCCTGCGTAAAGAGGTAGTGCTCCCACAAATGAATACTAAGCCAAGCCCCGCCCAGTGGCCAAATTGCGGCCATCAGAGAAATTCCTTCAGGCGCAGTTTCAGCCCAAATACTGGTGTTGTGGTGGGCGACAAAACCGCGGCATCCGTAGACCGTTTTGGCGGTTTTTCGGCCGTTGATTACAAGCCTATCTATAAAATCAAACAGAGGCTCGTGACATTCGCCGAGGTTATTTACCTCCGCGGGCCAATAGTTCATCTGCGTGTTGATATTGATGGTGTATTTAGATTCCCATGAAGGTGTAAAACTTTCGTTCCAGATGCCCTGAAGGTTAGCGGGCAGCGAACCTGGACGTGAGGCTGAGATGAGTAGGTAGCGGCCAAAATTATAATATAGCGGGACGAAGGCGCTATCAGTTTTCCCCGAAACGATGTTTTTTAGCCGCAGATTAGTGGGGACTGAGACGGCGTTTTGTTCTGCTGCAGCCAAGTCGTCGGCTGATCCCAGAGTGAAGTTCACGCGGTCGAACAAGCGGGCGTGTTCTTTGACGTGCCGTTCTTTAAGTGTGCTGTACGGCATTTGCATGGCGGCACGGATCTGTTCGTTGCACTGCTCAAGGGGGTTCTTGCTGCGAAACGAAGTGTTGGCGGCAAGGTAAATGACCGCCGAAGTGGCCCCTTCGACAGTGATAAAATCACCGACGGAGCGTACCGTCCCGCCTTCTGTAACAACTTTAAAGGCACAGGCATAGCGTACACCGTCGGCACCACATTGGCCAAGGAGTGCGCGGCCGTCATGACTAAGTGTGGTGGTGCCGGGGTCAAAGGGACGGCGGAAAAGATGACAGGCGAAACTCAGTTTTCCTGGGGTGTCAGTGCTAATTTTTAGCGCTATAACCTGGTCGGCATGGCTGGCGAAGATTTCGCGGCGAAACTCGACGCCACCTTGGTGGAAACTCACGCCAGAGATAGCTTTTTTGAGGTCGAGAAATCTCCGGTAGTCAGTCGACTTACCCAAGGGCGCTTTCATGAAAACGGGGACACCAGTGGAGTCCGGTTGCACTGAGTAAGCTGATGCCCCGCCTTCTTCATTGAAGTAGAGGTTGAGGTCGCACAAGGACTGGTAGGGGCCCAGATGTTTCGGCAGGGAGGTCATGGCCACACGGGCAAGGGCGCCGGCCTCGTTTAGCTTTCCACTAAACAGCAGTTCACGGATACGCGGGAGGTGGGCGAGGGTGTCAGGGTTGTTGCGCTCGAGAAATCCCCCGAACCAGACTGAGTCTTCATTGAGCTGAATGCGCTCGTCGGCCGTTTTGCCGAAGACCATGGCGCCAAACCGGCCATTGCCGATGGGGAGGGCCTCGACCCACGTTTCAGCGGGTTTATCGTACCATAAAATCGTCTCGGCGCTACGGTTCGGTTGATCGTTGCTTGCGAGGACTTGATTTATCATTTGGTGAGTTTGGCTCAACTCGGTTGAGTAGTCAAGTTCGAACAGACTGAATTCTTCGCTTTTGTAGACCCGAATAAAGGGGGAAGCTTAAACCAAAAAATAAAGATAGGTAATTACATATTGCTGCATATTAGTATTTTATGGGTTAATTTTTAGCGCATCGCAGAATTCATTTACAGCTATCAGTGGTGGCGGCGCTCTTGGTTGGGTAGTAAGCAGGGCGCTGTCGTTTCATGACCATTCGCCCCTTGGAATTGAGTGAGTAAGTTTCGCCGGGGAGACCAACGGTGATTTTGAGTCGCAGAAGCCACGGTTTGGGTTGCCCCCTTTTTAAGGTATCCAGAAACGGACCCGTGATCTTCATGCCTGAAGTGGCAGGTTTTTCAGCGGCTCAAAAACGAGTAAACTGAAGTATACGCAGTAAATCTATCTCCAGAGGAGAACGGCACAAAAAACCCCGTTTCGGTGGGGAAGCGGGGTTTTGAAAACTGGTGCAAGCGGCGGGAATCGAACCCACATCTACGGCTTCGGAGACCGCTACACTATCCATTGTGCTACGCCTGCAAAACTGAGCCTTGAAAATCGTGCGGGCATCCTGCGCTGTCGAGTGCAAAGACGCTTCGGCGTCACCTTCTTAACCAAGAAAAAGGCTTCCGGCAGAGGAATCGACCGCCTTCACTGCACCGATATGAACCTTTTGTCCGTGGAGCCCCGCCGCCTCGTTATTTTCGGAGCCGGGTATGTTGGTGCGGTGGTGGCGCAGCAGGCCTTGGCTCGTGGCTTGAGGGTCACGGCGCTCACGCGCAATGCGGAAAAAGCCTGCGCGTTGTCGGTGGCCGGGGCCGATGTCATTATCGCCGACCTGGCGGATACCGACTGGCATGAACGGTTGCCAGAAGGCGCGGACTTGGTGCTCAATTGCGTGAGTTCCGGCGGGGGCGGCCCCGAGGGTTACTGGCACAGTTATGTTGAGGGTATGAAATCGGTGCTCAGCTGGGCTGGGCAGGTGCCGGTCGGTTCGTTGGTCTACACCAGCAGTACCTCGGTGTATCCGCAGGGTGGGGGCGCACGGGTGGACGAAAGCGCCTCAATCGAATCCACGCGACTGGAGGGGAATGCGCTGGTGGAGGCCGAGGATCGATTGCTGAATTCAGGGACGCGCGGATTCGTCCTGCGTTTGGCGGGCATTTATGGTCCCGGCCGACATTACTTGCTCGATCAACTCAGATCGGGCTGTGGCGAGATCGCCGGCTTGGGCGGGCATCGGCTTAATCTTATCCATCGTGACGACATTGCAGGTGCGATCTGGGCTGCCCTTGAGGCACCGATCGAGCTGTGTGGAGGAGTGTTCAACGTCGCTGACGATGGCGCTGCAACGAAGGCGGACGTGGCGGCCTTTTTAGCGGGTAAACTGGGACTGCCTGCGCCGCTTTTTACGGGTGAATCCGCTCCGGGGCGGCGGCGGGTTACGCCCGACCGGGTTATCGCCAATGATAAAATCAAACAGGTGCTCGGTTGGCAGCCGCAGTATCCCACGTTTCGCGAGGGGTATGAGGCGTACTTTGCCAAAGCAAAGTGATGGCGACGGAAAACAACTCTCGGGCAAGGGAGCGTAATGCGGGAGTTAACCGGTCTGAGCAGGATTCGTTTTCAACGCCCAAATCTTGGCCAGGGACTGCCAACGCTACACGTGCGGAGATGTAGCAGGGTTGGCCGTCCCGGCCAATTTGGCTTAACGCTCAAACCTTGGCCAAATTTGCCTTATCTGAATCGCGATGAACGCGCGCTGCCCCTCCAGACCGGCGGCCTGACGTGCGAACACGCCTCAGGTGAGGACGATCTTTTTGACAAAGCAGGCTTTGAGCGCCAAGGCCATGCCGTCGATTTTGCAGTCGATCTCGTGGTCACCGTCGACCAAGCGGATGTTTTTGGCCTTGCTGCCTTGTTTCAAAACCTGGGACGAGCTGCCCAGTTTTAAGTCCTTAATCAGCGCAACGGTGTCGCCATTGACCAGCACATTGCCGTGGGCGTCTTTGACGACACGGGCGACTTCTGGGGCGGCCTCCTTGGGCCATTCGTTACCGCAGGTGGCGCATTCCCAGTGGCTGGGATGACTGAGTACGTCGTCGAGGGTGCAGGCTGGGCAGGTGGGATTGGACATGAATGCGATGAAGGTAAACGTAGAGCACGGGTGCTGCCACCGTGCATTTCAACTCTCAATTGGGCTCGTCGCTGCCCAAGCGCTATAAACCGAGGCGGTCCAGTCAATGAGCCGAGTCAGGTAATCTGTCTCTGGAATAACGGCTGCACGAGGTGCTTCCATGCGCGTTTACGGCATTCAGCATTATAGGCTGGGCGCGGGCCGATCCCCATTGTATGTCTCTCGGCTTATCTATTTATGAACCGCACCGTCGTCATCGTCGGCCGACCCAATGTCGGCAAGAGC
>CANIXX010000147.1 GCA_947471115.1 Opitutaceae bacterium | reverse complement strand
CCCATGGTGGTAAACACCTTCACGCCGGCCTGATCGGCGGTGCGGCGCAGGCAGTCCACGATGGTGCCGGAGTCGTCGGTCACGGGAAACATGCGCCCGTCGGCTTCGGTTTTAAGTTCGACGCCGCGCTTGGAGAACCAGGCGATGGTTTCGCGCGGGCCGAAACGGTTGAACGGCCCGAGCAGCTCGCGTCCACCACGCGGATACCGTTTCACCAGGTCCCGCGGTTCAGGGCAGGCGTGGGTGACGTTGCAACGACCGCCGCCGGAGATGCGAACCTTGGCCAGCGGGTGGGCGGTTGCCTCATAAAGCACGACGCGCACGGCTGGGTTTACCTCGGCGCAGGCGATCGCCGCGAAAAAGCCTGCGGCACCGCCGCCGATCACGATCACCCGAGTAGAAGTCAAAGCCATGGGGCGCAGCGTGGGCGCGCCGTGGCGGTTGTCGAAAACGAAAAAACCGCCGGGCCACAAAGGGCTCCAGCGGTTTTTGGGCGGGCCGGTCGTCGGCCTTTGGCACCCGCCAAAGAGGCTAGCCTAACCCATTGCGGGCGATCGGCGGCTTATTGCACACCCCGATTGCCGTGTTTTTCACCCTTTTCACCCTTTTCACGCTTTTCGCGAGGGCCGTCTTTGCCGTCGCGCCGGTCCTTCATGTGCTCCTTCATGCCTTCGCGCATTTTATCACTTTTGGCCTTTTGCTCTGGAGTGAGAAGGGCATCCACCTTGGCCTTGGTCTCTTCATGGAGCTTCATCGCGGCCGCTTTCTTGTCCTCCGGGGACATGGACTTATCCTCAATGATCGTCTTCACCTGTTCGCGCGACGCTTCGTGAATCGCCTTAATCTGCTCGGCCTGGGCGTCGGTGAGACCGAGCTCTTTTTTCAGCTTCTCGCCAGGATTGCCCTTGGGACGCTCCTTCTTGCCCTCGGATCGCTCTTTTTTGCCCTCGGGTGCGGCAGTGTCTTCAGCGCGAAGGACGGGAGCGGTTGAACCAAAGGCAAGAAGGCAAACAACGAGAAGTATCTTACTGGGGTTTTTCATGTGTATTGGGATTGGGTGTTAATAAGTAACAGTCCACTAGACGACGGCCTTCAACCGGAGTTACAAAGTTTCACAAAAAACTTTATTTTCACCCAAAACGACGTCCCGCCGGAACCGCCGCTGGGCGAAAAAACCATCTCGGCGGGCCCAATCAACGCCAAGACCTTGACCATAAGCATGCTCTACACCCAAGCTCGCGCCAACAACTCAAGCCAGTGCGGTTTCCGCGCTTCATCTCACGCCCACGTCCCACTTTTCAACTCGTGTTCTTACCCAGCTTACCCGCTGACGAATGGCTATCAGTTGCATCGGAGCTACCAATGGCCCCGGCGATTTTTTCCCAGTTAAGCGCCCTGCTGACCAAGCCCAGCACCACGCTCGAGGACGTCGTCGTCGCCGTGCAGCTCGATCCCATCCTTACGGCGCGCATTGTCCGGGTGGCCAACTCGCCGCTTTACCTGCGCGGCGAGCCGGTGGTGGCGATCACGGAAGCGATCGCCTACATCGGCACTCAAGAAACCTCTCAGATCGTCGGCGTAATGGTTGCAGGCCAGCTCTTCGCCCCTGGCTTGCCTCACTACAAGATCGACTCCGACGCACTCTGGAATTGCTGCGTGAGCTCGGCTGTGGCGGCGCGCCTCCTTGCTTCACGCGCCGGACTGCCGGAAGGCGAATGCTACACCATCGCGCTGCTGCGAGGCATCGGTTGGTTAGTGCTGGAACGCTTCGCGGAGAAAGCTGCGCTGCCAATTAACCCCCAACCCTTCGATGATCCGGCAAGCGTCACCAAATGGGAGCGCCAGGTCTTCGGCATGACCGCAGTGGAGGCTTCACTGCGCGTTTTACAGTTATGGAATTTCGCACCACCTGCGGTCGCCGCGCTGCGCCGCCTAGGCAAACGCCCCTACACCGACCCGACGACGGCCCTCATGGCTATCGCCAACGCGATCACCGCCCGCTTGGGCCTCGGACTTGAAGTCGAACGCGGCAGCTGGATCATCACTCCGCCCTTGCTAAAAGTCGTCGGACTGGAACCCGAACGCATCGAGGAAATTGTCTATGAGACGCAGGACGAAATGGAAAAGCTGCGTAAAATCGTGAGGCATTCCACGCCGCCCGCTGCGGATTAACACTAGGATAACGCGGCCGGTAAACAGGCGCCCCGTTGGAGTCAAGGCAGGGAGCGACGCGAACGCATCCCCGTTTTGGACGGTTCCACGTGACCGACGTAGCGCGGTGCTTCAGCCCGCATCGGCGATTGTGAGAAGCATACGACGCAAACCTGCGGGCTAAAGCACCGCGCTACCTCAGAACTCAATCCGGCAAGCCTCATGTTACTGGCTACTAGCCAAGAAGCGCCCAAGCGACCCAGGGTGGCTTTACCCATTGCCAGCGGTGAGCCGAAGCGTTGGCATCTGCTTGTGGAAAACGCACCCCTCAGCCTCGGCTCCCGCGAAGCAGTGCTGGCGTTGCTCGACGACCCCTGCCCCGCCGTCCGCAAAGCCCTGCTCGCCCATTTCACTGCCCAAGGAGAACCCGCACGCGTCTTCCTTGAGAGCCTCGCCAGTGGCGGCAGCCGCTTGCTCGCCGGCCACGCCCGCAGCTACCTCGACGAACTCAAATTCACCGACCCAGTCAGCGAATTTCGCGACTTCATTCGTTCGCTCAACTACGAGCTGGAAACCGGCTCGCTGCTGCTGGCTCGCACCGTGATGCCCGACCTCGACGTGGGCCTGAGTTGCCAACGCCTCGACGATCTCGCCGCCCGCTGCCGCGAGCTCATCGCAGAGCCGATTTCGGTGCGCGAAAAATGCCGAATCCTTAACCGCGTGCTATTTCACGAACACGGTTTTCGCGGCAACGTGGAGCACTACACCGACCCGCTCAACAGCTTCCTGCCCCTGGTGCTCGAGCGCCACAAGGGCATCCCGATTTCCTTGTGCCTGGTCTACCTGCTCGTCGCCCAACGCCTCGGCCTCGACCTGGAACCGATTGCTCTACCTGGCCACTTTCTGGTCGGCTGCTACCATGAGGACGCGCCGCTGTTTATCGATCCCTTTGAGCAGGGCGCCTTCCGCACCACGGCGGATGTTTTTGAGTTAATCAAAACCGGTGCGGGTGCGCCCAAAATGTCCGATCTCGCCCCCACCCCGGTGCGCGAGGTGCTCTGCCGGTGTTGCCGCAATCTGGTCAACCACTACACCGCCGCCGGCGATTCCGAGCGGGCCTCGCTCTTCGCCGGGTTCGTGGAAGAATTCGAGGCGGCCTACGAGCGCCACTCCCAGCCGTAATCCGCGCATAATCGTTCTCGTTCTCATTCACGTTTACGTTCTCTCTGCTGAACAAAACGTAATCGAAGATGCCCGACCCAATCTACACGCTCGCCGATCTTAATTCATGGAGCTCAACCGGCACCACGCTCGCCGTGCTCGGCCACCCCATCACGCATTCGCTGAGCCCGCAGATGCACAACGCCGCACTAGCGAGCATGGCCCAAGTCGACTCGCGCTTTGCCTCGTGGCGTTACGTGCGCTTCGACATCGCCCCCGACGACCTCCCCCTCGCCCTGGAAAAATTCCACGCCTGCGGGTTTCTCGGCCTGAACCTCACCCTCCCGCACAAGATCCTGGCTTTCGACCGCATCGCCTCGCTCGACCCTGCGGCTCGCCCCATCGGCGCGGTTAACACCCTGCGTCGCACCGCCCACGGCTGGCACGGCTACAACACCGACGGCTACGGCATGGCCTCCGCCGTCCGCGAAAACCTAGGCGTGGAGCTGGCCGGCACACCCGTAATCTTGCTAGGTGCAGGCGGCGCGGCACGCGGGGCCGCCGTCGAATGCCTCCAGCGCGGTTGCGCCGGCCTGTGGATTGCCAATCGCACCCGCGCCACCCTCGACGCGCTCCTCGCCCAGCTCGCACCGCTGACCAACGGCATCCCGCTCCACGGCTTCGACCCGGCCGCGCTAGGAGCGAGCGACAACTCAAGCAGCCCAGGTGGTGCCGCTTTCCCCCCCGCCGGCGCGCTCGTCATCAACGCCACCAGCGCCGGGCTCAAGCCGACCGACCCGTTGCCCCTCGATCTCGCCGCCCTGGTCACCCGCGCACGTCCGGCGGGGGTGTACGACATGATTTACAATCCGCCTGAAACCGCGTTGCTCGCCCAGGCCCGCACCCTTGGACTGCCCACCGCCAACGGCCTTTCCATGTTGGTGCACCAAGGCGCGCGCTCCCTGCAAATCTGGAGTGAAGCCCCCGTGCCCGTGCCCGCCATGCAAGCAGCCGTCATCGCCGCACTCGCCGCCCGCTGAGCCCTGCGCCGCCCGCCCACGCAACTCCGCCTCCCACCCAGCCCGCTTTTTCGCTCCCGCCCCAACCTTTCGCATGACTTTCGATTACGCCGAGTTCGCCGCTGCCTTCCCCCTGTTTTTCCCCATCGTCGCAGGTGTGTTTGGCGCGATCATCGGCAGCTTTCTCAACGTCGTTATTTACCGGATGCCGTTGGACAAATCCATCGTCTCGCCCGGTTCGCACTGCGCCTGCGGCACGCCGATTCAGTGGCGCGACAACATTCCGGTGCTCAGTTGGTTTATCCTACGCGGAAAAGCCCGCTGCTGCGGCCGCGCGTATTCGTTTCGCTACGCCTTTGTCGAGCTGCTCACAGCCGCTCTTTTTGCCACCAGTTGGCTGATGTTTCCACCGGCCAAGGCGCTGTGCGGAATGCTATTCGTTGCCTGCCTGATCTGCGCGCTGTTCATCGACCTCGATCACATGATCATCCCCGACTCCTTCACGATCGGACTAGGCGTGGTCGGTGTGGTGCTTTCGGTATTCGTGCCCGCCCTGCATGGCCAGAACGACGGTGTGTTTGCCGTTAAAGCACTGCACTCCGGCTTTATCTCGCTGCAAGGCCTGCTGATCGGCTCGGGGTTGGTGCTGTGGATTGCGCTCGTTGCGGAGACGTTACTACGCAAGGAGGCGATGGGCTTCGGCGATGTGAAATTCGTTGGCGCAATCGGTGCGTTCACTGGCTGGCAAGGTGCCGTCTTCGCGATTTTTGGCGGCGCGGTGATCGGAACAATCTGGATCGGCCTGGCGATGGCCTGGAAGAAATGTTTTGGCGACAAAGTGCCCGTCGCCCCGCGAGCGGAGACTGCTGAAGGCGAGGCCGCAGAACTGGGCATGGGCGTGCAGATTCCCTTCGGTCCGATGCTGGCTATCGCCGGCCTGCTTTACTTCTTTTACTTCACGACCTGGATGAACGAGTACTTTGCCGAACTGGCTGCGATCCTGCAGTAAGTGGGTGGGGCAAACGCCGTGTAGCGTGCATCAGGCACATTTGGAGCAGTCCAAGTTCGGAACTGGGGTAGAAAAATACGCCCCGTTCACTTAACCCGACGAGATGCTGTTCGTTGGCTCCTGTTTTTGGGCTGTCCGGATGGGCTGAACCATTTGGGGTGAACGGAACGTCTTTCGCCCTATTTTGACGTTATGATCGCCTCGTACGCCGAAGATTGACCCTCGGCGCGCGCTCCCGTTTAACCCACCTCCATGGTAGAGAGCCTCACAGTTAACCTCGGCGAACGCAGTTACCCGATTCACTTCGGCAAGGACGTAGCCGCCGCCGTGCGCACCCAAATCGACGCACTGGCCGCCGCCGGTCGCAAGATCGTCGTCGTCACCGATCGCAACCTCGCCCGCAGCCAGGCCGATGCCCTGCACGCCATGTTCGGCGCACACCCCACGCTTGTTCTCGAACCGGGCGAGGAAACCAAATCGCTCACCCAGTTGGGGCGCGTGCTCGATTTTCTCGCCGAACACCGGGTCGACCGTGGTGGAGCCCTTTTTGCCGCCGGCGGTGGCGTCATCGGTGACCTAGCCGGCTTCGCCGCAGCGTCCTACCTGCGCGGCATCGCGTTTTACCAAGTTCCCACCACCTTGCTGTCCATGGTCGATAGCTCGGTGGGCGGCAAAACCGGCATCAATCTAAAAGCAGGTAAAAATCTCGTTGGCGCCTTCCATCAACCGCGCGGAGTGTTCATCGGCACTGGGCTGCTCGGCACACTACCGCCGCGCGAGTTCGCCGCCGGCATGGCCGAGGTCATCAAAACCGGCCTGTTGGGCGACGCCTCGCTCTTCGCCCGACTCGAAGCCCACCCGCTCACAGTCACCAGCGGCGAGCTCGGCGAGGTCGTCCGCCGCTGCTGCGCGCTCAAAGCCGGTGTCGTCGAGGCCGACGAACACGAAACCGCCAAGGACGGCGGCCGCGCACTCCTCAATCTCGGCCACACCTTCGGCCACGCCATCGAGCAGGTCACCGGTTATGGCAACTACCTGCACGGCGAAGCGGTCGCGATCGGCCTGGCGGCTGCTGCTCGGTTGTCGCAAAAACTTGGCTACATCGGTGCCGCCGAGGTGGCCCGCATCGAAACCGTGCTGGTGGCCCACTCCCTGCCAGTGCGCCTACGCGCTCCACTTCCCCTCGCCCCGCTCTTGGCCGCCATGGCCCGCGACAAAAAAGTCCGCGCCGGCGCCCTGAGATTCGTCGTCCTCAAATCCCTCGGCCAGGCCGCCACCCAGGGCGACATCGACCCGGCTTTGGCCGAGGCCTGCTTCCTCGAAGTCGGCGCCGTCTAACGCCCGCGTTGCCGCGCTTATCGACGTCTCTTTCGCGCCCTCACCATCGCCAGTATACCCAACGCCCAATGCCCACGCTTATTCATCCCTCCGCCCACGTCGAAGACGGCGCGCAACTCGGCGCCGACTGCGAGATCATGGCCCGCGCCATCGTCACTCGCCACGCCGTGCTCGGCGAGCGCGTGATCGTGCACCCGGGCGCGGTGGTCGGCGGCGATCCGCAATACCTGAAGTTTGACCGCGCAACCCCCAGTTTTGTGCGCGTCGGTGCCGACACGGTGATCCGCGAAAACGTTACCCTTAACCGTGCCATTCATTCCGGTAAATCCACCGTGATCGGCGAGCGCGGCTTCCTCATGGCCAACAGTCACGTTGGCCACGACTGTGCGCTGGGCGACGACGTGGTGCTGGCCAACAACGTCATGCTCGCTGGGCATGTCGACGTGGGCAGTTTCACCTTCATCGGCGGCGGCGCCGGCATCCATCAGTTTTGCCGCATCGGCGAGAGTGCGATGATCAGCGGCCTGTCACGCATCTCACGCGACCTGGCACCATTCACCATCAATGCCGAGCGCGACGAGGTATCGGGGCTCAACCTGGTCGGGTTGAAACGCAGGGGCTTTTCCCGCGCCGCGATCCGCGAGCTGAAACTGGCCTTCCGCGCAGTATATTTCGGGCTGGGCAACATCCGCACGCTGGCCGCCACGGCGCTAGTCAACGGCGGTTACGAGACGGCGGAGGCACGGAGCTTTTTGGAGTTTTTTGCGGGAGGTAAACGCGGCTTTGCGCGCGCCGAACGCTCGATCAATTCGGACAACGATGAGTAAGCTCGCGCTCATCTGCGGCGACCCAGCCGGCGTGGGTCCGGAGATCATCGCCAGCTGGCTGTCGGAGCATGCGAGCGAAACGGCGGACGTGGTCGTGATCGGCCCCGCTCGCTGGCTGACGAGCTTGCCGACCGACGTTGAAAAAATCGCGGTGGGTCCGGCCGACTACACGGCGACCCTGGGCGCACCTGACGACACGGGCGCACGCGTGGCTTTGGCGGCGATGGAGCTGGCGGCGGCGGGGTGCCGCGAGGGGCGGTTTTCCGGCGTGGTCACCGGGCCGGTCAGCAAGGCGCGTCTGGCGGCGGTGGGATACCCGTTCCCGGGGCAAACCGAGTTTTTCGCCGCGCGCTGGGGCGGGGAGCCAGTCATGGCATTTTGCGGCGGGCGTTTGCGCGTGGTCTTGCTCAGCTGGCACCTGCCGCTGCGTGACGTGCCCACACAACTGACGCCCGCCATTTTTGCGCGAACGGTGCGCGCGGCCGACGCGCTGGCGCGGTCCGAGGGCGTGGCCCAGCCCCGCATCGCGGTGTGCGGACTCAACCCCCACGCTGGTGAAGACGGCCTGCTTGGGTCGGAGGAGATCACCACGATCGACCCGATTCTGGGCACGTTACGCGGCGAGTTTCCGGGATTATCGCGGACGTTACCCGGAGACACGGTGTTCGCGCGGCAGTTAAAAGGTGAGTTCGACGTGGTGGTGGCGCTTTACCACGACCAAGGTTTGGCCCCGCTGAAGACCGTGGATTTCGACGAATCGGTAAACGTGACGCTTGGTCTGCCCTTTGTGCGCACCAGTCCGGACCACGGCACCGCTTACGGCATCGCCGGCAAAGGCGTGGCGAGCGGCACCAGTTTCGCCAACGCAGTGACGGTTGCGCGGCGCTTGATTACGCGCCGGCTTGGGCGATAGTCGCGCCATGTCCGAATCCACCGCCACGCCACTCGCCCCTGCCGCTGCCACCGCTGACGCCGTTT
>CANIXX010000146.1 GCA_947471115.1 Opitutaceae bacterium | reverse complement strand
AGGGCTGTTCCACCCGTAAAGACATTGTTGTCGACATCCAATTGGGCCACGCGGCCCACCACTTCAAACGCACCCCAAGTGTCGGCCGAGGGCTTGAAGCTCGAACGCGGGCTCACGCCGGTGTAGCTGGCATCTTCGCCCGTCAGCACATAACCGACCGAAAGGTTATAGGCGGTGTTGGTGATCTGGCGGGAGTTGGTCCCACGGGCCAGTTCGCTCGTTGCGGAAACGTACTCAGCCAAGATACCGAGCGGGCCGGTGTAGTAATAAGCCTGAGGTGAAACCGTGAGCGAGCGACCCACCGATTGAGTCGTGTTAGCCGGTGTTTGCGTTCCAGACGCCGTCTCGTAGGCAAAGAACGTCTGTTGACCGTCGGTCCGGTAGGCAATGCCTGGCGCCGCACCGGTGTAATTGCCGGTTCCGGCGGCCAAGCCGAAGCCAAGCCCCTTCAGCGCGGAGTCCTTCTCGTTAACGAACGGGGTGGCGAAAACGCGGCCGACCGTGGTGAAATCACCCTCGGTATTGGTGCTGGCGGCGGGCGAGTTACCATTTTCGAGTACGCCGTTAAACACGCCGACGGCGTAGTTTAAGCGTTTGTCGAGAAGTTCGCCCCAGACCTGAAGACCGACATCGCGGTTGGGCGTCAGGTTGGTAGCGATCGAGCGCTCGTTAAAGAAGGCGACCGGATCGGACTGCAGCTGCTCCAAGCCGATGGGCGTCTTGAAACGACCAACGCGAATCTGGAAACCAGGGGTAATCAGCGCGTTTACATTGGCATCGAGAATCGAAACGGTGCTGCCGGCGAACTCGGGCTGAACCGTGTACTGGAGGTTGTCGTTAAACTTACCCTCGAAAATGAGGCGGGCACGGCGTAATAGAAACCCGTCTTGGGCGGCGTTGGCCTTGTCCAAATAAAAGCGCGCGTCGGCTTGAACCAAGGCACGTAAACGCAGCGAATTAGCACCGTCGGCGGAGACCACCTCGATACGATTATCGCCGACGGTCAGCTTGGGCTGTTTTTTGGCAGCGGCAATGGCAGCCTCTTCCTTGAGCTCGGAGTTGCGCTCCAGGACTTTAAGTTTTTGGTCGAGCAGACGGATCTGTTCACGCAAGGCTTCGAGATCGCTGGCACTGGCGGTTTGCGCAGGCAGGGAGGCAGTCAAACTAACGGCGGTGAGAGCGGTGTAGAAGACCGTGCGGACGGTTGAATTAAGCGGTTTCATGGTGTTTCTTTCAGATCAGGGGAGCGCTCCGGTTGCCCGGTCGAGTCCCTGTGCAACTTACTTTATCAAGTGGAGTTAGCGTCTATTGGATAAGAAACGCCCCGGTTTGTCCGGTAGCGAAAGGGATGGGAAATTAGTCAGCTGCGTCGCGCTGGCCCGGCAGGCGGGTCTTTTCGGTGCGCTCGATCTGGGTCACCTGACCGTCGTGGACGACAATCTGGACGACGCCGTAGCGCAGCGATTCGACCTTCTGGCGTACGATGGCGAGCCAGGCGGGTAATGTGGATTCTGACGAAAGGGAGGAAGTCGTGCTCATGGTAAGTACGCTTAGTTTCTTAAATACTATAATCAGGAAAGAGTTGGGAAAGCAGCCCGGCGACGGGCTTAAGATCGGGAAGGTCCAGGGAGCGGGCCGAGACTTGGCAGGCCGCGCGGCCGGGGACCAGCGCTTGGGAAAACGGTAGGGGCACTTCGTCGCGGCGCATCTTGCGCAACGTCACCTCGACGACGTCGGCCAGCGAGTAGCGGTCGAGGATGCCGGCGATGGCGTTGCGCACATCAAGCATCAACATTCGCAAGCCGCAGTGCTCCTCATCGGGACAACTGCACTTTTCGTACGCCGAGTGGCTCACGCAGCCGATCGGGGCCAGCGGGCCGTCGATCACCCGCACCACACTGCCCACGGTGATCTTGGCGGCTGGCCCAGCCAAACGATAGCCGCCAAACTTGCCGCGCTGACTTTCCACAAAGCCCTCCTCCTTCAGTAGCTGCATGATCTGTTCGAGGAACTTAATCGAGATCCTCTCCTTTTCGGCGAGTTCCGACACCTGAACGAGCGGCCGACCCACCTCGGCAGCGATGCCGAGATCGATCAGGGCCCGGAGGGCGTATTCACCTTTTTTGGAGAGCTTCATGCGCGTTAAACTTAAACCACAGTGAATAGGTAGGGTTTAAATTCAAGCACAATCTTAGGTGAACTCATAAACTAAGTTTTAATTAATCTAAGCGACTGGAATTAAATAATTAACGCCCTCAAAAGCCCACTTGTCGATTTCAGTGGGTAGCCTGAGCGGCGATCAAGCCTCGAGCCGGTTAACCACTGATGATCACTCATCACCACTGATAAAACTCAAGCTGAGGCAACTTCCAGCCGGTGGCGTGATCGATCGGAATCGCTGCGGATTGATCAGTGTTTATGGGTGCTCATCAGTGGTTAACGGTTTGAATCCAAGACTCCGACTTTCGTGTCATTTCGTGTATTTCGTGGGCCCAACTTCGTCGTCAAAAAAAAAAATCAAGTTTTGGGGTAAATGTGCCGATTAACTAGCCGGACACCTCCGCCCGCGCTTCACCTTCGAACCACCTCAACGCATGGCCGCCATACAACTCTCTGGTCTCATTTCGGGCTTCGACTGGAAAACCTTTGTCGACACCATCATCGACCTAGAACGCACGCCCGCCAAAAAACTGGAGGCCGAAATCGAGACCAATTTGGACAAGGTCGACTCGCTCGATGGCGTTGGCACCATGCTCACCAGCCTGAATACCGCGATCACCGCACTGAATACCGACGGCGTATTCGACGCCCGCACCGCCTCCACCTCCGGGACCGGTTGGACCGCAACCGCCGCCAGCACCGCCTCACCGGGCTCCGCAGCCTTCACCGTAACCCAGCTCGCCACGGCAGCTAAAATCACCAGCACAAACGATATCGGCAACAACATTGCCGCCGGCTCTGACGTTTCCGGCGTCAGCCTCGCCAACCTCGGCACCGGCACCGCGCTCACCGCCGGGGTGTTCACCGTCAATGGCGCCCGGGTGACTGTCGACCTAGGCAGTTCGCTCGCCGATCTCTTCACGGCAATTGGCACAGCCACCGGAGGCAAAGTCACGGCCTCCTACAACGCCACCGACGACAAAATCACCCTAGCCAACACCGTGGAGGTCCCGCCGAACACCACCCCCATCGTGCTCGGTTCGTCCACTGACACCTCTAATTTTCTCACGATCACGCGGTTAGCCAACAACGCCGGCACCTCCATCACCAGCAGCACGAAGCTAGGCGCGGTTAACCCCACTGCGACCCTCGACAACGCCCGCCTAAAAACCCCCATCTCCGGAGTCGATGGCTCGGGCAACGGCTCGTTCACCATCAACGGCGTCGCCATCACCTACAATACTGGTACTGATACGCTTAACAGTGTTATTAGCCGTATCAACGCCGCCGGGGCCGGCGTGACCGCCGCCTTTGACCCGATTACCGACAAAGTTTCCCTGCAAAACACCAGCACCGGCGACCTCGGTTTCAGCTTATCCGATACCACCGGCACGTTCCTCAGCTCATTGGGGCTGGCGAGCGGTGCCACCTTAACGGCCGGTCTCAACGCCCAATTCTCGGTCAACGGCGGCCCCACGATCACCAGCATGAACAACACGCTCACCGCCGACAGCCATGGCATCACCGGCTTGTCCCTCACCACCACCTCTTTGGGATCGCAAACGGTGAGCATTGCAGCCGACACCACCTCGGTTCGCACCAAAATCGACGCTTTTATCAACAGCTTTAACTCGGTCCAAAGCTTCATCGACACCCAATCCAAAGTTACCAGTGAAAACGGTAAGGTCACCACGTCCACGCTCAGCGACAACCGAGAGATTCAGAGCTGGGGATCGTCCTTACGCTCAAACATCTTCGCGGCCGTTCCCGGACTGAGCAGCACCCTGTCGCAACTCAGCCATATTGGCATCGATTTTTCGGGCACCAGCTCACTGCTTTCACTCAAAGAACCGACCAAACTGGAAGCTGCACTCAAAGACCGCCCCTCCGAGGTGTCCGCCATGTTCCGGCAATCCTCCACTGGCATCTTCGCCCGCCTCAACACCTTACTCGACAGTTTTAACGGCGGCTCACTGGGCACCGGCGGTATCCTGGCGAAGCAGAAAACCAGTTTAACCACCAGCAACACCTCGCTCACCAACCAGATTGCCGACATTGACCGTCGTCTGGTACAACGCCGATCCATACTGGAAGCTGGGTTCATCGCCATGGAACGCGCCCAGTCACTTATTAAGAGCATGCAGTCGCAGATCGCCGGAATCACCCCCGCCAGCTCCTACTCGTCCTCAAAATGATCGCCCCCCTTCCCCGCCTCCTTCACCTTCGTTTTGCCTGCCTTCTTGGTATCACCTTATTCTCAGGCGGTTGCGCCTCACTGGACCCGCACCTCGACGACCTCGGGCCGGTTTACAAACCGGTCAACGCGCGCGGCCCCGCCGCCTGGCCGACAGCCATTCGCCGCGTCGCGATCCTGCCCGCCCACGACACCTCGGGACGCCTGCCGGCCAGTTTTGTCACTAGCTACGACACGATTTGGCGCCGCACCCTTGATCGCAGCCAACGCGCCGAATTCCTCGGCCTAAACCGCCCCCAACTCAGAGCGTGGACTGCCAAGGAAACCTTTTCGGCCAGTGGCCTGCTGCCCCCGGATTTACTGCTGCGCATTGGCCGCGAAACCGACGCTCAGGCGGTGCTCTTCCTCGACCTTAACAACGCCACGGCCTACCCACCCCTGTCGTTGTCCTTCCGCGCCCGCCTGGTGGACGTGACCACCGGGGAAACCCTCTGGATGGCCGATGAACTGTTCGACTCCGGGCGGGATTCGACCGCGCGGGCGGCCCGCCGTTATGCAAAAGCCAACGGTTCGGGTAAGGGAGACACCACCAGCAGCATTGTTCAAAGTCCGACGCGTTTCGCCGAATATGCGTTTCAAGCGGTCTGCGAACTGCTTCCTCCTCGAATCGATCCGAATGCAAAATCAAACTAAACTTTTCAAAAGCTGTGCCGATATGACCAGTGCAAAGACCAACGGCGTTCCCTTAGTGCTTCAGGGCTGACCGTGCTATCATAACAAAAACCATGATCACGAATACCAATAACCTCGGGTCCGTCCCGACACCCGCCAACGTCGCCCCTCGACCGAGTAAGAGCCACGCCGAGCTGCCGCAAGCGCTCGCCGCGAACGACTCGCTGAGCACCGAACATGCCGCGCGCCTGCACGCAGCGCTGGCCAAAACCCCCGCGATCCGCCCCGAAGTGGTCGAACGCGCGGCCGCATTGGCCACAGACCCTGATTATCCCTCGGTGGCCATTATGGGCAAAATCGGGCGCTTACTCGCCCAGTCCAAGGACCTGAGTTTACAGGAGAATTAAGACCATGGCGTTTGCCAACCCGGGCGCTCGCGCCTACCAAACGCAGTCGATACTGACGGCTAGCCCAGGCCAACTGGTGCTGCTGATGTATGACGGGGCCTTGCGTTTTATGGCCCAAGCCCGCGCCGGCTTCGCCCTGCCCGAGGACAACCCCCGCCGCATCGAGACGATCCACACCGCGCTGTTGCGCGCCCAGGCAATCCTCAGCGAGCTGCGCGCCAACCTCGACATGGAGGCCGGCGGCGACATCGCGGCCAACTTGGACCGCCTCTACGATTACCACCTTCGCCGTCTTTTTGAGTGCAACCTGCGCAAGGACGAAGCCCCGCTCATCGAGGTTGAAACCTTGGTGCGCACCCTGCGTGACGCGTGGGCCGAAATGCTCCGTTCCAACGAAAACCGCGTCGCCTGATTTTTCAGCGTTATGTCCCAATCCAAACTCAGCCCCACCACGCAGCGGCTGGTTTCCTGCCTGGAATCGTTTTCCCACCAAGAAGACGGTGCGATGGGCCACGAAGATTGGCACGGGCTAGTCAGCATTTTGGAGCGCGAACTCGCGGTATTACAACGCCTTGCCCAAGAAAAACCGACCGAGGCCGCGGCGCTCAAACCGCACACCGAAAAGCTGCAGCAGCGCTTTGATAAAATGGCCCTACGTATTGCAGCGGCCCAAGCCCGCGACAGCGAGGAACTCGCCAAATTGGGCGAGACCACCAAACGCATCCAAGGGGTGCGCAAAACCTACCTCAAAGTCTGAACCGCTTGGACGCCGACGGGCCAGACCGGAACCGCTAAAGAATTGGATCAAACGTAGTGCGGTGCTTCAGCCCGCATCCGCGATTGGATGAAGAAGGCGATCCAAGCCTGCGGGCTCAAGCAACGCACTACCTCAGAGCTCAATCCGACATTCTCAATGTGACTGCCGCCTACTATGCATGGGAGCTGCAGCCCATTGCAAATTCACGCTTTTTTAACACACCGCACTTGCAACACCGGTGCTTTTCGTAAACGTCATAACCAACACCCCTCCAATCTTATGGACAAAAAACTAGCGATGAAGAAAATCACCGAAAAAGTCGCCCGCGAGAAGGCGATTGAGATGGTGATGCAGGCCTACAACACGGAGCTAATGACAACGCTCCTGGGACGTTTGGAAGAGAACAAACCGAAGATGCTCGGCACCAACGTGGCTCGCGATCACCTTGCCAAGGCCTTGGAGCGTGTCGTCGAGGTTTGCGAGCTGACCGAGTGAGTTAACGACCCATCCCATACGGAAGTGGGCCCGCCACGAGCGCGTGCACGATCTGCGGCATATCATCAGCCTGAAAAACGCTATTCAGATTTGGCCAGGGACGGCCAATCCAGCTCACCTCAAAAACCGATTGGCATAAGCCAATCCGCTAACGACTTACTGGGGCCGAGCTTTGCGCTCGGCCCCTTTTTAATGCCCGTATTTTGCCCCTCAAGCCGCCGGTCGGCGTGCAAAAATAAACCGGTCGCGATCGGTTAAATCCCGCTTCGATTCCACGCCAACCCAACCTGAGTAATCTAGAACCTTTATCAATTCAGTGTGTTGCGCGATTCCGGTCTCCAGCGCCAGCCAGCCGTCCGGCTTTAAAAAGGGCAACGCTCCGGTAATGATCTCGCGCAGGTCCGCCAGGCCGGCCTCCGCCGCCGTGAGAGCCGAAACGGGCTCGTAAACGCGCACCTCGGGCTCGGCCGCCGCCGTCTCCGCCGCCGTCAAATATGGGGGATTGGAGACGATGACATCAAACGGCTCGGTCGCCGCAGCCGTAAGCGCGGTGTACCAACTCGATTTTACCAGGGAAACGCGGCTGTCGAGCCCGAGCGCGCGGGCGTTTTCGCCGGCCAAAGCCAGGGCGTCGTCACTGGCGTCGACCGCCACCACCTGAGCCTCAGGAAATCGCTTGGCCAGAGCCAAGGCGATGGCGCCCGTGCCGGTGCCGAGGTCGAGAATCCGCGCCGGCGGATTCGGGGCGAGCCGAGCTTCCAGTAATTCAATTAAAAACTCGGTCTCGGGCCGGGGAATGAGCGCCCGCCGATCGACCTTGAGCTTCACGCCCGACCACTCCGTCTCGCCAAGGATGTGCTGCAACGGCTCGCGCTGACTGCGGCGCTTCACCAGCGGGCGGATTTTCTCCAAATCGGTTTCGGGTAACTCACGCTCAAACTGGAGATAAAGCTGCATGCGCTTAAGCCCGAGTGCGTGGCCAATGAGCAACTCGGCGTTGAGCCGCGCCGATTCCACGCCTTTGGCAGCGAGGAAATCAGTGGTCTTCTGAACGACGGCGAGAACGGTGAGCATTTTAGAGAAAGGATTGAAAGTGATACAAAACCGGAAAACGAATCCCGGCATTTTGTAACCGCTAATGGACGCTAATCACCACTAATTCGGAGCCTTGGATTCAGTGGTTTTTATTAGCGTACATTAGCGGTTAAAAATCCGGGGGCTGCCTGGCTCGGTTGCGCGGCTCAGTCGTCGTCGCCGTCCTTGGCGCGGGTACGCACGTAGGGTTGGCCGGTGAGAGCGGCGAACTTTTCCTCAAAATCCGCGCGTTGCAGCGCCTCGATCACCGGGTCGATCGCGCCCTGCATCACTTGCGCTAAACTGTACAGCGTTAGACCGATACGATGGTCGGTCATGCGGCTTTGGGGAAAATTGTAAGTGCGGATGCGCTCGCTGCGCCCGCCGGTGCCGATCTGGCTGCGGCGCTGGTCGGCGTACTTGGCGCGTTCCTCCTCCTCCTTGTGCTGCAACAGGCGCGAGCGCAGCACCGCCAAGGCACTGGCTTTGTTCTTCTGCTGCGAGCGGCCGTCGGCGCAATACACCATCATGCCGGTCGGCTTGTGCAGGATGCGCACGGCCGAGTCGGTTGTGTTAACCCCTTGACCGCCGGGACCGCTGGCGCGTTGCACGCTGATTTCCAGGTCCTGTGGATCGAGGTGGAAATCGACTTCCTCGGCCTCGGGTAACACGGCCACCGTTACCGTCGAGGTGTGAATGCGGCCGTTGGCCTCGGTGAGCGGCACGCGTTGCACACGCT
>CANIXX010000145.1 GCA_947471115.1 Opitutaceae bacterium | reverse complement strand
TGAGCTGGCGATGATCCGACAACTCGAAGGTTACTACCTACTGGTGACAATGCCACGACCGGGGACATGGCGGGAGATCCCTCCTCCGTGTGGGCTGGATTCAATTTCACGCAGGGCGATCCAGTTCTGGCGCCAATTCGGTGTTTTAGCTCTCCCCGCATCCCTAATAAACGCATGCCTTGGGGCTTTTGGCGCATCCGTCCGGCTAATTTTCCCGTCCCTTGCCCTTTCACCAGTCGTAACGAACCCCCGCGCGTGACCAACGGGGCGGGCCGATGCTGATCACGCCGGCGGAGGTGCGGCCGGTTTGAACCTCGGTATCGAAGAGGTTTTCTACCGCTACGAACACTTCCCAGCGGAGGCCAAAGCGGCGTGAAACGCCGAGGTCAACGGTCGCTGCGGAGGCGAGAGGCAAAGTGTTTTCGTCGTCCTCGTACTGTTCGGAAAACCATCGGGCGCGGGCGCTGACTTGAAACGCCGCCGGCGCATTCCAACTTACCGACGTGGTGAACGTGTGGCGCGGGACTTGTGCCAGGCGTTTCCCGTCGAGCGAGGCGGGGGCGGCGGAGCCCGGGTCGGTCACCCGGGCGTCGGTGTGGAGGTAGGCGGCTTCGAGCCTGAGCGAGTCGACAGGCCGTGCGTTGACGGAGGCCTCAAGGCCTTGCACTCGCACGCTTGCTAGGTTGCGACGTTGGCGGGTGTTGGACGCCACGGTGACGTTGGTCACGGCATCGTCTAGGTCGTTCACAAACCCGGTGAGCGAGGCACCGAGCGGAGCCCCGGCCCGGCCAAAATCGAGGCCTGTCTCGGCCCCTGTGAGGTTTTCGGGCGAGAGCGCGGCATTGGCGTTCGTGGTGACGCTGCCTACGCGAAACGGGCGATAATATTCGTTGAGCGTGGGGACGCGGAAGGCCTGATAGGCTGAGGCGCGGGCGCGTACTGCCGGGGCGGCTTGCCAGACGAGACCGAGGCTGGGGCTGTACTCGAGGCCGTCGCGTTCCTCGAAACGGGTGTTGGTTGGCGCGGGGCCTGTTTCGCTAAGGAAGCCGTCGGTGTTTTCCCAGTAGTCGAGGCGGGCTCCGGCGGACGCGCGAAGCGTGGAAGAAAACGATTGGTCATGGTGGGCGAAGAGCCCGAAGAAGGCTTGCTCGCCGCCGGCGCGACGGTCGAAGGGACCGGCGGTAAAATTGAAACGTTCGCGGGTCTCGCCTTGGACATGGCGCGCATCGGAGCCGAGCGTGGTGGTGGCATCGTCGTCGCTGGTCCATGTGGAGGCTACGGAACCGCCGATCGCCTGGGCGGGGACGTCGTATTGGTCGTTGGCGGGAGTCTCTGAAGTGCGCGCGGCATTAACCGACGAAAAGAAGGATTTGAAGCTTTGGTCTTGGAAATAGACGACGGCCGACCACTCGCTCACTCTCGCGGCCAGTGCGGAGCCGGTGAGCGCGGCGGAGACAAAGGTTTCCTCAGAGGAGTTGCGCTGGAGCGGCGTGCCATTGCCGCGGTCTTCGGAGTAGCGACGGGCGGTCACGGTTAACGCGGTCGTATCGGAGAGTTGATTGAGCAATGACGCTTGGGCTCGCTGGTAATCGAGGTCGGCGGGGCGGTCGATCGTGCCGGGATTACGGATGAGATAAACACCGTCGGTGGAGAACGCGGCGGCGTCCACGGTGAGGGCCCTGCGTGCGTCGGCGGTGGTGCGAGTCACCGCCACCTCGCCTCCGCGCGTATTGAATTCGCCAACATAGGTTTCGGCGGCGAGACGGTTGTCGGCGGGCTTGGCAGTGAAGAGTTGCACCGTGCCGCCAAGTGCGGAGTTACCCCACGCTCCCGAGCCGCCACCGTGCACGATCTCGGCGGAGGCGAGGGAAAGTTTGGGGACTTTTGTCCAGGCGACCCAGCCGCCGAAAGGGTCGTTAAGCGGCACGCCGTCGAGAAGTACGAGAGAACGGCTGGCTCCGCTGGGGCCGAGCCCGCGGAGCGAGACGCCTTGGGCCGTGGGGTTGGCGGTAAGACTGCCGGTACGACGAAAAAGGCTGAACGAGGGGTCGGAGCGCAGCGTGTCGTCGATGGCAAGCGACGGTGAGGTGCGCAGTTCTTCGGCGGTGAATACGGTGACGACGACTGGCAGCGTGTCAGTGGCTTGCGGACTGCGCGTGGCGGTTACGACAAAGTCAGGCAGTTGGTGCGGCGCATCCTGCACCGGCACTTGAGCCGTGGTGGTTTCCGCAGAGGTGAGCGCGGGGAGACCGCCAAGCAACAAGACGGCTAGTTTAAAGAAGGCGGCTCGATGGGGGGACATGATGCGTGGGTGGTTTACTGCGTTCGCCAACACGTGTGCTTTGATAAACAAAGAGATCAGCCTGATCGAGTGGGGGGATCTAACGGAATGCGCCAGAACACTAAAAAATGCATTCATTGAAGGAAGCGCGGACAACAGCCACAAAAAAACGGCTGGGGTAAAAATGGGCGGGTGCGGGGCCGATGCTTTGTTTGTTGGGTTTCGATTCAGTCGCAGGCAGGCAGTAATCTGAAGCGTTTTTGGATTAAGCTGTGCCCCCGTTTCACCCTCATCCCGCCGGTTCGTGTGGCGAGCAGTCGACGTTTGGCGGCAACGTCGCACGGTTTCTTTTCATACAACGAAAAGTCGACCTCAGGGTGGACGCTCTTTAGCTCACTCCTGAATGAAACTGCTTTTTGTCGCCGACCTCCATTACGCGTTAAAACAGTTTGATTGGCTGACGCTAAATGCGGGCGAGTGCGACGCGCTTATTATCGGCGGTGATCTACTCGATATTGCCGGTGTCTTGGAAATCGATGTGCAGGTGGTGGTGGTCGAGAAATATCTTCAGCGTTTACGGCAGGCGACCCGACTCATCGTGAGTTCGGGTAATCATGATGGCGACTACCGTGATGCTTCAGGTGAATCACGCGCCAAGTGGCTGGCGGATTTAAAATCAGAGCGGCTCCATGTGGACGGCGAATCAATCGACGTGGAGGGGGTGCGTATTACGATTTGTCCGTGGTGGGATGGCCCGATTTCGTGTGCGGAAGTGGAGCAGCAATTGCTCGCTGCCGTGCCCCCTCCGGGCGTTCCCTGGCTGTGGGTGTATCACGCTCCTCCTGATGGCCCGTTGAGCTGGAATGGGAAACGATTTGTGGGCGACTCAATCCTGTCGGGCTGGATCGAGCGCTTTAAGCCCGATTTTGTGGTTTCTGGGCATATCCATAATGCACCCTTTTATCCGGACGGGGCGTGGGTGCATCGCATCGGAAAAACCTGGGCGTTTAATCCTGGGCGTCAGATCGGGGCAAGTCCTGCCGCGCTCTGGATCGATCTCAAAAACGGTGTGGTGCGCTGGCAATCGATCGCTGGCGTCGAGCAACAAGCGATCTATTAACCTGAATTCCGAAGTTCAAACCAATCACAGATTACACAGATACAATATCTTAGGAGGTAAATGAACTCAACTGGCCCCCTTTTTTCATCCTGTCTTTAAATTCAGTAACACTTTGTTATCTGTGCTCATCTGTGAATTCCGTGGTTAAAACTTCGGCGTTCGGGATTAAACGTCGTTCGAGTTGGCTGTAACATTGATCTTGTCGGCTTGAGCTCCGGCCTACGAACGCGCATCGACACACGCGCGGGCGGAACGTGATCGGGTACGCTGAAGTTACTCCGCGTCGATCACCCGTGAACCTACGACTGCGGGGCGAGGCTGTCTGTGCATGAGCACGCCGAGCACGGAATCGACCATGCCGAGGTGGTCGTGGCCTTCGTACTGGGTCTTCACATCCACGAGGTAGCGGTTGAGCGCATCGATGCGGCGGGCAAGCAATTCGGCCACATGCAGCGAAGCCACCGCAGAATGGGCGAAAAAATCCCCAGGCTCTTCGATGACCGCAAAACGTGAGGGCGTCACACAGCGGACGCTGGCGGTACAAAAGCCACCGAGCAGCATCGCCATTTCGCCAAAAACCGCACCGGGCTCTGCGGTACGCGCCACGCGATGTTTACCGCGTAAAACTTCCACTTCCCCTTCGAGCAATACAAAGACCTGTGTGCACGGGGAATCTTGTTCCAGTACGATAACGCCAGCGCCAAAGGTAGCCATGGGTTGGCTCGCTACGAGTTCGAGGAAGGCCTTCATGGTTTAAAAGCGGTGCGCTAAGTCGGGCTTTGGGTAAATGGGAAAATGGGCCTCGCCTGAGTGATTCTTCTCATCCCAAAGCAGAAAATGAGGGCCCGTTATTCGCCTCAATGAAGGCGCGGAGGTGCGCTCTTGCTCCCAGGCGGTCGCAAAAAAAGGGGGCTTCGCAGTTCCAGTGGATAGCGAAACGCCGAAACCAGGACGTGGAAATTTTAAACGCGAAGACGAACCAGCGGCACGTGCAGCGGATAATTTAACCGTATCGGGGGGAGCTGAACGGCACGGCAGTCCTACTTTAAACTGCCCCGTTTTATGTTACGGCAGCCTACAGCACCTGCAGGGTTTTCCGGTAAAACGCCACGACCTCGTCGGGGTCGTCGGTGAACAGCATGTAGTCGAGCATCCACGCCGGCGTGCGTTTGGATTTCACCATCTCGGTGAGCTGGCGGCGCAAATCCGTCCAATAGGCGGAATTGTAAAACACGTAGGGCGTGCGCGGGCGGATGCCCAGCTTGAGGTTACACAGCTCGATGCCGACTTCCTCCAGGGTGCCCACGCCGCCGACGTTAAACACGCAAAAGTCTGCCACTTCGAACCACTTTTGACGGTAATGGCGGGCGGTTTCCTGAAACGTGTTAAAGAAGTCCACGCCGAGCTCGGGCGGTTGCGCTTCCAGTTCGAGGAAACACGCGCCGGTGAGCGCGCCCTTGGCTCGCGCCTGATCGGTGGCCAAGCGCATCACGCCGCCGCCACCACCGGTGAGGATGCCGACGTTGGGGCCGATAAAACCCGTGAGTTTGTCGATCAGGCCGGAGATACGGTCGGTGTCGCCTTGTTCCAATCCAACGGCGGAGCCATAGAAGGCGAGAATGGTGGACTCTTGGAACACGCGCCCGAGCTCCTCGCGGACAAAGAAGCCGTGGTGCTTTTTGTAGATGTGGCGGTACAGGTCGCCCATCGCGGTGTTGAACCAATACACGTCGATGCCGAGGTCGTTGTAGGTCTGGAGGCGCCCGTGGGCGTTGTTGGATAAAAAGAAGCCGTGGGTGCGCGAGGGCTGGCGGAAGATGATGCGGCGCAGCTTGAGCTCGGGCAGGTGCGTCAACAGCTCGATGTTTTCGAGCAGGTTGGGGAAGTAGTCGATGAGCAGGGTATCGGTGTCGGCGGGGGCGGCGGCGAGGGCGTCGACCATGGTGCGGTAGCCGCAGGTGGTGAGCGTATCGGGTTTGGGCGCGGAGCCGCCGGCGGTGCGCAGGAACAGGCTGAAGTTCTCCATGGTCGCGCTCTGGCCTCGCACGGAGATGCGGGTGCGGGGCTTGGCGGCGGGCGCGGTTTGGGGCGGCAGCGTGTCGATCGTGGCAAACACTTCGGTGGCCGTGGTCAGCAGGCGCGTGCGTCGGCGTAACAGGGATTTAAATACGGGGTCGGCGGGCGCCTGGCCGTTGGTGGTGACTGTGGGCGCGTTAAAAATCTCCACCGAAACCATGGGGTTAACCACCGGCTGCGTGCCGGTGTTGTAGATCTCCAACATGATGTTGGTGCCGAAAGTTTTTACCGGATCGAGCAGGACGGCGCTGGTGTGGATGCCGAAGTTGCCCTCGCCACGGTTGAGCAGGACGTAGTGCTCTTTCAGGTACATCGAGCAGCTGGTGAGCACGCCTGAGCGCGGGCCGATTGTGAGCAGGTTGGTTTCCTGGCGAATTTGGACTTTGTCGAGGTAGCCGCGGCCGGCCTCGCCGCTGACCATGCGCTCGAAGTCGGGCCGTTTGAGGCGGGCGTTGAGGGTGTAGCGGACGTGATGCGGGGTGAGAAAAACGCGCCCAAGCCGGTCGATGCTGATGGTGTTGGGCAGTTTGATGCGGTTGGTCTGAACCGCGTCCCAGATTTCGGCGGTGGCGAGCTTGGCTGACTCCGGCGCGTAAAACAGGCGGCCCACGGCCACACCTGGGCGGAGGAGTTTTTTCCAGTAACCGGCGTTGGGGAAACTGTCGTCGTAGAGAAAGGCCTCGGCCTCAAGGATGAGGCGTCCTTCATCGATGACCCCCGGGGCCTTGGGGATCATTTCGATGCCGATGCGCGCGAGGGTGCTGCGCTCGGTGAAGTTGAGCTGTCCTAGGTGCTCGCCCCAGAACTCCAGTTCGCCGACGTTGCGCGGCCAGAAGGCCAGCTGGAGGCTGACGGTGCGGGCATCTTTGTTTTTAACGGTTAGAATCTGACCATCTTGGCTCGTCCAAAAGAGATCGGGGTGCATGGGGTGTTGGGGAACTAGGTGCGGAGTTAAGAACTTACGCGAGTCGGGAGTAAAAAGTTGCCATAGGCCATTGGGTTGTTCGTAAAGTTAACTCCTATAACGGCACAAATTCCGTTTTCCCGTTTCTTATCTTCCCCAAACTATGAAATTAACCTCCACGATCAAGGCCGCCCTGCTTGCCATTAGCTCGGTTGCTGTTCTGTCCGCTCAAGATGCCGCTCCTGCAGCGGCTGCCCCGGCCGCCGCTCCTGCGGTCGCCAAGTTCACCGAGCCCCAGCTGCTCGAAACCTTCGGCTGGTTCGTCGGCCGTCGTATGGGCCTGAGCGAACTCGGTTTCACCGCCGAGCAGACCGCCGCCATCATCAAGGGCATTCAGGCTTCCGCCAGTGGCGCTGAGTCTCCCTTCAAGATCGACGAAGTCGGCCCTGAGCTCGACAAATTCATGCAGGCCAAACAGGCCGAATACACCGCCAAGCAGAAGGCCAAGAATGACGCCCTGAGCGCCAAGTTCTTCGACACGCTCAAGGGCAAGCCTGGCGTGGTCGCCCTCCCCAGCGGTCTGAACTACGAGATCGTCACCCCCGGCACCGGCGCTTTCCCCACGGCCACGGATATCGTCAAGGTTCACTACACCGGCACCCTGGTTGACGGCACTGTGTTCGACAGCTCCGTGCAACGCGGTGAGCCCGTCGAATTCCCCCTCAATGGTGTGATCCCCGGCTGGACCGAGGGCGTGCAAAAGATCGCCAAGGGCGGCAAGATCAAGCTCTACGTTCCCTTCCAGCTGGCCTACGGCGAAGAGGGCCGTCCTCCGACCATCCCCCCGGCCGCCACGCTGCTGTTCGAAGTTGAACTGCTCGACTTCAAGGCTCCTCCCGCCGCTGCTCCCGAGGCCGCTGCTCCCGTGAGCGCTGTCACCGAGCCGGTGAGCGCCCCCGCTGCCAAGTAATCCTTCCGTGCTCGCGGCCTCAGCCGCTGGCTCGCCTTAGCCCTCCGCCTTTGCCGGCGGAGGGCTTTTTTTTGCCCAAATGGCACCGCCACAGGTGTGCATAGCGGGTGTGGGGATTTAGCCTGTCATTGGCCTCTGCCCGGATCGGGTTTAGCCGCAAAAAACGCAAGGAGCGCAAAAACAAACCCTGTATTTCGCTGCGTTCTTTACGGCCAAACGGAGCGTTCCCCGGCTTTACCTAAGCAATTGCGCTCAGGCGGGCTGGTTCGCGTTACGATCGTGAATCCAAAATCGATCCACTACACGGCCATTGCAGCGCAGATCGTAGCCCCATTCCGTATCTTCCACCATGAGCTCTAGCGCTTCGCAGCCCGAATCTGAAAGCGGTGTACGCGCGTGCACGCAAAGCGCTTGCCATGCTGCGGTTTTGGCCGTCTCGAACGCCAATTCGGCATCGTTGAAATAGCCGATGATCTCGCGGAACTGGCTCGCTGTGCCACACGCTTTTTGCATGAGGGTGAAGCGCAGCACACTAAAGGACTGAAGCGAAGGTACGATTGGTTTCACTTCTTTAGTTAGGCTAAAAGTGTGCCAATAACTAACGGGTCACTTTTTTTACGATTGGTTGAAGATTTACTCGATGCCTAGAAGCCGCGCGGCCAGTGGTAAAAAGGGGGCTGTTCTTGGGTTTTATTGTTAGCCCGAGTAGGCAGTAACCTTCGAGTTTTCGGATTAAAAGTAGCGCGGTGCTTCAGTCCGCATCGGCGATTGCAGGAGGCAAACCGATACAAACCTGCGGGCTAAAGCACCGCGCTACCTCAGCGCCAATCCTACAACTCGAATGTTACTGCCTACTAGCGCATCTTGAGGTCCCTGCGGTTAACGCTCCAGGCGGATATCTACCTCGCGCTCGACGTAGCTCCACTCAGGCGAGGCGCGTAACTCGCGCAGCAAATGGTCGAAATCGGCCTCGGCGGCCGCCGGGTACTCAAACCACGTTAGAAAATCGAACGGCTCGGCGGTGCTCAAGTCGCGGCAATGGTGCAATCGACGCGCGATCGATGGCAGGTAACGCAGCCCGATTTGGGTGTGGTGGGATTTCTCCTCGAAAATCGCCCGACGCGCTTCTTGCGTGAGCGCCCACCAGGCCGCCGATTTTTTGATCGGT
>CANIXX010000144.1 GCA_947471115.1 Opitutaceae bacterium | reverse complement strand
GTAAACGCGCCTCAGAACTGCAACGGCACCCCGAGTTGGCGCAGCGCATTTAACGCAAACTGCACCGCCACCGCCGCCAGCAGTAACCCCATGAGGCGCGCGGTGAGTTTCAAAACCAAGGGGCTTAACCACTGCGTCCCCAGCACGGCGAAGCGCAGGATAAAATAGCCCGTCACACACACCAGCCCGATGGCCCCCAAAAGCGCCAAGTGCTGGGCAACTCCCTGGGCCTGAGCGCGCAGAATCAGCACCGCCGAGATCGCCCCGGGGCCGGCCAACATCGGCACCCCGAGCGGGGTGATGGCGATATCGTCCTTGGCCACGCCGGCCTGCACCTCTTCGAGCGTTTCCCGCGAACCGGTGGGTCGGGCGTGGAGCATGTCAAAGGCGATGCAAAACAAGAGGATACTACCCGCGATCTGGAACGCCGGGAGGGTCACACCCAACAGCTTGAAAATCCACGGGCCGGTCAAAACAAAGAGCGTGAGCACGATCCCCGCCACGGCACAGGCCAACCGCGCCATACGAATCTGTTCCGCTCGTGAATCTCGCGCCGTCATGGTCACAAACGCCGGCACCACCGCGAGTGGATCGACGATCGCAAAAAGCGAACCGAAAGCCAGGAGTGCGTATTCCAGGAGGCTCATCGTGCCCCCAATTTGGACCCAACTTACCCCGCTGCCAAGCGCGCACCTGCGTTAAAATAGCCGCTCCCGCGCGCAATCTCTTTGCCAAGTCAGCCGCGACTCGCGCTCATACGCATTATCATACTCGGTCACACCGACCGCCTAGGCCGCCTGCACCAACTTCAGCCACCACGCTCACACGACTCCGTACCATGCCCGTCACCATTCTTGTCATCGATGATTCAAAAGCGGTGCGCCTGATCGCCAAAAACGCCCTCGCGCCTTTCGACTGTGTGGTTCACGAAGCGACAAACGGGTTCACTGGGCTGTTCGCACTGGAGCGCACCCAGGCCAAACTTTTGGTCATCGACGTCAGCATGCCGACCATGGACGGGCTAGAAATGCTCACCATGCTCAAATCCCACCCCGAGTTGAGCAAACTCCCGGTGATCATGCTCACGTCCACGACCGACCATAAAGTGCTCCCCAAAATCACGGCGCTGGGGATCAACGGCCAGGTCAAAAAACCATTTACACCAGAATCCTTAGTTTCAGCAATACAGGCAGTTATCCCGTTAAAAGCGGCGAAGTCAGCTTAACACGCAGTAACATTTAAAGGGGCGCATCGAAGGTAGTTCGGTGCTGCAGCCCGCATCGGCGATTGGAAAAAAGCCCCTCAAACCTGCGGGCTAAAGCACCTCACTACCTCAGAGCTCCATCCAACCAGTTTAATGTTACTGCCCAATAGGCAGTTGACCACGAGAGGGCACAAAAAAAGCGGCCCCGCCGGTGTGGCAGGGCCGCTTCGCCAAAAACTGAGGCGTCTCATGTCGAGCCGCGCCAGCTTTGGTTTTAAGACTTAGGCGGTCGGGACCGTCTGAATGGTCTTGAGGATGCGCGAAGCGATCTCGTAGGGGTTGCCCGCGGAGTTCGGACGGCGATCCTCGAGGTAACCCTTGTAGCCGTTGTTGACGAAGCTGTGGGGGACGCGCACGGAAGCGCCGCGGTCGGCGATGCCGTAGGAGAACTTGTCGATCGACTGGGTCTCATGCAGACCGGTGAGGCGGAGGTGGTTATCCGGGCCGTAAACGGCGATGTGCTCGGCGCAGTGTTTGCTGAAGGCGGCCATCAACTTCTCGAAGTAGTCCTTACCACCGACTTCGCGCATATACTTAGTGGAGAAGTTGGCGTGCATGCCCGAACCGTTCCAATCGAGGGGCTGCTGGTAGGCGCCGAGGATCGGCTTGCAGTGGAACTCGACGTCAATCTGGTACTGTTCGCAGAGGCGGATCAGCAGGTAACGGGCGACCCAAACCTCGTCGGCGGCGCGCTTGGAGCCCTTGCCGAAGATTTGGAATTCCCATTGGCCCTTGGCCACTTCGGCATTGATGCCTTCGTGGTTGATACCGGCTTCCAAGCAGAGGTCGAGGTGCTCTTCGACGATCTGGCGGGCAACGTCGCCGACGTTCTTGAAGCCAACGCCCGTGTAGTAAGGGCCTTGGGGTCCGGGATAGCCACCCTCGGGGAAGCCGAGAGGACGACCGTCTTGATAGAAGAAGTACTCCTGCTCGAAGCCGAACCAAGTGTCAGGATCGTCAACGATGGTAGCGCGAGAGTTGGAAATGTGCGGGGTTTTGCCGTCTGGCATCATCACTTCGCACATCACGAGCACACCGTTGGTACGGGTGGCATCGGGATAAATGGCGACTGGCTTCAGCACGCAGTCGGAACTGCGGCCCTCGGCCTGCTGGGTCGAGCTGCCGTCAAAGCCCCAAAGGGGAAGTTCTTCGAGCTTCGGGAAAGCGGCGAATTCCTTGATTTGGGTCTTGCTGCGCAGGTTGGCGACGGGCTTGTAGCCGTCGAGCCAGATGTATTCCAATTTGTATTTGGCCATGAGGAGGTGGTGTAGATGTAGGTTTGGAGGTGATCGAACGGAGGTTTTGGCCCGTGAGAACACGAAATGAAACCTGCGATGGAATTAGCAATTTACATGCCACTGGCAATGGGAAGTTGGTGACGAAGTGTGAGAATTTTACCGCCCCCTCCCCTTGCGCAGGCCTCGCCGCTGGGTGCCAAACTCGCCCTTGCCAGCCCCTAAAGTCCCTCCGATGGTAAAAACACCATGCAAGAGGTCAAAGATACCGCCCGCGCCCTCGTGCGCATCGGCTACGACGGCCGGGTGCACAAAACCTTCCGCGGTCACCAGGCGCAGGAACGCTTTGAAAACGAGGTCCGTGTGCTCAAGCACTTGGAGCAGCGTGGCTGCGACTTCGTGCCCCGCCTGCTCGAGGCCGAACCCGACATCCTTAAGATCATCACCACCAACTGCGGCATCATGATCGAACACATCAGCGATGAACGTATGAAGGAGGTTTTCAACGAGTTAGAGGCCTATGGCGTCCGCCACGATGACGCGTTTATGCGCAACATCACTTACCGCAAAACCGACGGGCGGCTCTGCGTGATCGACTTCGAATTGGCCACCTTGCTTGACCAACCTGCCGCGCCTCCACCCGCTCCGTCCGTGGCGCCGTGAACGGCTGCGCATTTTTACCCATACCCCACGCCTGAGCTGCGCAAATATGAACAGTATTCATCCCAAATAAGTCCTCCGCAGCGCAGATCGACCTTTTCACACCCGTTTTCCATTTCATGTCGCCCCTCCCCCCATCAACCGCTGCTTCGCCCCGTCTTCGCTGGTCGGGACTGACCGAACGCGGCCCCGTGCGCTCCAACAACGAGGATGCGTTCCTAGGGGTCACCTTTGACGGTCGCGATGTGCGTTACCTTGGAAAAACCGGCGAAGCCTCCATGGCCTCCAGCGACTTTGTTTTTGCGGTAAGCGACGGCATGGGCGGCGCAAAATCCGGAGAGTTTGCCAGCCGCATCACCATCGACCACATCACCCGACTTCTACCCAAAGGCTACCGCTTGTCTGCCCAGGGACTGAGCAGCGGCTTCAACGACCTGCTGGGCGAACTCTTTGACTCCAGCCATCAGGCGTTGCTCAAACTCGGCAACGCCTACGAGGAGTGCGCCGGCATGGGCGCGACCTTAAGCCTATGCTGGTTCTCACCCGAATGGATGTACTTCGGCCACTTGGGCGACAGCCGCATCTACCACCTGCCGCGCGGGGGTGAGCTGCGCCAACTCACCCACGACCACAGCTTCGTCGGCTGGCAGCGCCGCCAGGGCCAGCTCAACGAACGCCAATGCCGCACCCACCCGCGCCGCAATGTGATCCAGCAGGCCCTCGGCGCAGGACACCAATTTATCGAGCCGCACATTGGCGCGGTTAACTACCAGCCCGGCGACCGCTTCCTTCTGTGCACCGACGGCCTCATCGATGGCCTGTGGGACCACCACCTCGACGACCTGCTGCGCCACCCCGACCCCGCCCACCCCGAAAAGGACGCCACACACCGGCTCATCGAACAGGCGCTGGCAAACTCCGGTCGCGACAACACCACCGCCGTAGTCGTCGAAATCCTCCCCCCCACGGACTGATAGCTATTCGCTGCCTCTCCACTCCCAGGCAACGTCCACCACTCAAAGCTGAACCATCGACCTCCAAAGTCCGAACCAACTCTTTGGTTATGAATAAAATGCCGCAGGGGTCGCCGCAGGGGGCGGGGCGAGTTTTATGGATTCTGGTTGTTTGATAAACCCCACAGATCCCCGGCGGCACGACGCGCCCCGGATCGCTGTTTTCATTTCAATCGCCAAGCCTTCCGACCCAAGCACCTGTTCTATGACTTTATCCCGATTCGGCGCTGATAAACCACTTCAGCCCCATTGTTTATAAAACCAGGTTCATATCAGTTGTATCGAACATGCAGGCTTATGCTCCACGTCTTGCGCTCACCGCATCAGACGGATCGCATAAATGGCGTCGGTTTTTTTGTCGGAGGTCGCAGTGATGCGGAACTTGCGCACGCCTTTCACGCCGAGTGCCTCCGGCGGCAGAAGGTATTCTTCGACGTAAGCTCCACGATGAGTGGCCTGCAGGGTCTGAACCTCCGGCGCTGACGCGGCGGGAATGGCACCGGTTTTGACCTCAGTGACTTTGACATCATCCAAAAACAAATCAAAGGGGCCCGCCGTTTCCGTGCCGGCAAAGTGGATGCACAGGGATTTCGCGAGTCCCTGCGGATCGGTGAAATCGCAACTCATCCAAGAGTTCGTGCGGCGCCAGGTGTGGCCGTCGAAGCCAAAGAGCGTATCGTCCACGAGGAAGTTCTGCTCATCCTTGAGCGCAGCTTTGATTTGTTCCTCGTCTGACTTGTTGGGTTTTTCCAGCTCATCCGCCGCAGCGCCCCCCTCGCCGCGAGTGCCGTGTCCGGGCCTGTGGAAGTTGAAGAAATTGTGGTCGTTTTCCGGCTGCTGTTCGCCTAGCGCGATGGAGTCGACGGTTTGCGCGTCGAGTTCCAGCGCGGCTTCCTCGCTGTCATTGAGTTTGGCAAAGACAGCCGGGTAATCGGCGGGCGGGGTGACGCGCCAGTAAAGCATGTAGCGGGCATCATGCACGGTGTGAAAGGGCACAAGTTCCAGCTCGCGCAGCGATTCCTCCGGCGAGCCGAGCCCCTCCAGGCGGAACGCCAGCGCACGCCCCGACACACGGCGCGGCAGTGAGGCGGCGGCGCCGGGGTCGGCGGCCAGCACCATGGGCGCGGTGGCCTGCGAATAGAGCGGCCCCTGAGCCATTTGTTCGAGCCATTTTTCGCCCGCGAGCAGGCCGGGAATCTCGGCGTCGCCTGCCTTGGCGGCGAGGACGATGGGGCCGTAAACGAAGGCACCCCAAGGCGTGCCGTCGGGCAGCAACTCCAGGCTCATGCTCATGGGCAGGGCCAGTTCCACCACATCGCCGTCGCGCCAGACGCGGCGCAGCGGAAGGTATTCGCCGGGCCGCGACGCCATCGTCTGGGCCTCGCCGTTGATGCGCACGGTGAGTCGCCCGGCGGGAATCCACTGCGGGTGGCGGATGTGCAGCGCGAACTCCTGCGGTGCAGCCAGCGCGAGTTTTAGCCGGCTGGTTTCTTCGTCTGGGAAACGCGTTTCCTGGGTGAGTGCGACGCCTTTTTCCGTCCAATCGAGGTGCGACGGGATGAAAAAGTTAACATACAGGCCCGAGTCATCGTGCGAGTAAATCCATTCGCCGTATTTCGTGTGGTTTTCGATGCCCGTGCCGACGCAGCACCAGAAGGCGGTTTCAGGCTGGGAATAGACGCGGTAATGGCGCGGGCGGATTTGCGTGAAATAGACCAGTCCGCCGTGGCCGGGGTGTTGCGAAGAGAGGACGTGATTATAAATGGCCCGCTCGTAGTAATCCAGGTAGGCGAGGTCGCGACTTTGGGCAAAAAGCAGCCCACTAAGTCGCAACATATTGTAAGTATTACACGTCTCATTGCCTTCGCGATGGCAGCGCAGCGCGGCGAAATCCTTGGGGTGGTGGAACATTTCGCGCACGCCGTGGCCGCCGGTGGCCACGGTGCGGGTGCGGACGACGTTTTTCCAAAAATACACGGCGGCCTCGCTCCACTCCGCGCCGCCGCCGCACTCGGCGATACGCTGGTATCCAATCACCTTGGGTATTTGGGTGTTGGCGTGCATGCCGGTGAGCGGATCCTCGCCCCGCATCAAGGGCCGGAGCAGCTTGTCGTCGCAAAAACGCCGGGCGGCGGCGAGGTATTTGTCGTCGCCGGTCAGCGCGGCGGCGTCGGCCAGGACTTCGTTCATGCCGCCGTATTCACTTTTGAGCATGGTCTGCATTTGCGCATCGGTGAAGGGCGCGAGCAGGGCCACGCACCAGTCGCACAAGGCGATGAACATGCTGCGGGCGTTGTCGCATCCGGCGACGAGGTAGGCGTCGCGCAGACCGGCGAAGATTTTGTGGATGTTATACCAAGGAACCCATTTGCCGTTGAGTCCGAAGTTGCCGGTATCGATATGACCCGCGCGGAGCTGGTCCCAGAGCTGGCGCGAGCCGGGGATGCCGCCCAGGTAGCCATCGCCGTGGGCGCGCTGGCATTCGGCGAGTTCCGCCAGCATGTAATCCAGCCGCTCGCGCAAGTCGACGCGTTGAGTGCCGGCGACGAGGTTGGCCAGCGCAGAGACGTAGTGCCCGGCTGTGTGGCCGTTCAAGCCCTCGCGTTCCCAGCCGGGATAGCCGGGTGCTTTGGGCGTGAGACCGGCTTCCGCACGATACGGGGCGAGCAGCCGGTCGGGCATCATTTGCAACATGTAGGCGATGTCGCGTTCTTCGGCGTTGTGAAAGGCGCCGGCAAGGATGCGGATCTGGCTGAGGGGGAATTTGTGCATGATCATCAACTCTGGATTCGGGATTTGGGGTTCGGGATTCGGGTAAGCGGCAGACTGCCGTTTGTTAGGCTCCTCCTCAGCCCACTTTGATACGCAGCATGTTCCACGAGGCCGCAGGCAATACCGCCTTAACTACGCCAGCGGCCGGGGTCGCGCCTTGGGCCTGGGCGGGCTTTACGCGTTCTTCGTCTTCCGTGTTCACGGCCTTGAGGTCGGCGTGGTGCAACGTTTGCCATTCGATGACGGCCCCCGGCGCGAATCCTAGCAGGTCGATACGCACCTCCTGCGCGTTGGCGAGGTCGCGGTTGACCGCAAAGACGACCACTTCACCGGGTTCCGCATTGTAAATCGAGGCACTGGTGAGCAGGGGCGTGTGCGGCAAGTGCGTTACGATCGACCCCGGGCTGAGCGCGTCGCCCGTGTGGACGGCGTCGTAGCGCGGGCACTCGACCACTTGGCGCAAAACTTCGCCCCCACCGTATTTCGAGGTGAGGCTGAAGGGGGAAAAGATCGTCTGACGCCACGCACCGCCACCCTTGCGGGTCATGATCGGGGCGATGACATTCACGGTTTGCGCGATGCAGCCGATTTTCACGCGGTCGGCATTATTCAGTAAAGTGATCAGCATCGAGCCCACCAGCAGGGCATCCTCCATGGTGTAAACATCCTCCAAAAGCGGGCGCGCCACGCTCCATTCGGGGGAGTTTTTTTCCTGGCCGATGGAATGAAACCAGACGTTCCACTCGTCAAAAGAGAGCATGAGTTTCTTCGTGCTTTTCTTGCGTGCACCCACGGAGTCGCACACGGCAACGACGTTCTTAATGAAGCGGTCCATTTCATCCGAGAGCGCCAAATAGCCGGGCGTTTCGTCCTTCGGGTTGCCGTAGTAACGGTGGATGGAAATGTAGTCGATGTGGTCGTAAGTGTGCTCCAGCACGGTATCCTCCCAGGCGCCAAAGGTGGGCATATGGGAACCGCTGGAGCCGCATGCAACGAGTTCTATGGAGGGGTCGGTCCACTTCATGACCTTGGCGGTTTCTGCCGCCACGCGACCGTATTCCTGGGCGGTCTTGTGGCCGATTTGCCAGGGGCCGTCCATTTCGTTGCCGAGGCACCAGAGTTTGATGTTGTGGGGCTGCTCGTAGCCGTGTTTGCGGCGCAGGTCGCTCCAATAGGAGCCGCCGGGGTGGTTGCAATATTCCAGGAGATTGCGCGCCTCATCCGGGCCGCGCGTGCCAAGATTCACGGCCATCATGGGCGTGGTGTTGGCGTGCTTGCACCAGTCCATGAACTCATTGGTGCCGAATGTGTTGGTTTCAAGCGCTTTCCATGCGAGGTCGAGTTTGGCGGGGCGATTTTTAGCCGGGCCGACGCCGTCCTCCCAATTGTAACCGGAGACGAAGTTGCCGCCGGGGTAGCGGGTCACGGGCGTGCCGAGTTCACGTACCAGCGCTAGGACGTCTTGGCGCAAGCCAGCCGGGTCGGCGGCGGGGTGGCCGGGTTCAAAGATGCCTTCGTGGACGACGCGGCCCATGTGTTCGATGAAGCCGCCGAAGAGGCGGGGATCAACGGTGCCGAGGGTGAATTTGCGGTGGACGGTGATGCTCGATGACATGTTACGGGGTCTGGTT
>CANIXX010000143.1 GCA_947471115.1 Opitutaceae bacterium | reverse complement strand
TCACGCTGGCATCCGTGAGACCAAGTCTGGCTGAGGCTGTTGCAAGAGTCCCGCCACCGCCGGTGATACTAACCGTAGGCACGCTGCTATGAATGCCGCCGGCGGTGACGACGAGGGTGGATACGTAGCCTCCGGCGATGCTCGCAGCCTTCGTGGTATTACTATTGATCAAAGCACCCTGCCCGCTCGTCCCCGTGCCGTTTAGGGTGATTTTTTCAATGACATCAGTCTGTCCATTGAGGTCTAGAGTCGCGCCGCTGGTGAGCGTGGTGCCACCGTCGTCGTCTATCGCGCCAACGGTATCTTTCCAGGTAAAGCCGCCATGGCCCAGGGCTGTTGAATTACCAAGTTTGAGGGTGCCCGCTTTAATGGAGGTTTCTCCGCTGTAGGTATTTTTGCCGGAAAGAGTCCAGGTGCCCGCATCGGTTTTTTCCAGTTGGAGCATATTCCCTGAACCATTGCCGATGACACCGCTGATCACGCCCTCGGCAGCCCCCCTTAGTTTGAGGACGCGATCGTTGGCGTTGGTCGTTATTTTTCCGGAAAGGGTCAGCTTATCACGTTCTGCATGGATACTCGTGCCGCCGGCGCCGCTGGTAAGGGTGATAGAACCCTGCAGGGTATTGCTTCCGGACTGATTAAAGATCGCGCCTGTATCATCATTGCTCGTCAGGAATGTGATGTTGCTGGCGAGATTGATAGAGTTGCCGCTACTGGGCGCCAAGAGAAGCTGTGCCTTGTCGCCAGACAATTCGATGGTCTTGTTGGAATAGAGTGCACCACTGACCTCGATTTTGAGTATGCCGCTGTCGACGGTGACGTCGCCGGTAAAGGTGTTGCTCGCCTGCAACACGATGGTTCCGGGGTTGGTGGTGGGGCTATTCAAATACAGTGTGCCATCACCACTGATCAAGTTGGGCACTAGCAGGGTGCCGGTGCGGTCGAAGCGCAGCTGGCCGTTATTAACCACATCCCCTTGACCGAGTGATCCGGAGGATCCGTCATTGCCGATTTGTAAGGTGCTGCCATCGCTAATGAAGGTTTTACCATAGCTGTTGTCACCCGAGAGGATGAGCTTACCGGAAGTGCCTATCACCATGAGGTCGCCGGAGCCAGTGATGGCACCGTTAAACCTAAAGGTGCCGCTGTTGTAGGCGTTAAATACAGTACCGGTGCCGAGTATAATGGGCGCATTGATGGTGTATGACAGGGTATCGGAGAGGAGGTTGATGGTGGGAGGCAGCGAGCCATTGTTGAACAGCGTAAACGGGTCGGTGCCGTTGACGGTCACGGTGAACGAATTCGTACCTGTGGCTTCGCCAGTGAGGGAGAGGGAATTGAGCGTCAATGCCCCCAAGTTGTTGCTGCTGGTCGTGCTGCCCGTGAGCAGCTGACTTGGAAAGAACGCCAGCGCAGCCCCTCGCGAGCTCGCGGGCACGCTACTGCCTTGCCAGTGAGTAGCCGTATTCCAGTTGAGGCCGGAGGCGGTGCTGAGATTCGTCCACACGTAGCTTTTGGGCGTGGCAGACAGAGAGATCGTCGCTGAGCTGGTGGCCACCGGGCTACCCCCGGTTGCGCTGAAAGTGAAGGACGGCACCCCGGTATAGTTAGGCGTCGCCGTGAAGCTGGCGGTATTGCCACCGGTTGGGATGCTTACGGTGCCTCCCACAGGATTGCTTACTGTATAACTGTGCGACACGCCCAATGGCCTGACGTATTGGCTTAGATCGATGGACCAAGTATCCCCGTTTCCACCGATGACTTCGCCGTTGATCGCCCCCTTTAAAGTGGTGTCAGACGAATTGGGGATGCCGTCGTTGTCGAGATCGGCGGTGCCAGCTTGGGCGTCGCCGGTCAGCGCCCAGACGATACGTTTAACGGGTTGGCCAGTAGACGATATATACTCGATTTGGAGGCGGGCACCAGCGGTCAGTGCGGAGGTCGTGCCTTGGATGGTGCGAGTTGCCGAAACGTAAAGCCAGCCGGCAGGTAGTCCCGTGACACGGGCAGAGCTCGCACCGGCGGGGAGGGCGGGAATGACACGAGAGAAGTTCAGAGCGGAGTTATCCAGCTCCAGATCGGATGGCGCGACCATACGATAACCGTCGTCGCCGCCGTCCTCGGCGATTCTGATATTGGCATAATAGGCTTCTTTGATGGTGGGTTTTCCTCCATAGGGACCCCACTTGACCCGGGTTTTGTCGGTGCTGCGCGCATTGCGACGATCTGCCAGAACGGGCAAGGGACGTCCGTCGCCTAAGGAATCTGCGACCTTTTCGCCGTTGCGCCACAGCCGGATCACGCCCGTCGCATCGGTGCGCATGCGCACCTGAACCACCCAAATATCTTCGGATGAAGAGTATGCATTGCGTAGAGGGCCGTCAGGGAGGGCATTTAGGGTTAGCAGGGTGTTGTATCCACCGGATAGGTCGGTAGGATTTACAATACGATCAGAGGCCGAAAACTCTCGCAAACGCCAGACGAGCGGCCCGGTGCCGGATTGGCTGTAGAGATGCAACTGATAATAGCCGCTGCCGTCTCCGGGTGGAGTGCTGCTTTCTATGGGCCCAACTTGAAAATATGAAACGGCTTCAACTCCCTGGCTGGAGGTTCTATTGACACTTGGAACCCTCATACGGAACCCCACCCAAAGGTCGCCTTCCGTGGAGGTAGAGTGCAAATAAGTGCTTCCAGGCTTCCAGTCGAATTCGCTGCGATTGTTCGGGTCGGAGTCTGGGTTGAATTCGTTGGGGTCGAGTACGGATTTAATGCCAACCAAGGCACTGCCTGATCCCGGGTTAAAGTCTTCTACGGTAACTAACGAGCCGTTGTCCTTCTGTAATTTCAAATCTTCCACCAGTCTGGCACCCAGTGTCGGTTTTAAATCCAGCAGCACCTTGGCCACTTGTCCGTCAAGGCTCACGGGCAAGGCCATCGGCAGAAAGCAAAACAAGGGGAGGGTTATATAACGCAGGCGGGTAGTGATGTTCATGGGGTAGAAATGATTGCATGCGGAGACCATAAATAAGCTCCTTAAAGTGTCGCGCACGAGAAGTGAAAATATAGTAAAAAAAAAGAAAAGTGAAAGCTTCTTAAGATCTCACTTTATAAGGCGCTATATTGACGGACAATCGCCTTAAAAATACAAGAAGTGTGCGAATGGTTATCGTACTACCTTTAGCGCAAACCCCGCGTAAATCCCCCCAGCTTTCTTGGCCCTGTATATAGACGAACATGCGTATCCGCAACTTTACGGCCTCATAAAGATATAAAACTAAACTATTTAATTTAAACGCTTTAAATAAAACTACATAAAGTGATAAGCCCGCATAAATAAAATTAACCTAAAACAGGAACCATGGATTCTGGATGCAAAAATAGTGGGAAATGGAAGGTTTTTACGCCAACTCCATTATAACTTAATATTAAAACTATGCCCCAGGTAACCGAAGCCATAAGAGACTTCGACTGCATCACCGGCAGCCGCTTGTATTAGGGTGTCACTGGGTTTGGCGGTCTTGCTTTTATTGAGCACGATGCGGCCAGTAAAATATTCGGCATTGGCTGACTCTTCGGTAAGGATGAGCGTCTCTTTATCGCCTAGGCTGCTGGTGGCCTGTACTGAGGCTGTTTCCACCTTTTGATAATCGAAGTTTAACGGAGCCCGCAGGCGCACGACGATCGCGTCGCCCTCACGCACAGCGGTGATTTTTGTCTGGTCGTAGGCCAAGTAGGCCATACTAGCGTTGAATGCAGTGTTAAACTGGATCCATCCTTCGGTATAGCCCTTATTGCCTACTTCCGGATGGTAGGGGTAGTGGAAATCCTTGGGGCTTCCGTCCAACACGAAGCGGACGCGGGCCAGTTTGCCGATGCCGCCTACATGAAAGGTGAACCAACCGTTTTCCACGCCTTCGATGTCGCGGCTGGCTTGGTAGGAGAAATGGCGGCCGGTGGGATTGCGCCCGAACATGTTGTCGAACTGCGCCCAGGAGATTTCGTTAATGCGAGCTTGGGTCGCCGGGTTTGTGATGACCTGTTTGGCCGCGAGCAGAGCGGCCGGCAGACCTACCACATTGCCGGGCTCGTTCCATTTTTGTGGGTGCGCCTCCATCGGGGTCCACCCGGCCGCGTCGTCGAGCTTGCGGAAATCCCACAGGTTATTCGAGCGACGGATCATGACGTTTGCCCAATCGTTGATCTTGGAAGCCAGCCCGACCGGCGCATCCTTCGGGTAGAGCCTAAGGAAGTTAGCCAATCCGGTCATGGTGACGAACTCGCTCATGCGCTGGCCTTTGGTAACCTGTGGGTTAGACCAATCGAGATTGGCGACCATCCAAGCCGCCTGGACTTTGGCCGCGTCAAAATAGCGTTCTGCGTCAGCGCGATTTTCGCGTTTCGCCACTTCATACATCAGCAAGTTGGGCTCGACCGAAAAGCCCGGAGGGAAGGACCCCTTGGTCGGTCCGACCTTGGTTTTGACCGCAAGGAGGTTATGGTCGGAACTTTCGTTGTAGGGGTATTTGCGATCAGCAGCCGAGACGGCCCAGGTCTTGAACGCGTAGTCACGCACGACGTCGTAGTTCTGCTGCGGAAGGAAGGATTTCAGGACCGGCCAAGCGTAGAGAAAATAGGCTAACTGGGCCTTGAGCATCTCGTGGGTGAGACCTTGGGTAACAATCACATCCGCGCCCCAATGGATGAGTTTAATCATATCGGGGGCATTTTCGGCTGGCGGCTGGAGAGCGCCCCACAGCTTCGGATTGGTAGGCGTCTCGTAGACGATTTGGCGGGGCATCCGGTCATAGGCCGACGGATTGGAGAGGTATTGCGGCACCAGGGTAGTCAACTCCCAGCCGAAATGGTGGTCATCGCGCCATCCGAACGAGCCTACGCAGAGACCGCGTTCGTTGCCTACGTAGTGGCGACTATCAATCATGAAGTTGATCATGTTTTGGTAGGTCACCCGTTCGAGCCACCATTGGCCGATGCGGAACGGCACCGAGGTGATCCCGCCCGCCTCCACGACATATTCGCTCTCGGGGAGGGGATCAAAGGTGGTGAAATCGCCCTTGTTACCCTGAATCGTCCCAATGAACGCCGCCCCGCTGCCCTTGGCCGGGCGCACACGGAAAGGCGTGCCGTCGGTTAGGGTCGGTGCGGTGAATTTCTTGGGTTGGCCGAGGTTAAATCCGCTTTGATTAAGATAGATTTCAGGAATTGAAAGCTGAGGTGCCGCTATCTTGAGGGCCTGAGTCGATAGCGCCGGTAATTGCAGCGAATAGGGCCAGAGCACGACCTCTTTAATCCGAGCGATATTCTGGTGACTCTTACGGACGACGAACCGGATCTTGTCGGTGATTACCTCCACGGTCTGGTCGAACGCCACGCTGACCGCCGCCGCCTGGTTGCCATCGACCGTCGCCGAGGGAATGTCCACCCAGCTGCCGTGCGCCCAAAACTGCATAGAAAATGCCTCAACTACGTCCTTTTGACCGAAGCCGGTGAAAACATGCGCGCCACCAAGCTTCTGCGGCGAGCCGAGGTCGATCTCCAAGGCGACCGATTGACTGAAAGTCAGGCTTACCCAGCGCGAGGCGTCGCTGACGGCGCCATCGATGGCATTCTTAGCCGGGTATTTAGGGTTTTCTGAGTCGGCCACGGCGGCGACTGCCTTCACCGGCGCGAGGGCCGGGGCGGCGGGTTGCGCAAACACCGTGCCGACCAACCCGGCGGCGAGGGCAAATAACTGGAGGCGATGTGCGTAGCGTGAGGTGAGTTTCATAGGAGAGAGGCTATAGGTTTATACCGAATGAGAGGCCGCCTGTTTGCGCAGACCCCATATTATAAAAATCGCCACGGGGTGGGCGGCGGCCATGACGTAAAAGCAGTGGTTAAAGGTCAGGTTTTCAATGAACCAGACCACGCCTTTGTTCATAAAAATACCGCCCAAGGTGCTGCCGCAGGCGATGATACCAAACGCGGTGCCAAGGATTGGCTTGGGCGTGATATCCATGACCAGCGAGGTGAGGTTACCCAGCCAGGCGGTGTGCGCATAGGCCACCAGCATGCCGATCGCGATCACCGCCGGAACGGTTTGCATACTCGGTACAAAGAACGAGACGGGCACCAGGCACGCGCTCACCAACATGATCCACAAGCGTGCGGCCGGCGGGGTGGTGCCGCGTTTGATCATCCGGCCGGATAAAAAGCCGCTGAGCAGGAAACCGATATCGGCGGCCAAAAAGATCAGCCACATGATCGACAGGCCGGTTTGATCGACTTTGTGCTCCGAGTGGAGGTACTTCGGCATCCAGAATTGATAAAAATACCAGACCGGATCGGTCAGCATGCGCGCCACCATCAGCCGCCAGATAAAGGGCTGGGAGAAAATGTGTTTAAGGGTCGCCCCCACCGACTTGGCGGGACCGGCGGCTGCGGCGGCGGTTGCCTCGGCCTGGGCGGCGAGCAGGTGCGTGGACAGGTAGGCTTTTTCTTTTTCGGTGATACGCGGGTGTTCCAGCGGATTCCGGTAAAGCCAGAGCCAAAAGATCAACCACAGCGCGGCGAGGATCGGGGTGGCGGCAAACACCCAGCGCCAGCCGTAGTCGGTGGCGATTAACGTCACCAAGAGCGGCGCCAAGGTGGCGCCGACCGCGCCGCCGACACTATATATACCCACGGCGATGCCTCGTTCGGCGGGCGGAAACCACTCGGCCACAGCCTTGGGCGAAGCAGTGAAGCCACCGGCCTCACCCAGCCCGAGCATAAAACGAAAGATGGAAAGCTGACGAAACGACTGCGCGAAGCCGGTGAGGGCGTTGGAGATCGACCACCAGCTAACAAACAACGCAAAACTCAGGCGTACCCCGAGTTTATCGACAATAAAACCCGAGCCCAGATACGCCAAGGTGTAGGCGATAAGAAAGTAGTTAACAATCGAGGCATAGTCGCCGTCGCTGATCGCCAATTCCTTTTGTATAGAAGGGGCGAGCAAGCCGAGGAGGCTGCGATCAATATAATTGAGCACCGCCGCCACAAACAGGGCGAACGCGATCAACCAGCGGAGATGGGGGATTTTTCTCATGTCGGGGTAACTGAGCGGTGAGGGAAGTCTGCGCTACTTCCCTGATTACTATCGGCGCAAAGTCGCGCAGCTGAAGGTTTAATTAGGAGCCCAGTTAAGGGCTCTTTGTTGATTCGTTTTAGGCCTGGCGACGGCGAAAAACGGCAAGGGTGAGCAGACCCAAGCCCATCCATGCCGCATAGGTCGCCGGCTCGGGGACAGCGCTGATCACGCTGACGCTGAGATTATCAAAGTTCATCGCTGCGTTGGCGTTCGCGTCGAGACGAATAAAGGCACCATCAAAGGTGTTTTTCCCATTGCTCGTCCAGTTTCCCGTCATGCTATACCGACTGGTGGCGGTCCCCATGTCGAAAATGCTGGTGGTAACCGTTCCGCTGGTGAGCGAATTATAGGTGACGTCGAAGTTGACAGTATAGGCCGTCGCTGTGCCCCAGTCATAGGTGGTAGCTTTGGTCCCTAAAGTATTAAAGTTACTCGGGGTTGATATGCCGTTCGTGGGCACGCCAGAGAGCTGCTCGCGTACCTCATTAGCGGTTCCGCTATTATTGCGAATGAAACTATAATACCCCAGGGCGTTATCGTAATTGGTGAAGCCGGAAGCGGTTATTCCACCCGTGCCCGTGCCGTTAAAAAGTCCGAAGCGAAGGATTTGGCCTGTCGCAACAGTAGTTGCGTGGAAATCGAACTGGAAGCGGAGGGTCTGGCCCTCAGTAAGGGTGGTTTCGGAGAAAGAGCGGCCGATCAGGGTCGCCGAGGAGGTTGCGGTCGGGGCGGTTGTGCCGTAAGCCAAACTGAGTGCCTGTCCCGCCGTCACCGCGTCGGTGGTGGTAGCGAAAGTCGTGTTGGTGGCGGGAGTGGTGGCGCGCAGACTCCAGCCATCCACGCCGCCGACGGTTGGGGCGGTGTCGGAGAAAATCTGGGCGGAGGCGGTCATGGTGACGGCTAGGCTGGCGAAAAAGGCGAAGGCTCGCCGGAGGTCGTTTTTGCAATTATGGTTCATGGTATTTATTTAACTTAGGCGCTGCGAAGATGCCTCTCGGAATACTCTGGGGTGCGCTTAATATACTAGAACGGCGGCCGGTTTCTCTAGACTGGTTTGCGGCGATTATCTGCGGTTTTGCGTCACCGGTGGGTGTGGAAGCAGGCGTTCTCAGATCATCCGCTCCAAGGGTCAGCATGCGAGATGTTGACCGGCTTTAATTCTTAATCGGCGTAACAGCGCACTTGAAACACCGCCGCCGGGGACAAGTCGGCTTCTGGCGTCAATTCGACGACCAAGCGGTCGGTCACCACCGCTTCCTGCAACCGGACGACGTTGCGCGTCTGATGGTTGCGGCTGATTTCAGCCAGCACCCGGCCATGGCCGTCGAGCAGGCGGTAGTTTTTGACGCAAAACGGCATACGGCGCTCGGGATGGCCCCACTGCACCGACTCCATCGCGTGGTCAAAATCGGTGTCAAAACACAGCTCGATTGTGCGGATGCTCTGAGGGCTCGGCCATGACAGGGTGA
>CANIXX010000142.1 GCA_947471115.1 Opitutaceae bacterium | reverse complement strand
TAATTTTTCGACCACCCCGAGCCAGCGGCGGCGGCGCTCGTCGAGTATCCGCCCGCTGGCGACCCAAGTCAGCACACCAAGTTTGGCGAAAGGGAAGAAAACCGAGAAGCCCACCACCAACACGGCCAGAACGTAGAGGCCCTGCGACCACATCATTTTTACCGAACGGGTCAGCGAGTACGGATCGGAAAACGGCCCGACGCGCAGGTCCATGAACGGGGTGAGCAGGGACGCCACGTTGCACACGAGCGAGACCGCCAGCAGGGCGAAAATAAGACCACGGCGGGCGGGGGAAAGAATGTGGGCGGCAGACATGGCGGTAGGCGTCAGGGGCGAGTGGAATTAAGGCCTGTCATGAACTTGAGGGGATAAAAGAGGCGAGTGAAGAAAGCATGAGTCCGGCGAAGGCAAGCCAATGGAGCGCTGTGAAGAAGGATAAAAGGCATTCGTAAACGGGTTCGATGGTGATGCGCGCGGTGGGCATCCGATGTCTTTAATGAACGGCGAGGCATAGCGTTCGGGGATGACGTTGGGAATGGCGGGCATGGAGGAAAAACGAGGCGGCAAACGTCCGAGACAAGCGGGGCGCAACGTTGCGGTTTGGCACAGTGGCCGAATGGGGGGGAGCTACCACCTTTGCGGCCGATTAGGGTTGGGGCGAATCGATTTTGTTGGGCGGGCCGCAAGGGGCCGCTAACAGCTATTTTAGGCCTAGTTTGGATAAACGCGCAGCGTGTTTTGATCCAATGTGCAACTGCCCGGCACTCCACGCATGGGGAGCGTCGCCCCGCCTCAGTTTCTTGGCCGTGGAGATTTTCCACGGGACATTCGCACAAGCAGGCGCCGTAGTTTAAAAAGTGGCAAGTAACGGCCCCTTGGCTGAAGGCGCTGTAGGTTGGCTGAAGGGCAGAGCCAGCCAATCATGAAACCCCGTTGCCCTCCTGTTTCACCTCTCGTTCAATGCGCTTCATCAGCCCTCCGCACCCGATACGCCGTCAGACTATACACGCTGGCAGCCTCCCCGCGGAAAAGCCATGTGTGCCGCACGACACTACCTTCATTGCCCTCAAACTGCTGCGGCGTGGTGATCAACCACCCCTGATCAAAACGGGCTACTGCCTGCTCGGCAGAAAGCCCCTCAAGCTCTTTTAGCTCAATCATGCGCACTGTTCGGTGTTTATCTAACCGATAGAACGGTGCCAACTCACGATTGAACGGCAACGCCACCTGCAACGGCTGCCCGTCAATATCCAATTCCCCGATCCAGGCGCGCCAGGCTCTAAATACATAAGAGTTAATCGACCTGTCTGCCCGCATAACCGTCGCCCAACCTGCATTATGTGCCTGTGTCAACGTCTGCCCGCCAACGATCACCGCCGCGAGTAAGGCGACCCCCCAGCCCACGTTACGAACCCTTTTTCCAAGGCCCTCAAGCCACCACGCCGCCACCACTCCGACCCAAGGTGCGATCAAAATAAAATAGCGGAAACCGTAAGCATGCCATTGCTGCATCGCGTGAAAAAAAAACAGGAATACTCCCACCCCCGCTACCATCACCCGCACTTCGCGCGCACCCCGCCGCCCGCCCATGCCGGCCACGCCGCCGGCAACGAACATCGTAATGATTGCCAATCCAAACGTGGTCGCATCCGCATCGGGCGTACGCCTATTCATCAACGAAACGAGCACGGCACGCCGATTTGCATTCTCAAACGTAAACGGATCGGACTCTGGCAAGCCCTCCACCAACCCTCGCGCCGCAACCCCCGCCACCCAAGCGACCCCCGGCATCTGTGAATGTGGCTCAAGCAACTGGATAAACGAACTCTCCAAATTTAACCCCACCTTGGTCCCCCACTGACCACCACCGCCCTGATGGTGCATTCTGACAAACTCCGCTGGGCCGAAGCATCCGCCATAATGCCGCCAGTTTTGCAGCAGCCCGGGAGCTGCGAAGATCAGCACGCCAGCCACTCCGGCCAACCCAGTGCGAAGCCACGCCACGATCGGCAAACGATGCTGCCACCCATACCACAGCGCCCACAGGGCCAAGGTCGGTAGGAAATAAAAAACGGTGCCCTTCGCGCCTAGCGCCAGCCCACCCGCCACCCCTGCGACGATCGATCCACGCCCCCGCTGCGCAGACGCGCGCCACAGGTAAAATGCCGCTGCAACCAACCCGGCGGTAAACAGATCCGTTTGCGTGGTGGTAAATTGCGGAGCCACATTCGCGCAACCCGCGACAAGCAAAGCGGCCCCCAATGCGGCTGATCGCTCCAGCCCGACTTGCCTAGCCAAACCCACGGTGGCCGCCAACAGGAGCCCCCCACCGCCCCACTGAGCAAGGGCCGCACCTAAGTAGCCGCTGCCCACCCCGCCCAATAACCAAGCCATTACTACATCCGGCACTATCGGCATATAGTTCTGCCTTGGGTCGTTCGTAGCCATGAACCCGATCCGCCCCTCTTGCAACCAGTGCCCGATTCGCGACAACCTGTAGGTCAGCGAATCGTAGATTCCCGGCTCGCCAACCCACGCCAGTAAAGCCGTCACCAGTAAAAAGGTCGCCACCGCCAGCAACCCATACCGCCCCAGCGGCTCACCACGCACCGAGTTCATCCCGCGCTCTAGCAATACCCGGGCCTCCTGCCAATCCCCCGCTATTCGAGTCTGGCGCCACGCAACGATCGCCGCCAAAACAGCAATGTGTAGATACAGAAAACCAGATGCCGAAAAATAGCCCCCGGCCCCCAGGCAGACCCCTGAGCCTGCCACCACCGCTACAATGCATACGCCCCAGCTCAACAGTAACTCCAACGCCCCCGCCGCCTCCTCTCGAGCAGCCTGCACCCATAGCCACGTTCCGAATAAAACCACCACCACATCCAGTGAGAACCCAAAGAGCTGCATATAAGAAAAATCACACTCATGCCATAGGGTAAGCGCAAGCAGGTGTTGAACGAGTTGTTCCGAGGTTGGGCAAAAGGCGCCAGGGGGGGCAGAGAGCCAGAAAAAGTTATGCGGGAATTAGGTCAGGCCGAGACCTGACCAGTTGGACTACGTGGCGCTCAGGCCTGGTGGCGGGGGCAAAGATCCAAAAGGATCAACCGTTGCCATTACTCATTCCCCAGATTGAGGTAAGGTTTTATCGAGGCTGCGCTTCGCCCTCTGTGCTGCTCGGTTTTGGGGCTCCCGCTCGGTTCTGTGATAGCCTTCGGACCGACGATTCCGGTTGTCCGGCGATTCATTGAATGGGCCGAAAAACTTGGGAGATCTCCCCGCGTTATGTCCTAAGGCGACAGGCGCTCACGTCGACAAACACCTCACCGCCATCTCGCGCAGCACCTCGTTTTGCTCGTTGGGGCGCTGCACGATTTCCTCAAACGCGCGGATGAACTCCTGCTGGTTGTCGATCAGGCGGCGCAATGTCGGCAGCTTGGCCGAACCGGCGAGTTTGCCCACGTACCAGGCGTTTTGGCTAAACAGGTTAAACGAGCTCTTCTCCGGCGCGCCCACGAAATGCTTGCCGTAGGTTGGTATGGCCTTGGGTAACCCGTCGAGCCCGCGCGGGCCCACGCGCACCTCGCCGGCGTCGACCAGGGCGCGCACTTGGATGAGGATGCGGTTGCGGTTTTGCAGCGCGCTGATGATCGGGCGGGCGTCGCCGCCGGTGAAAAAATGGTGGTGTAGCGCGGTCATCGTCCACGGCAGGTTGCCGGCGAAAAACGCCTCGGCTGCCTCAAAGAAATCGCCCTCGGCGGTGTTAGCGGTGAGGTCGGCGACGTGTTTTTCCTCGATGACAACCGGCTTGCCGCTGGCCGTGGCGGCGTCGCTTTGGGCGTAGGTCGCCAGCTTGCGCGTCTCCTCGATCAGCAGGCGCGTGTTGGTGCCGACCTTGGCCAAGAGCAGTTGCGCGGCGCCCTCGCCGAAGGAGACGCCCAGCAGGCGCGCCTCGGCGAGGATGACACCGGCGAGCGCATCGGCGCCGCCTTCGCCCTCGCCGCCCACCAAGGTGAAGTCGCCGGTTTTTTCGCACCATTTGGGGAACGCGCGGCGGCGGTCGACCGGGGCGGCGGTTAACACCACGGCGACTTGCTCGGGGTCGATTTTGGCGAGGATTTCCTTGAGGTCCTCGACCAGCTTGAGGGTGCTCTCGGCGCGGCCGGTGACGGTGTCGGCTAAAAAGTTGACGTCCTTGAACCAGATGACGCGTTTGCCGCCGAACATGGAGACGGTTTGCACACTCTCGCGGAAGCGGTTGATGGCGGTTTCCACCTCGCCGACGTTGTTGGCAAACCCGCTGAGGATTTCACGGGCGAACTCGTCGGTGACGTCCGTGGTCAGCTCGTCGTAGCGCGATTTTCCCAGGCGATTGACGAGGTAGTCATCGGCACCACAGACGAAGATAAACGGAGGGGTGGCGGCGGGCATGGGCGGGTTGGTGGACGTTAAAAGCGCGGAGTGTGGCGAGGGCCCCGAGGGCGAGGCAAGCGCGGAGGGGCGAGCAGAACTCAAGTGCGGCATCTCGAAATTGCCTAGCGAAGGAGTAAGATTTGTAGGCGGTAAGTGTTAAAGTGTCGGAGCGAAAGTAGAGCGGCGCTTCAGCCCGCATCGGCGATTGAGAGGAGAATACGTCGCAAACCAGCGGGCTAAAGCACCGCGCTACCGCAGAGCTCAATTCGACGAGACCCATGTTACTGCCTAATAGAAGAACCGACGATGCCGGGCCCACGTCGTCGTGATTGGAATCGACCTGCGCACGCCAAACCCATTGCTAGCCCTCAGTGAAAGTCGTTCTTGCCGAAAAACCCTCCGTCGCGCGCGATATCGCCAAACACCTCGGCGCGTCCAAGCGCGCCAATGGCTGGCTGGAGGGCAACGGCTGGGCTGTCACGTGGGCGTTCGGCCACCTCGTCGAATTGCAGGAGCCTGAGGATTACAACCCCGACTGGAAGCCGTGGCGGTTGTCCCAATTGCCCATCATTCCGGAAAAATTCCGCCTGCGTCCGCGTGGCGATGCTGGCGCAGTCCAACAACTCGATACGGTTAAAAAACTCTTCACTGAGGCCGAGGAAATCGTCTGCGCAACGGACGCCGGCCGCGAAGGTGAACTCATTTTTCGCTACATTCTGGAGTGGTCGGGCTGTGAACAAAAACCCGTCCGCCGCCTCTGGATCAGCTCGCTCACCAACGAGGCCATCGAAAAGGGTTTCGCCAAACTGCAGCCCGGCGCCGATTTCGACCGGCTCTACCACGCGGCGCGTTGCCGCAGCGAGGCTGACTGGATCGTGGGGCTCAACGCCACGCGCTTCTTCACCGTCGAATACGGCCGCCGCAACCTGCTCCTGAGCCTGGGCCGCGTCCAGACGCCCATTCTCGCGATGATCGTCGGGCGTGATCTGGAGGTGGAACGCTTCGTGGCCGAGGTGTTTTGGGAGGTTCACACCGTCTGCCGAGGTGCCGGTTTTAAACACACCACGGGTAAATTCGCCGTGCAGGCCGACGCCGAGGCCGTGGTGGCGCGCACCACCGGCCAAGATCTCGTCATCACCAGCGTGGTTAAAAAGAACACCCTCGCGCACCCGCCCTCGCTCTACGATTTGACCACGCTCCAGCGCGACATGAACAAGCGCCACGGTTTTACCGCCGACCAGACGCTCAAACTCGCGCAAAGCCTCTACGAAAAAAAGCTCCTCACGTACCCGCGTACCGACAGCAGTTACCTGAGCACCGATATCCAGCCGACGATTGGCCCGCTGCTTGAAAAACTGCGTCCTCTCAAACCCGCCGAGATCAGCAAACTCGACCTCGGCGCGTTGCCGTTTTCCAAGCGTATCATCGACGACAAAAAGGTGTCCGATCACCACGCCATCATCCCCACGCCCGTGCTCGGCGGGGATCTCGAAGGCGACGAGGCGAAACTCTACGACGCGGTCCTGACTCGCCTCATCGCGGTGTTTTATCCGCCCTGCGTGCGCGCGGTGACGGTGGTCGACGCGGAGTCGGCCGGTGAGCAGTTTCGCGCGCGTGGCGTGGTGCTGATCGACGCGGGTTGGGCGGCGCTTTACGGCGGCGACCTGTCCGACGACAAAGAAAAGGAGGCGGAGCCGGCGCAAAAATTGCCCGATTTTCAGGAGGGCGAGCGCAACCCGCACGAGGCGAAAACCGCGCAGTTAAAAACCTCCGCGCCCAAGCGCTTTAACGAGGCCAGCCTGCTCCAGTTAATGGAGACGGCGGGCAAGATCGTGACCGATGAAACCCTCAAGGAGGCGCTCAAGGAAAAGGGCGTCGGTACGCCCGCCACGCGCGCCTCGATCATCGAGGTGCTGATCACGCGCCAGTACGTCGAGCGGCGCAAAAAGAACCTCGTCAGCACCGACTCGGGGCGCGCGCTCATTTCGCTCGTGAAGGACGAGCGGCTGAAGTCCCCCGAGCTCACCGGTGACTGGGAGCACCGGCTCAAGCGCATCGAGCGCGGCGACTACGAGCCGGGGGTGTTTATGCAGGAGGTCGCGGCCTACACGCGCGAGATTTTGCAGTGCAAGGCCGAGGCGACCATCGACCTGGCCAACCTGGGGCCGTGCCCGACGTGCCAGGCGCCGGTCATGCGCGGGCGCACCGGCTACGGCTGTTCGAAGTGGAAGGACGGCTGCAAATTTGTCCTGCCGGGAGTGCTATGGGGGTTAACGCTCTCGCCGGTGCTCGCGCGCGAAATCCTGATTCACAAACGCAGCCTTACACCGCAACCCATCGAGGTGGACGGCGTGGCGCATTTCGCATTTCTGCGTTTCGACAAAAAGGGCCAGCCGGCTTACGACGTGGCCGAGGCGGCGAAAAAGGCGACTGACGGAGACGAGTCGCTCGGTGCGTGCCCGGTGTGCGCGGGCGACGTGGTGGTGGGAAAAAAAGCCTACGGTTGCTCCAACTGGCGCAACGGCTGCCGCTTCGTGGTGTGGAAGGTGATCGCCCAAAAAGAGATCACTCCGAACATCGTGCAGCAGTTGCTCACGGCGCAGGTTACCGGGACGCTGACGGGGTTTATCTCGAAGGTCGGCAAGCCCTTTGAGGCCAAGCTCAAGCTGGTCGCCGGCGAGGTGAAATTTGATTTCGGAAAGTAGCGCAGACCAATCATCGGGAGAGGAACGTGGTCCGAGGGAGGGCCCACCTCCGTGTGGGCTGGCTCGTTCCTCCGCAATCGTACTCGTTCTCTCAATTCCTGTTCCGAGGCAGATGGCGTCAGCGCGTCAACTGGAGCAACAAGTCGTCGGGGTGGGTGGCCTCGCGCTCGCTTTTCAGGTATTTTTGTTGGCGGTGGACGAGCACCACAATCTTCACCTGAACACCGTCTGCGAGGATGTAGAATTCGTCGGTGCTCGACTCAATGGCGGAGATGGCGGCGGCTTGCGTCATATGCCAGCGGGTGCGGTCGGAGTTGATGCCGCCGATCGAGTCGATGCGTTCGAGGGGGTCGTGGCTGTAGGCCCGGGTGAGGGTAGTGACGGCGCGGCGGCGGTGTGGTTTGGCCATAAATGGGTTGGTTTTCGCAGGGAAGTGCCCTCGCGAGCTGGCGACCCTAATTTCGGGCTGCGGAATTAGCGATAGATGATTCAGCCCCTGACGGAGGCGGAATCAGGGTTGCTCTGGATGCGGCAAGTCGCTGTGGTCGCCGCGGTATTTTGAAGGCGACCACCTCGGGTTCGTCCTTCGCAGTATAACCCGAAAAAACTTCTGTCATGTCATCTTCTGATAACACCTTCGAGACGCTCGATCAGCGCGTCAGCTACGGCATAGCCCTCAACGTGGGCAGCAACATCGCCCGTCAGGGCGGGGTCGAAATCGACCTGTCCGCGTTCATCATCGGCCTGCAGGACGGGCTCAATGGCGCCCAGCCGCGCATTTCCGAAGACGATCTGCGCGCCGCGTTCTCCGAGGTGCAGAACAAGATAGAGGCCGAAGCCGCTGCCGGTGCCGCCGAGGGCGCGCAGATCGGGAAAATGTTTCTCAACGAAAACCGTGCCCGTGCCGGTGTTGTCGTGACCGAGTCCGGCCTGCAATACGAGGTGCTCAAGGCCGGCACCGGTGCCAAACCTACGGCCGACCAGACCGTCGAGGTGCATTATCACGGCACGTTGGTGGACGGCACTGTGTTCGACAGTTCGGTGAAGCGCGGCGAGACGATTTCGTTTCCCGTGGGTGGCGTCATCCCAGGCTGGGTCGAGGCCCTTCAGTTGATGGCGGTCGGTGCCAAATGGAAACTGGTTATCCCGGCCGAGCTCGGCTACGGCAACCGTACTCAGGGCCCGATTCCCGCGGGTTCCGTGCTGATCTTTGAAGTCGAGTTGATCTCGATCAAGTAAGCCGATTCGCGAGAGCTAGCTGGGCCTGCGTTGAAACAAGGCTGGTCCAGCTTGATCGCGTTAATCGAGGGAGTAGCCACCTCCGCTTCGGACTGGCCTCCATTCCGAGGCAGGCGATTCACGGGTAACGCCTATTCATTTTTTGGGATTCTTTAAGTCCCCTGAGCGCCGGCTTTCGGACCAACAAATTGGTCGTGGCCGGTGATGCGTTTCTCAAACTCAGGACGCGCCTCCGGCGTGATGTCACTAGTAGGCAGTAACCTTTGAGTTGTCGGGTGCATTTGAGGTCAGACTTCTCGGCTTGGTTTATCAGTGCTCATCAGTGCCCATCAGTGGTTAAAAACTCCGTATCCGGATCCACAAACCCGATCCAAGTTAACCACTGATGAGCACTCATACTCACT
>CANIXX010000141.1 GCA_947471115.1 Opitutaceae bacterium | reverse complement strand
ATTTTCGCCCCACCATGCTTATTTTTTTATAGGATTAAGCCCACTGCTGCCCCTATTGGTTTTAGCCTGAAATCCGAATTTAGAACCAACCACAGATTGCACAGATGGCACAGACAGAATCCCTTAGGCGCTAATTGAAGCCGGCCTATTTCATGCCCTCTTAAAATTCATCAAAATTCTGATATCTGTGAACATCGGTGCATTCCGTGGTTAAAACTTCGGCGTTCGGGTTAAACGGTTTAGGGTCCGTTTTTGTGTCATCTTGTGTTTTTTGTGGCCAATGGATTGATGCGCGACCCACTGGAATCGTCGAGGAACCTAATTTAACTACGTTAATAACTAATGAAAAAGGTTTTAAGGTATTTTATGTTACTGATTTATTCTAAAGGTAGAATGAATGGCTGATTGTGATTTTTTGCTGAAAAAATTCATATAAACGCTGAAATGTCTATTAAAAATACCCTTACACGCCACGTAACTTTGAAACGTGTTGGTTTTACCACGCTTGTGCTCTTGGCCCTGAACGTACCAGCCAATTCACAGACCACTACGGCGGCGACCAACGCTGACTTAACCGATACCACAGGTTTAGTAGATTATTCCCTAAGTGCTGCCTCCGGGACGATAGGGGCAGCGGCCTTTTCAGCTAACTCCATCACCTTGACCAACAACTCGGGTGGCACCACCACCCCAGGCGCCACTTCGTTTTCGGTCAATAGACTCTCTACCTCCGACCTCACCGCCAGTAGCACTTGGACCATCGGTACGGCAGCCACCCAATTTATCAACGCAGGCTCGACCAATACTCTCACCCTTGCAACCGCCTCCGATCCTAACGGGCGCATGCAGATCAATGCGACTATAAAGGACCGCGCCCCTGGCAGCAGCAGCAGCTTGATCACCAGCGGCAGTTCACGTATCCTGCTAGCCGCCAATAATACTTATACCGGGTCCACTACCATTAGTAGCGTGGGCAACATGCAAATCGGCAATAATGGTACAGTAGGCAGTGCTGGTACCGGAAACATCATCAATAATGGAGCGCTGACATTCCGCCGTTCCGGTGCCGATTATACAGTGGCTAATACGATTAGTGGCACCGGCACTTTAGGTTTTAATAATACTACAATTGCCACCATTTTATCGGGGGCTAACACTTTTACAGGTAGAACCTCCATTTTGGGAGGCAGCTTGTCCGTCGGTTCATTGAATAGTGTCACCGGTGGCAGCGCTTCCAGCAACCTAGGTGCTCCCAATTCAGTGATTAACGGCACCATTAATATCGGAAACACAACCGGTACCGGCACTCTGAAATATACCGGCACGGGGGAAACCACTGACCGGGTGATTAATCTCTCCGGATCGACTGGGGGCGCGGTTTTGGACAACTCCGGCACCGGTCTGCTCAAATTTACCTCTAACTTTACCGCCACCGGTGCAGGCTCCAAGACCCTGACACTCCAAGGCTCCACCGCCGGCACTGCTGAAATCGCCGGCAGCATTGTTAATAATGCGGGCGTGAACACCACCTCCCTGCTCAAACAAGGAACCGGCACCTGGATGCTCTCCGGATCCAACACGTTCACCGGGACCACCACCGTCTCCGCGGGCACCCTTGCCTTGGGTGCGAACAATTCACTCTCCTCCGAGAGTGCAATAACGGTCGCCAGTGGTGCCACCCTCGCAATGAACAGCTTCACCTCCTCCGCTTCAGCGCTGACCCTCGACGGCGGCGGCAAGCTCTCCTTCAGCCTGGGCACGCCCGAGAATAGCGCCGCACTGCTCGCACTGACCGGCGCCTTCACCAAGGGCACCACCGGCGCTTACACCTTCAATCTGTCGGACGGAGTGGTCGGCAGCTACAAGTTGTTGAGCTTCAGCTCCACGACGTTCACCTCGAGCAGCGACTTCACCGCGCTGCTGGGCGAGGGCTATGTCGGCAGCTTTGACCTCAACCTCGTCGCCAAGACTCTGTCGTTTAATGTCAGTGCCATTCCCGAGCCGTCCACGTTTGCCTCACTCGCCGGTTTGGTGATCCTCGGCTTGGCCTGCACTCGCCGCCGTCGTTACTAAACATAATCCTAATTATTACGAAGATAATCTAAGCCGTAACCATTCAGCTGCGGCCGTAAAGCGCGTTTTTCGGCTGCGGCTACAATGGTTCCGCCTAATTTAATTTAGGTTATTGTGCGTATATAAAGAATTTATTCAGCGAATGGTGTTATGCCTCGTTGGGTCAAATTTTAAGCGGCAGTGGGGAGCAAGGCACCTATCCCGCCCTATCCAAGGATAGCCCAGTTGACCTTCTTCCCTAAAAAACCTGCGGGCGTTCAGTTCATTAATTAAGTTAAAAGCTAAGCCCTCGTAATCTTCGTTAATATTAAACGAATACGGCAATAAGCGAAGCTGCTTAAGGTGAAAATGTTTTTTATATGCAATCGTTTTGGTGACCGAGACGATGTAAACAGTCAGGCCTAGAATTCTCCTAAATACTCATCTGAACGATTGTAACCGGCCACCTCGGGTTTATTGTCCGTAAACATTGCTCAATGGCTATTTTTTGCCCAAAACCATGCGCCTACCCTTCTTTCTATGTTTAGTAATTGTGCTTACACCCAGCTCCTACGGAGTGCCAGGCGCGGGATCGGCTACGGAAATTAAGGTCTCAACAGCGCCACTGGCGATGTCTCTTACACCAGCCGCGAAGGAGCCGTTGTCAAAAGATGCGATTAAGAAGTTCGCCGCACTCCTTTCTGAAGGCATGTACCGGCCAGGTCCGACGATCGGGGACCGGCCCGCGTGGGCGGCGATTGCCGCCTTGCCTGACGTCCAGAGTATCTGCGCGAAGGCTGAGGCCGATCTGAAGGAGGCGTCGCCCGCCTTGCCCAAGGAATTGTTTGAAGCGTTCAATGTCACCGGGGACCGCCGCGCCTACGAAATCTTGTTTCGCAAGCGCAGCGACCGGCTAGCCCACTTCGCTTTGGCGGAATGCGTGGAGGCATCGGGGCGCTTCCTGCCGGAGATCGAGGCCGAGCTGGCGCTCATTCTCGCCGAGGACACCTGGGCGGTGCCGGCGCATTGGTATGCGCGCGGCGGCCACAAGGGGACGATGGTGGTCGATCTGGCTGCGACGGCGCGCAGCGCGCTCCTCTCGGTGGTGGACTCTTGGTTGGGCGCGCGTCTCAAGGCTGAGACCCGCGCGGCGATCCGCCGCGAGGTCGCCCGCCGCGTGCTCGGTCCTTACCTCGAAGCGGCGCGTTCCGGCCGGATTGGGTCGGGGGTGTCCTGGATGACCGCAGTCAACAACTGGAACGCCGTCTGCCACGCGGGCGTGCTGGTTTCGGCGCTGACGTTGGTCGAATCCCGCGAATACCGGGCCGAGTTTCTGGCTGGGGCGGAGGCCTACCTGCCGATCTACCTGAGGGACGGCTTCACCGCCGAGGGCTACTGCACGGAAGGCACGGCATATTGGAATTATGGATTTGGTGCCTACGTCGAGCTTGCGCATGCGGTGCACGCAGCGACGGCGGGCCGCGTCGATTGGCTCCAAGGCGAGCGCATCCGTGCCATCGCCGAGTATCCGGCGCGCCTGGCGATCACGCCCGGTGTTTTCCCGAGCTTTTCGGACAACTCCCCCGGCACGCCGTTTTCCGCTTGGGCGCTCGACGTTCTGGAGCGGCGCCTTGCCCTTGGCCAGCCCGGCTGGCGAGTGCAGACCCCGTCCAATCTTCCGCTTTACCATCCCCTCGGGGCCACGCTGCACCGGGTAGCGGTGGCGCTACGGGCGGGTGGCCTCAATGAGGGCGCGGGCGGCGGGGCCGTGGCGACGCCAGCCGTGGGACTGCGTGACGAGTTTGCCGAGGCGCAGGTCTTCATTCTTCGTCCGGCAGAGGCGCAACCTGCGTTCGGTCTCGCGTTCAAGGGCGGCCATAACGACGAGTTGCACAATCACAACGACCTTGGGTCCTTCGTCATCGCACTGGACGGCGCCACGCCGATCCTCGACCCGGGCATGGAAATTTACACCAAGCGTTCCTTTGGACCGCAGCGCTATGAAAGCCGGGTCAACTCCTCCTTCGGACACGGTGTGCCTCTGGTCGCGGGTCGGGAGCAATCACCCGGCAGGCGCTTCGCCGCTCAGGTGCTTAGCCGCTCCTATACGGACATGCGCGACGAGGTCCACCTGGACATAAAGGGTGGCTACGAGGTCCCAGAATTGCAGTCGCTGGAGCGCACCTTTGTTTTTGAGCGAGGCGCGCAACCCGTGGTCAAGGTTGTCGATCAGGTTGGCTTCGCGACGCCGCAGACCTTCGGCACGGCTTTGGTGACGCTGGGGCAATTTGAGGTCGTCGACGGTAGAACCGTGCGCGTCAGCGACGGTGGGCGCACGGTGGAAGTGACCATCGACTCGGGTGGAAAGGCGTTTCAGCTCCACGAGGAGGTCTTGCACGAGAATCTGCCGTCGGGGCGGATACCTCGTCGGCTCGGGATCACGCTGAAGGCTCCGGTGAGCGAGGCGCGCGTGACATTAAGGATTGTGCCGGTGAAGCCCTAGGGAGATGCCCCTCGTTCTGAGTTTAGAATAGGAGCAGGGCTCAAAGTAATGCAGACGATGCGGTTTTCAAAAACCGCATCCCCAAGCGGCATGGGCGTATCCGAGGCGTTCACCCTGCGACGCGTAGCCACTTCAGCGTTTAAGTGCGGCGCGGAGCACCGGCTCCATGATCGCAGCCTGACGCATGAAACCCAGGTCGCTGGCATGCGAACCGTCGGTGGAACCTTCCGAATCCGTGCCGTAGAGCTCGTCTCCGGAAACATAGTGGAGATTACGCACACCCTCCTGCTGAAGTTGTTCAAAACACGCTTTCAAAGCGGCGTGGTTCCGGTTGTGGAAGCTGGCCTTCGCCGGCAGGATCCACTCATTGGTGTTACGACGATCCTCCACCAGAATGATTGGGGTCTCAGGCTTGACGGCGCGTAGCTGCTTGACGAACGGGACGGTCCGCTCAGTTACCTGCGTGGGATTCATGTTCGGCAGACAGTCAATGACGTAGGCGGCGGCATCGATTTTGACCAAGTAGTCGCCCACTGCGGCGTCCATGCGGCCGTTACCCGCAAAGCCCAGATTGACCACGGGCATGTCCAGATGGCGGCCAAGGATGGCGGTGTGCACCATGCCGGGCCGGGAGGCGCAGACACCGTGGGTGATCGACGTGCCGTAAAAGACGACCGGCTTTGCGCGCGGCACGAGCCCCTCGAATTTCGCGCCGACTGGAACGCCGATGCGCACGAACTCAACGCCGTTTTGAAGCGGCAGGTAGGCGGCGTATTCGCGGGAGCCGGGCGCGAGTTCCTTGACGAGTTCCACCTTGAGCTCTCGCTGCCCCGGCTTGGTGACCTGCACCCAGCGCCAAGCACCCTTTCCATCTCGCGCGTAAAGGTCGATGCCGCTCACGCCGGTCGCCGGCATGCTCGGCTTGGCCAGTGCTTCCTTGGTCAATTTGTAGTGAACGTAGATCGAGGTCGCATCGGTTTTGAACCGCACCATCATGCCGGTGCAATCGCGACTGAGGCTCCAGACATTCGGTGTCACGGTCTTCTGCGCCGCTGCCGGCAAGCGGTCGAACCAGCTCAGGCGATCCTCGGCAATCCATTCGCGGCCCTCGACTCCCCATGTGGTCACGTCATTCCAGATGACGCTGGCATCAACCGTTGCGGCGCTCGCGCCCAAAGTCGGATCGATTGGGGGAATCGAGGAGGGCGATCCGGGCGGGGCAGCCCAAAGCGAGTTTGCAATCACGACAACCAGGGCAAGACGAAGTAGGCTAGGGGGCATGGCGCTTGATAACATCGCAGCGTCTGCGGAAACTCAAATGGCGAGAAAACTAGTATTGTCTATCTTTAGAACGGCTAGACCGCGCCTAGCCGTTCCAACTTTACGTCAAAAACCAAGGTTCCTTGGGCGTGGTTCAATAGCTAGAACGGTAAGATGATTCACCCGCTTACGGAGTAAGCTGAATCTCTTGTGGGTGCGCTACCCACCCCATCTTGCGCAGTAGTGTTGCACCCTAAATATTTTTTTTGAGTTCCTGCTGCCGCCCGCCCCTGAAAACGGATCAACCGCTGTCGGCATTAAGCTGTGATCCCCTTCACCCAGCCGGAAATCCGATTTTTTTGTTATGAAATCCTCCCCTAGGCTCCTTCAGTTAATTTTCGCTTTGTTCGCCTGTGGCGTCAGCTTGCGTGCCGAAGTGCGACCCGCGCCGCTGTTTCAAAACAACGCCGTGCTCCAGCGCGACAAGCCGGTCCCAGTCTGGGGCACGGCCGAACCCGGCGAACAGGTCAGCATCACGTTTGGCACCCAGACCAAGAGCACGCACGCCGGGGCCGACGGCCGCTGGATGGTTACCCTCGACCCGCTCGCAGCCAGCGTGAAGCCGGGGACGTTGATCCTGAAGGCAAGCAACACGCTTACCTTAAATAACATTTTGGTCGGCGATGTCTGGCTCGCCTCCGGTCAATCCAACATGGAGTTCATCGTCCGCCGCACAAATGACGCCACCGTGGACGTTGCCGCCTCTGCCAATCCGCTTATCCGGCACATCAAGATCGAGCAACGCGTGGCGGACGAAGCTGCGACCAACGCCAAAGGTGCCTGGGAAATCGCGACGCCGAAGACCACGGGCGTGTTCTCTGCTGTAGCGTATTATTTCGCCCGCGATGTTGTTGCTGCAACGGGTATTCCCGTAGGAATCGTTAACGCGTCGGTGAGCGGATCCCAGATCGAGGCGTGGCTAGACCCTGACACCTTAAAGGCACCCGTGGCTGCGGATGTGCGTTCTGCCTGGGCCAAGACGCTGGAAGCGTTTCCCGCCCGTAGCGCCGAGCATATACCCAAACAAAAGGCGTGGGAGCAGGCCAAAGCCAAAGCTGAGGCCGAGGGCCAGCCCTTTACCACCACTGCGCCTTATGCCCCGCCTGGGCCTGGCCACAAGCACACGCCAGCGAGTCTGTTTAATGGTATGGTAAATCCGGTGGTCCCCGCCGCGATCTGCGGGGTGCTTTGGTATCAGGGCGAGCAAAACGCCGTACGGGCCGCCCAATATCGGACGCTTTTTCCAGCGATGATCTCTGGCTGGCGCGCGAAGTTCGCCCAAGGCGACATCCCTTTTTACTGGGTCCAGCTCGCCAATTTTGCGGCCGACGAGCCCCAAGGTACGCGTTGGGCATTCTTACGCGAGGCCCAGGCTAATGCGCTCAGTTTGCCGAAGACCGGGCAGGTCGTGGCGATGGATGTGGGTGACGTAAGTGATATTCATCCGCGCAACAAGGTGCCGGTCGGACGTCGCCTAGCGCGTATCGCCCTCGCTCGCCATTATGGATTCAAGGTAATTGATAACGGGCCCCGCTACCTCAGTGCCGCCCGTGAGGGCGCGGGCTTTCGCGTGAAATTCGAACCGTATGGCAAGCTGCGGGCACCTCTAAACGCGCTGGTGGGTTTCGAACTTGCCGGTGAAGATAAAGTATTCCGACCGGCGCAAGCCAAGTTGGAACGTGATACCGTGCTAGTCACCAGTCCAGAGGTTACCGCCCCTGTCGCCGTTCGTTATGCATGGCGCAACGCGCCGGAAGCCGGTTTGTTCAACGATGATGGCCTACCCGCAGCGCCTTTCCGAACCGATAATTGGTGAAATTTTGTGCTTATTAAGCTTTCGTAATTACCTACGTAAAAACCGTATTCGGCAGCTGGTATACGGTCAGCCAGTTTTGTTCAAAAGCTAGCATGAAACGCAGGTTTACAAAACAACGAATGTATAATTTATGATCTTAGATTTAGGCGGATCTTTGTCGTATAAAGCCTGTTTTAATGGATGCCGCTTTAAACTAATAAATGTTATTATTAAACACACTCACTACCCTAAAAACACTACCCTGATTATGTATTCCCGCCAATTTTTTTCTCTTTCAATTATTCTACTCGGTGGTTTCACGCCTTGCATTTCTATCGCAGCGGGTGCTGCGTCGTTTGAACCTACCTGGAAATCCTTGGGGAATTATCAAACGCCTGATTGGTTTCGTGACGCCAAATTCGGGATTTGGGCACATTGGGGGCCGCAATGCGAGCCGGAAAATGGTGATTGGTATGCGCGTCAGATGTATCAGGAGGACAAAGCTCAATATAAGTTCCATGCCCAAACTTACGGTCATCCCTCTCAGTTCGGTTTCAAGGATATCATCAATCAGTGGAAAGCCGAAAAATTCGATCCGGACACTTTACTCGCTTTCTACAAGAAATCCGGTGCCCGTTACTTCGTCGCGATGGCCAACCACCACGACAATCTGGATCTTTGGAATTCGACCCATCAACCGTGGAACTCGGTGGCTGTCGGGCCTAAAAAAGACTTGATAAAAGGGTGGGCGACCGCAGCTAAAAAAAATAATCTGCCCTTCGGTGTCAGTGTCCACGCCGCTCGCGCTTGGAGTTGGTACGAACCCGCGCAAGGTGCAGATAAATCAGGTCCCTTGGCAGGCGTTCCCTATGATGGCAAACTGACTTTGGCCGACGGCAAAGGCAAGTGGTGGGATGGCCTCGATCCGCAAGCTCTATACGCCCAGACACAGCCACCCCAAAGTCCACCCAATAAAGAATACATAGAGAAGTTCTTTCTAAGAACGCGCCAACTCCTAAACGATTACGAGCCAGACTTGCTGTATTTCGATGACTCGGTGCTCCCTCTCCAACGTTATGCCGAGTCCGCCGGGCTT
>CANIXX010000140.1 GCA_947471115.1 Opitutaceae bacterium | reverse complement strand
GCCGTTGGATTTTTTAACCAAAATGGTGCCGAAACCTTCTTGAAAACCGAGGATGATGCCGCCCTTGAACTGGGTGGTGATCACCAGCGCTTTGGCGCGGTGCAAGACCTCAGCTGGGATGGCTCGTGCTGGGTCAGCCTGAAACTCGCGCAGGATGGCCTCGCAGGTTTCCATGCGTTTGACGAAACGCTCGCGATCTTGGGCGGAATCGGCACGTAGGGAGGCGGCGAGTACCAGAGCGATAAAGAGCGATAGCAGTTTTTTCATAGCGAAAGGCGGTGGAGATAAGAATCATGCCGGTTGCGGCACACCATTAAAGGGGGAGTCGGGGACGTGACATTTGTCAAGGTCAGTCAAGCTCGCGGGCCGCTAGATCCTCCTCGTCCCAACCCAAGTAATGGCCGAGTTCGTGCAAATAGGTGATGCGAACCTCGTCGCCAAAAATCTCGCGGTCAGCCTCGGCGAACTCCCACAGGTTGTCCAAGAATAGCACGATTTCTGCCGGCATGGGCTGGCCCTCGTTCAGGTCGGCGCCGAGCGCTGATCCCGTGAATAGCCCGAGAATGTCGGGCTCGAAACCGGCGGCGATAAGTTCGGCATCGGGGCCCCGCTCGAAATGCACCGGCACGGTGGCGGCGAGGGGGCGCAATTGCGGAGGCAGGGACTTTTGCGCGGCTTCTACGACCGAGGCGGCCAGCAGCGTGAGCTCGGTGGGATTCATGGGTGCTATTTCACGTTTGCGGGATTTCTTGGCGGTGGGGCGAGCCCGAAAAGACCAAGCGCCCAGCCGGACAAAGCGGCCGCAGCTTTGCTCCAACGCTGATCAAAACCGTAATATATAAATCGCCACGCCTGGAGCCCCGCACGTCGGCCCTGCCAGCCCGCCGCTAGAAGTTTATCAAAACCGTGCGCTGAGCGTGTGTATAAATAAGTGCTGTTGCGGTGAAGCAGGCGCACCCTCGACTCCGGCATGTCGGCAAACAAGTGCGTCTTTTCGTTTTTTATAAACGCCACTTTGCTTCCGACTTGATGGGAAAGCTCCAGCGCGGGCACCACCCAGACGCCGGCCCCGGCCGCCTTGATCGCCAGACCGAGGGCGAAATCATATAGGTCCAAAAAATAGGCGCTATTAGGAAGCTTGAGCTGAAGCAACGAGGGCAGGTGTAGCAACATGCCGGAGGCCGGCAGGAAATCGCATTCTACAGGATCCGTTATATAGAAAACGGGGCGACTACGGAAGCGGTCAAAGCGCAGCGGCGCGTTGGGCTGGCCGTCGTCGCGGTTGCGGGTCAACGGCGCGACGAGGCCGACGGGAATTCGTGTGGTTTTTAGGAGGTCCTGGTGGGCCTTGACTAAGCCGGCCAGAAGCTCCGGGCCGGGTTCGCTGTCCTGGTCGAGAATCCACAGGTAATCCAATCCGGATTCAGTGCCCCAGGTAATCGAGCGGTTGATCGCGCCAGCGGTGCCTTCGTTGGCGGGCAGGTGTTGATAAAGGATGCGGGCTGGGGCGTGCGCTGGCGGCAATGGCAGCGCGAGCGGCGCGGGCGAATTATCCACCAGCCTGATGAGCGCCGGTGCGCACGTTTGCACTTGGATCGCGTTGAGCACCCGCGCCAACGCAGCGGCATCCCGATAGGCGGTGACGTGGACGGCTATATTAAAAAGGCCTGGACTCGCGGTCATGTCGCCGTGTTGCTCAGCGCGGGCGACAGATGCTTCGGGCTGCGAAAGGTGAACTGGGAGTGAAGTATATAAGCGAGTACGGCGGACACCGGAATTAATAAAAGTCCGGCGAGGTACTCGGTGATGCCGGTTTTTAATACGATAAAGAGGAGCAGCACGTTGACGCCGTAAAGAACGGCGTAAACCAGGGCAAAGCGTACTGCGGTCGCTGTGCCGCCGCCGGTTTGTTTAAATACCAGTTTTCCCGTGGAGATGAAGTTGAAGCAAACGGCCAGGACGGTCGCCACCAAGTTGGCGAGCGAGTAGTGCAGCCCCAGATAAATAAACAGGGCGAACAGGCCGTAGCCCACGGCTGAATTAAGGATTCCTACCAGCAGGAAACGGAAAAAACGGGCCTTCTGGGTGAACTTAAACGTCATGATTTTATGGGTATGGGAAACGCGTTCGCACTCGGCAATCGTGGATTTCACCGGAGGCGTGGGGTGAGGGGGCTTTTGCCCTTGCCCGCGCACTGCGAGGCGTTGCACTCAACTCTTTCTTTAACATGGCTGAACCCACCGCCCTCCCCGCCTCGCTCCCCAACGCCGACCACGTCCTCCTCATCGTCAAAGAGCTGGGGCCTTCGGTCAAAGTCCACCAGGTTGCCACGACCGCGCAGCTCCTCAAGGAGGGCGCCACCGTCCCGTTCATCGCCCGTTACCGCAAGGAGGCCACCGGCGAACTCGACGAGGTTCAAATTACCACCATCCGCGACCGCTTGGAGCAACTCGCCCAGCTCGACGAGCGCCGCGCTGTCATCCTCGCCTCGCTCAAGGAGCGCGGTCTGCTTACCCCGGCCCTCGATAACCAGATCGCGTTGGCCGAAACCCTCACGCGGCTCGAAGACATCTACCTGCCGTTCCGCCCCAAGAAGCGCACCCGCGCCACCATCGCCAAGGAAAAGGGCCTGGAGCCCCTCGCCGAACTCATCTGGGCCCAGGATCCCGCCACGGACCTCGCCGCCGCTGCCCAGTCCTACGTCGGCCGCGAGTACCAGCCCGACGACGGTAAATCCCCGCCCACTCCGGTGCAAAAAATCGCAACGCCCGAGGAGGCGTTTGCCGGCGCCCGCGACATCCTCGCCGAGCGCGTCAGCGACGATGCTTCCGCGCGTGAAAAACTCCGCTCCATTTACCGCGAGTCCGCCGTCATCACCTCCAAGGTGATCGGGGGCAAGGAGGCCGAGGGCGCCAAGTTTAAGGACTACTTTGAGTGGTCGGAGCCGCTCGCCAAGTGCCCCTCGCACCGCCTGCTCGCCATGCGCCGTGGCGAAAAGGAGCTGTTTTTGATGATGCGCATCACGGTCGACGAGCTGCTCTGCCTCGCCGAACTGGAGCGGCTTTTCATCAAAGCCACCTCGCCTGTCGCCGCCGCGCAACTACGCCTGCTGCTCGCCGACACCCTCAAGCGCCTGCTCGCCCCGGCCATGGAAACCGAGTTCCGCCTCGATTCCAAAAAGAAGGCCGACGCCGACGCCATCAAGGTGTTCGCCGACAACGCCCGCGAACTGCTCTTGGCCGCCCCGCTCGGTCAACGCGCCGTGCTCGCCCTCGACCCGGGCTTCCGCACCGGTTGCAAAACCGTGATCCTCGATCGTCAGGGCAAACTGTTGCACAACGACGTGATTTACCCCGACCGCCACGAGGTCGAGGCCGCGGAAAAAATCAAAGGCTTCATCGAGTTTTTTAAAATCGAGGCCATCGCCATCGGTAACGGCACCGCCGGCCGCGAGACCGAGGCCTTCGTGCGCGGGCTGAAACTCCCGGCCTCGATCACCGTGGTCATGGTCAACGAGTCGGGCGCATCCATCTACTCGGCCAGCGAGGTTGCCCGCGAAGAGTTCCCTGATCACGACCTGACGGTGCGTGGAGCCGTGTCGATTGGCCGCCGCCTGATGGATCCGCTCGCCGAGCTGGTGAAGCTCGACCCGAAGAGCATTGGCGTCGGCCAATACCAGCACGACGTCGACCAGAACGCCCTCAAGCGCTGCCTCGACGACACCGTGATTTCCTGCGTGAACGGCGTCGGCGTGGAGCTCAACACCGCCTCCAAGCAGTTGCTCGCGCAGGTCTCCGGTCTCAACAGCCGCAGCGCCGCCGCCATCGTCGCCCGCCGCAACGACAAGGGCGCCTTCAAAACCCGCGCCGACCTCTTGGACGTGACGGGCCTCGGCCCCAAGGCCTTCGAGCAAGCCGCCGGCTTCCTGCGCATCCGTGATGCCGCGCACCCGCTCGACGCCTCGGCGGTGCACCCCGAGCGTTATGCGCTGGTGGAGAAAATGGCCGCCGACCTCGGCTGCACCGTCGCCGACTTGTTGCGCGACGAAAAGCTGCGCAAAAAGATCAATCTCGCTGCCTACGTCACTGAGGCGGTCGGTTTGCCGACGCTCACGGACATCCTTGCCGAGTTGGCCAAACCCGGCCGTGACCCGCGCGAAAAGTTTGAAGCCTTCAGTTTCCAGGAAGGCGTGAACAAACCCGAAGATTTAAAGCCCGGCATGAAGTTGCCCGGACTGGTGACCAACGTGACGGCGTTCGGTGCGTTTGTGGACATCGGGGTGCACCAAGATGGACTGGTGCATGTGAGCCAGTTGGCTGACGGGTTTGTGAAAGACCCGGCAGCGGTGGTGAAGCCAGGTCAGAAGGTCAGTGTGACGGTGACGGAAGTCGACTTGGCGCGCGGGCGCATTGCGTTGTCGATGCGCAGCGCGCCGCAATTGGGGGCAAAGACGGGCCAAGCCGGCCCGCGCACCAGTCCCGGCCAAGCCCGCCCGGCCCCGGCTGCTGCGCCGGTGGCGAAACCCGCGCAGTCGATCACCAACGACTGGTTCGCCGCCGCGCTCAACAAGAAGCGCTGAGCGCAATGAATCGAACCTGAGCACCATCACCGAGGCAAAGGGCAGGGGAGGCCGCCGCGCTTACGTGAGTTCCGGCGGCGGGGGTTAGTTAATCACGCGGAGATTCTTCAGCAGGCCGGCCAGTTCACTCTGGTCGGCGGCATAATACTGCTCCCAGTGGCTTTTTTCGGCGGCGGTGAGAGGCGCGTATTTTTGGGCGCGGGAGTTGAAGCGGTGATAGACGCGTTGAAGGCTTTCGGCCACAGCGGGCGATTTGAGCAGTTGCGCGGTGCCGGGCATCCGTGAGAGACCGGCATGAAGCCGCTGAGCTGCGGCCTGCAGCCAGCCGAACCGGGGCCGACGGGCGGCGTTTTGGCCTTCCATCTCTAGTACTGGGACGAAATCAGGAGTTACCCCGAGAAACTCATAAGTGCTTTGGCGGACAAGATCGGGTGAACGCCGAATCGCGGCGAAGTCGATTACCAGAATGTTTTCGGGGGGGAATTGGGCCAGAAACGGTTTGAGGTGTTGGGCATAGCAGCCGAGGTCGCGCACCAAGGGGTTTTCCATCGCTGCGCCAAAGGTGGGCGGCAGTTGGGCGACCACGCTGTTGCGATTGTACCAATACCACGAGTAGATCATGTCCACCGGCGGGCGCAGGCAGACTAGGATTTTTAGGTCCTTACGGTAGACGGACATCCGCGTGGCCGCCTCCGGTGAATACAGGTAGGACGGGCAAAACTCGCCTCGGCGCATGCTGGGGTCGCTGGGCGCGGGGAACTGTGCGTGGTACCAACTGGCGCCGCGTTCGAAGCAGTTTAATTCTTTGCCCGCCATGCGCCGGGCGATGGTGTCGGCAAAGTAATAAACCTCCTTGGCCGGGGCGAACCCGATTTGCGGATGCGCCTCGAGTTGAGCGGAAAGCCAGGTTGTCCCGCATTTTGGGGCGCCGATACCGATAAAATGAATGGTGGACATAGGATGAACGTGGAGGAGTCGCGCGGATTAGCCGGCGAGATCCGCCAGCAGGTTCTGGGCCCGCGCGAAGTCCGCCGGTATGCCGATATCGATGAAGCGGCCGTCAAAAGTTTGGGCACCCAGGCGACCATCGAGCAGGGCGGTGAAAACCTGGGATTCGAGGGAGACTTTTCCCTCGGGAATGAGATCGAGGATGGATTTGCGCAGCCAATACACGCCTGCATTGATCAGGCCGGCATCGGTGGATGCACTTTTTTCGACAAACTGGCGGATCACATCGCCTGAATCGGTGCGCACTGCACCGTAACGTGAGGCATCAGGGACCTGGCGCAGGGCCAGAACCGAGGTAAAGTTATGTTTAAGGCCATGGGTGCGAAGGGCATTGAGTGAGCACTCCATCCAAGTGTCTCCATTGACCACAAAAAAATCGTCGGCGAGCAACGCTTCTGCACCCTTAAGCGCGCCACCTGTGCCCATCGGCTCCGGCTCAACGGAAAAGGAGACCGAAGCGTCCTTGAAGCGGCCTAGGGGGAAACACGCCTCGATCTGTTCAGAGAGGTAGCCGGTGGCCAGAACGAAGTGGGTAACGCCTTGGCGGCGATAGTATTCCATGATGTGCTCAAGGAAGGGCTTGCCGGCGACCTCGGCCAGACTCTTGGGGCGATCGGCTACCACAGAGCGCAAGCGAGTACCCAAACCACCACATAGAATAATGAGTTGCATCAGGCGGCACGTTTTACGGCCAAAGGGTGATGTCGACTTTAAAAGCGATACTGAGTGAATCGGTGGCGGTGGGGCGATGGAGGGGTGTTCTGGATTCAAGCCGAGGGCCGGAGCTGCTGCTTGCTTGGTTGGTTGGGCATTGACTCCAGCGGAGTCGGAATCCTTTTAGGTCGACGGGTGCCCTGCCTTGGGTGTTCCCAACCAAATCCACCGCAATAACTTTAAAGTATGAAAGCATTGGGCTGTTTACGGGTTCTGATTTTGGGCGTCTGGCTGGCGGGTGTGCCGCTGGCCCAGGCTGTGCCGCCTCCACCCCGCGGACTTTACTTACTCAGCGACCGCCATGTGCCGGTGGAAAAAATGGTGTTACCCTCCTTCCTGAGCGGGTATGCGCTGCGTATCGCTTGGAAAGATCTGGAACCGACCAAGGGCGAATATAACTTCGCGCTCATCAAGAGCACGGTTAGCGAGTTACAGAAACGCAAACTTAAGCTGACGTTGGAAATCTTTGCGTCCATGGTGCCGGACTACGTGTTGGCGGGGGCGGAAGGTACCTTCAAAGTTCGCGGGGGCATGGCGCCCTTGCCATGGGATCCGCAGGCGCAGGCGCGTTGGAAGGCCCTGTTGGGCGCGCTTGCACAGCTGCAGGTTTGGGATTCCGTGGCCAACAAGGAAGTTGCCCTGCGTGACCACCCTACACTTACGGCAATGGATGCGCCCGTGGTTGGATTGCAGTGCATCCGGGATATCAGGCGCGACCTCGTCTCGCACCCCGCTTACCGCCGCGAGCTGTTTTTGGATGCGGTTGAAGCGAGCGTGCGGTCGAGCCGCGAGGCGTTTCCGGCTGACTACGGGTTTACCGGTTTTTTCCGGATGGAGGATGATAATCGGCGTCCCTCGCTCGATGAGGCTGTTTTTGTGCGCTTGGAGCGCACGTTTATGGGGCCAGATCAAGCGGGCCTAGGGCTGTTTCAAGAACTCTGGAGCGACGACGGCCCGAACAAGAGCACGCTGGGGGCGTTTTTGGCCCGCGTCAAAGCCCCCAATGTTGTTATGTTGCAGTCACTCACGTCATGGAAGCGGCCGTTTACGAGCCCAGAGCGGGTAGCCTCAGGCAATCCGGACAAGGCGTTTGCAGCTGCGTATAAGGAGTTTGGCGCCAGGTATTTCGAACTTTATTCAGCGGACGTGCGGTCGTCGGATCTCAAGCCGGTTTTTGAAGCTTGGGCAGCCCGATTGAACGCAGGCGGAGAATTGGAGAAAACCAGCGCCAGCCGGCCGATGTCATCAAAGTGACGGGCGGGCAGGAGCGCATCCCGTGTATGCCCCCCCTCACTCGGCATTCGACGGCACAAATACAGAGTAGGCAGCAGTAATATTTAGTGGCGCACCCCTCCGCATTTTAACGCTAAGGCGCTAGGGGGGCGCTAAGACTGAAAAGCAATTCCCTGCAGGCCGTGGTGAACTTCGGGCCGACAAAAAACAACACAGTTACCGGACGGGTCCACTCAGCGGCACAACAGGCGGAATAGAAGCTGGGTTAATAAGAAGGGTTTTAAAATTGCATTTCATCATAGGTTTTTTACCACTGCAGGAATTAACGATTTTTTTAAACGCTCACCCAATCACCATGTTACTATCCAAGCATTTCCCTGCCGCGCTCGTTCTCGCTGCGTCCGCATGGTCGGCAAGTGCTTACGCGGCAACGAGCTTTACTGATGTAACGGCCGCCGTGGGGATCGACACCTATGCGGATCAGTCTTGGGGCAGCCCGCTCTGGGGTGACATCACTGGCGACGGCAAGTTGGACATTGTGGTGCCTAATCACACTGCGGCACCGCGTTTTTGGATCAATGACGGCAAGGGTTTCTTTACCCTGAAAAAAGTTACAGATATCGGGGTAATCACCCCGGAAGGCGACACCCTCGATTGGCATGGGTTTGAGTTGGTGGATATTAACAATGACGGCCGTATCGACCTGCACATCACCGAAGGGGCCAAAATGGGTGCCGCCACCAAGACGGATTTGGTCTATTTCGGCAACGCCACCGGAACGTTTACTTACGGTCTGCCACCGCTTTCTGCCTTTAATGTTCCGGGGCGCGGGCGCTCGGCGGCTTGGTTTGATTATGACAAAGACGGCTACCTCGATTTGTTTCAGAAGAACTATGAGTCCTCCAACATTATCTATCGCAACCAGGCTGGGCTGAATTTAGTGGCGGCGACGGGAGCAGCCCCGGTTTTCGAGGCGTTGCAGAAGGGCAGTATTCTCAGTCTGATGGATTATAATTTGGATGGTCGCACGGATATTATGGTGACCGGTATGGGTTCAGTCGGAACAGATGCTTTCCGTGATACCCTGCTACGGCAGGAAGCCGACGGCACGTTTACCGATGTCACCACGGCCAGTTTAATTGTCACCGAAAGCGGTAGCCGGGGAATCGCTTGGGGGGATTTCGATAATGATGGAGACCCCGATCTGATGTTGGCGCGTGGGTTTGACGATACGG
>CANIXX010000139.1 GCA_947471115.1 Opitutaceae bacterium | reverse complement strand
CTTGTTTGATTTTACCTGCGGTTCGAAGTGCCATACGCCCCAGATTCAGCCGAGGGAAATCGTAATGTATATTAGCTCCTGAAACGCCAAAGGAAGTCGGGCGATCGGGAGCTTTCCGGTGGTCGGTGACGTCACTTCGGCCCTAGTTCGCCGCCTCATCCCGAGCGACCATTTCCTTGAGCCGCTTGGTGGTCAGGAGCTGAAATTTACCGCCGTTACGGCTGCTCGCCTTGCTCAAGTTTTCCTTGTCCATCGCATCCGTCTTCGCCTCTGTGGGGCCGACCAAGAGGAAAATATTCAACGCCGCTCGCTCCCTCAGCAAGGCACGCTGCAACTTTGAAATCTCGGTCAGCACCTCGGAGTACTCGGTTGTATCGTGAGGGTGGAATCCGATCGACCACAACGGTTTGCCATCTTTGTCCGACCAGCCCTTGGTATCGAGCGGGATACTAAAACCTTTCTTTTTCAGTTCTGCTTGAAAGTCGGGTTGGAAAATCCGCTTCCAGTTGACTATTACGAAGGGCGACTGCCCCTTCGCTTTGAGTTTGGCGTTAATCGCGTCTAACTGCGCCATAGCTTTCTTCTCAAATGCCTTACGAGCGGCCTCAACGCTTTCCATGTTCAATCCACTCCGCTCGAGATTGGCTTTCATTTCCTCGTTTAGCTTGGTTTTCTTGGCGAGTTCCTGGTCATTCAGCATTCGGACTGGCTGCCCTGCACTGCCAGCAACCAAATAGATTGTATCCGGCCCCATTTCGAGTGCGCAACGCACGGCGTGCACCCAAGTAGGAGGGAGTAAGTCTTCGTCGAGACCTGCGTTTGGCAGCGCCTTGACGCGCCACGGCGTTCTTACTGCGATAGATTTGAATCCCACTTTTTCAGGGGTGAGATTGATCAGCTTCATCCAATCTAAGAATCGCGTTTTATTGGCGCTGGTTGCCGGCAACAAATTCACCGCGAATGGATTCACTCGGGTGTTTACGCTGCGATCCGACGCATTCGACTCATAGACGACGACACCGAACTCCGCGCTGGGGGGCAGGCGGCTGACGAGCTTCATCATCTCCTCGCGAATGATGCTAAACGCCTCAAAACCGCCCTTTCTGATGTCTAAAAGCACCGCGCCCACATCAACCACAAAAACAATCTTCGAGGCGCGCTGAGTGGTGGTTCCCAAAAAGCTCATGCTCATGAAGCCGGAGCCCAAGCTGGAACCGCTGCCCAGTCCGGTATTATAACCGGTGCCCGTTCCTACTCCGCCGGCACCTGCACCGAAGCCCGTGCCCGCCAGTGTACTTGCACCGACGGAGGGCAGGTCGGGCATGGTCGGCATCTGCAGCGCATTCTCCGCTGTGGAGAAAATACGATTGGCCGAAACCGGTGAAGAACTGGCCGAACCGCCGCCCTTGCGGGCCATTTGCAGGCGGTGCTCGACCTTTTTTTGCACCACGTTTTCGGAGGTATTCGCAGCCTCGAAACTTTTCTTTTTCCCTAGGATTTGCTCGCTCACGAAAAAATACCCGGCAACGGCAACCAGCACGACGTGAACAATGACCGTGACTAGCAACGGCACACTGGCGGTCAGGCGGTCATACAAACTCTTACGACTGGGGGAGCAGGATGGGGTAGGCGAAGAGGACATGTATTACTTTTAATAAACTACATTTGTTGAGCGTTGGGGTGTAACGTAGGCTCAGTTTTTTTCTGTCAGGGCCAAAATTCGATTTTGGGCAAAAAGGAGTCTGAACCCTGGCTGCCACGAATGCACGGAGGTCAAGGCGACAGCTTTTAGGGGGAGTCGGGCTCGGCCGCTTTGGAACCTGCGGCGCGGGGCGAAGCGGTGTCCCAGTCGTCCGTCCGGAAGGGGGTTACGGGCAGCCCCTCCCGGTTGTAAAGATTGGCCTGCGGGGTCGAGGCCCACGCATAGCGCACGGCAACCGGCGCGCTGACCGACGCAGACGTTAGAACGACGTCGCTGCCGACAATCCGTGCCTCCGCCGGGGCCCACTTTTTATCCGCGCCGGCTAGGAAGAAGCCGATCACCTTGTCCGTGGGCAGGGCCACGCCTTTTGGCGCGACCCAGGGAGCGACATTCGGCTCTAGGCCTGATCCCGCGCCGACAAACGACACCTTGACTGAGGGGCCGTTGATCTCGTTGCGGTCATAACGCGGGCTCAGGCCGACCAAGCCGGGTTCGCGATGGACCAATTCACGCGCCGCCAGCGCGAGGCGGACGCCGACGTGTGACTTGTTGGCGGGGTGAACATCATTCGGATCGCCGATATCTGAGGTCACCACCAGTCCGACCTGCGGCAGGGTTCGGGCGGCTAATGCCTGCGCCTCGCGCAGCCAGGCGATGTTGTTGGGCTGAGTCGCGACCGGTTCGGCGTTCTTGCCGTAACCCGGGAGCTGGACGACCAGGAAGGGCAAGTTGTTCTGTTCCCAGCTGCCGCGCCATCCTTGGATAAGGCGGGACAGATAATCGCGGTACGCCAAGCCGTTGGAGGCGTCGTGTTCGCCTTGATACCAGACCACGCCTTGTAGGGCGAAAGGCACCAAGGGGGCGATCATCGCATTATATGCCAGCGAGGCTATGAGAGGACGTTCGTAGGTGCCCGGCGTGGGACCGGCAAACGGGTCGGGATTTTGCGGCTTGGGCCGAGACAACACAGGGGCCGGCGGGACGGACTGGCCCTCGGCCTTGGCCTGCGTGGCCGCCGCCTGCCAGGCTTTGTGCGCCCGGTTGTGCGGTTCCTCGACGTTCTTTTCCCAATCTTGGTAGTCTTGGTAATACGCGGCTAGCAGTTCGGGGTGACTGCGGGCGGCGAGGCTTTTCCGTTGGCCGACCTTCCATTCGTCGAGCAGTTTCTGCAGCGGGGGTGCGGCCTCATAGGCCGAGAGGGGCGTCCATACCTTGATGCGCGTGCCGCCCCAGGCGCTATGGATGATGGCCACCGGAACTTTATGGGTTTTGCGGAGCTCCTGGGCGAAAAAGTAACCGACGGCGGACAGCTCCCGAGAGGAGCTTGCCGATACTGGGGTCCACTTACCTTTAACCGAAGATTGCGGCTCGCCGGCGGTGCCTCTAGCGACCTTGAAAAAGCGAATCAGCGGGTCGTCCAGCTCCGCTGTCATCTCCGGCTGTACTTGGGTCGAACGCAACGGCAGATCCATGTTGGACTGCCCTGAAACCAGCCAAACATCGCCCACCAGGACATTCTCCACGGTGAGGGTGCCGTGGTCCCCTGTGACTACCAGCTGGCGAGGCGTAGCGGACGCCTCGAGCGGATTGAGGCGTCCGCGCCAGTGGCCGGAGGCGTCCGCAGTGATGCTGATCTGCTGGCCGGCGAATGCGACGTCGATCTTGGCCCCCGGAGAGGCGGTTCCCCAGACCGGGACGGCTTGGGAACGCTGTAACACCACACCGTGGGTGAAGAGCGAATGGACGGCGAGCTCGCCATACGCGCTCGGAACGAGAGCGGCGAGGAGGAGGGGCAACAACTTTAGGTTCATGGTAGAGAAATGTGGCGAGGTCATGGGTTTTGAATGACGCGCAGCCGGAAAAACCGGGGTTTCGCGCCATTGCCGAGAAGATCGGGAAACGAGGCCTGGATCGCCTCGTGGTCGGCGTCGGAGGCGACCACAAGGGATGAGGTCTCAACTGTTTCCCAAGTAGAAAGATCAGAGCTGAACTCGGTGAAATAAGTGAGCCCGGCGCTCGCCGGGTCCTTGCGCCGAGGATACAAAGCTTGGAGGGCGTGGCGGCCATCGGGCAAGAGGTTGCCGACCTCGATGTATGGGAGGCCGAGTCGGGTGATTGTGCCGCTAGAAAAGTCGATGGCTGCCCCGGTCCCCCAAGTTGGATCAGTCCCGAGGGCGTATTCCAACAGGTTGGTCATTCCATCCCGATCAGGATCTTCGCCTGGCAGGCTCTGGCGGGGGGTTACCTGCTGGGCAGGGGTGAAGCGGGCCTCCACCCAGCGATCGTAGCTCTTGGCGGGACGGATCAGTTTAAAAGCGGTAATCGAGGTCGGGGCTGTGTACCAGGCCCCGTTGAAGCCGTAGATCCGGAATTCGAGCGGGCCGGTCACATTCCCGTACGCGGAAACGTCGGGTAGGGTGAACGAAAAGTCTTCCTCAAGCTCGGACGTGAAGCGGGGGGTGGTGAACACGGCGCTTGTGCTGGTCCAGCCGCCGATGTTGGTGAAGACAGCGAATTGGCGCGGCGCGTTATAATCTAGGCGTAGAATACTGAAGCGAACTTCGGTGTTTCGCAGGTCAAAGCCGCCGGTCGGAGGCGTCAGTGAAAGCGACCAGTATTGATTATTGGTGATGGCTAGATTGAGCGTGGAATCAGCCTCTAGCTTTGGCATTCTTTGATAATACACGAGCGCATCGTTGCCGGTGGGATTGGCGGTGATGCCGGCACCCTTCGTCCAGCCGGAGTAAGTCCAGCCTGGTTCCAGAGCATAAGTCTTGGTCCACGGTCTGGTTTTGGCTGGGGTGGTGCCCTCGAAATTGCTCTCAGCAATCACACGGGGGCCTCCGACTGTCTTGATCCGGAAGGTGCGCCACGCGCTGTCACCATCACCATCGTTGACGCGCAGGAAGAGAAAGCTGTCCGTCAATTTGGTCGGGGTGCCCGTGAGCGATGCCGTATTGCCGACCACCGAAACGGACAGGCCGTCGCTGAGCGATTGGCCCAGGGTTACCAGCGTGCTGGTCTTATCGCCTCCGGCGGTGACAATCGAGGTGGAATACGGCTTGCCCCAGGAGGCGGCCGTCAGTTGTGCGCCCGTCGAGAAACTGGGAGCGAGACCAGCGAGATCGTATATGTTTCTCAATGACAGTGCCTCGGTGTTCCAGTCGAAAAGGAATTTCGCCTTCGGGGATTCGGTGATAGCCTGCGCGCCGAATTCGAGGTGTCCCCATTGGCCGAATTTCCCCCATTGACTCACGTCGGTGTAAGCGCTGTAGGTGCGCAGTCCCTTGGCCAGGGCATGGTTCAGTTGCATCCGATACACCTTGGCGATGTCGGCCTGCCGATTGAGCAGTTCCAGAAAGGTTGTGATGCCGTCGTCGCGGCTGTCATTGCCGTCAATCTCGTCGGTATACATTGAGGGGCCGCCCTCATACGCGATCAGGGGGATACGAGTGGGAAAGGTGGTGCTGGCCATGTCGGGTAACCAAGAGTGGAACCCGCCGACATTCAGATCGGATCCGCCGGTTCTGTACGCAGTGAACAGCACGAGGCGTTCCCATTCCAGCAAGGTTTCGGCAAGGTGCCGCTGCACGCTTGGGCCGGTCCAATAGGAGGAGTTGGCGGGCACGGAGACGAGCCGGAGGTTGCCGCCGCCCGCATCAAATTGGGCGGTGGTGAGAAACCACGGATCAGGGGTGGAGGCCTGCTCCTTGGCCTTGGCCAACACCCAATCATGAATCTTGTTGGAGAAATAAACGGTGGGGGAGATAACGTCCGGCACTTGCGCCGGGACCAGCGTGGTGCCGTAGGTCTTGATCTCGTTCAGGAGCTCCAGAGTGTGTTCGTAGGAGTTGGTATAGACCGGCGCTACTTTGATCAACCGGCTGGAACTCCCAAAGACGGATTGGAAAATCGCCCACATGTTGCAGAAGAGCCGGGCGGTGAACTTTGCTTTGGTCGTACCCGCCGCCGTGGCTTGGGCACTCGCCCAGTCGCCCTGTGCGAAAGAGCTTCCGCTGCTCCAGATCTCGTTCGAATATTCCACATAGACGCGAAGGTTGGCGTTGAGTGGGGGATAGACCGGATTAGCTTGAGGAGATGTATAGGGGTGGGTGCCATCGCTGCCGAAAAGGATCAGCTGCGCCAACTTCAGCATGAAATCGTTCGAAGCCAGGTGGGGGACGTTAATCCACAGGTCCTTGTTTGCGGCGTTGCAATAGGCGACGACATGCTCGTAAGCCACGCCCGTGTTGCGGTTGTCTCTGGAATTGGGGGCCGGACTGCGGGGGTTGAGAATCCCGTTCTGAAAGACATGCTTGGGTGGTCGGCGGTCGCTCCAGTCTTGGACTGGGTTGGCGTTGGTGTGGGTCCAATCCATGAAACGGAGCCAGCTCCAAGGCCCAGTACTCAGGCGATTCATGGCCGTCGGGTGGGCAAATTGTCCTTCCAGGGAGCGGTTTTGCGGGTCAGCGGGGTCGGGAAGCCAAGCGTACAGCTCCTTGAGGGGGCGTGACGAGTTGATCGCCTCAACCGTCAGGTTGGAGTTAGTGTGGGCGTCCGTCTGTAGATAAACTCGACGCCCATCGATGAGCAGCCCGGTGCTCCCGCCGGAGGACTCCGCCGCGATGAAGGTGCCGCCAGTGAGGCGTACATCGGCCTCGCCCTTCCAGGTGACCACGATTTTGCCGTTGGCATCGGCATCGCGCGCCGGCCAGGTCGACGGGCGGTTTTGGTAGTTCGCGTTGTTGCCGTAGATGACCGTCCGAAGCTTCATGCCACTGTTGAGGTACTTTGGGTAGCCGTTGGCGTCGAATTGGGGGTTGTTAAAGGTGGCAACGCTCGTGCCCCAGCTCGTGCCGGAAAACTCCAACCAGCCTGATGCTGGAGCGAGGCCGTTCGCAAAGTAAGGAGCAGTCCCCGTAGACAGCCACGTGGTATTGATACCTTGGGGACCAAGGGTGGCGGTATCGACAGCGGCCATGGCCAAGCAGGGCAGCACGAGAAAGGACCAAACCAATCTGGTTAGGCAGGCGCGCATGGCAATGGTGGGGATGAATTTATATGGCATCTTCTGTGGCGTTGAGATTGCGCGGGCGGGATGCACCCTGCAGCGAGGCTAGTAAAAAGGCGTGAAGAGGTCGCTGGAGTGATTTTCTCGGACCAACGTCACCGTGAGATCGATCGGACCGGGCTCCCTCACTGGGGTGCAGGAGTTCGGCTTGGTCGCTAGGGCACGAGGGTAGTACGAACGCGCAGGTAACGGGAGACGCCGGTCTTCAGTTCGACGCTGTCCGTGACCGCGACGGATTGGCCGACGGTGCCGGGGTTCACGGCGATGACCGTCCAGGTGGACAAGTCGGAGGAGGCTAACACCTCGTACGTCACATCTGAGCGAGTACGGTTAAACGTGAGGACAGAGCGACGGGGCGAATCGATGGAGATACTATGCTGGACGGATGGGCGCGAGCTCGCCGTGGTGGGGATAGTGCCAAAGGCGTACTCGAGCAGGTTGGGTGCTCCGTCGGCATCGGGGTCGGCCGTCCAAGCGGCGTTGCCGGACGCAGAGGTGGTGTTGAAGTGGGTGGAGGTCCAACTGGTGCTACCGGCCGGGTCAGACGTCGCCCGGAGGCTCGCGAGATTGAGGTGCTTGTAGAAAAACTCAGCGGCGTGCTGGTCGATCGTTTTACCATCGATCATGTCGTTCCAGTAATTGGTATAGCAGCTGTGTTCGGCACCCTGAATGGTAAAGAATTTATAATCCACCCCGACCGATTTCAGACGATTGGCCAAATTGACCGAATTCTGATAGATAACAATCGTATCGGCGGTGCCGTGCACGATAAAGACCGGTGGATCATTTTTATCTACGTCCGGGATAAGGTCGAATACGAATAACACGGCGCTCGGCCCCCACAGGTCAAGCACCACGGATACGTGGGCATTGGGGCCGATGGCTTTAGTGCCGGTGTCACTTGTTTCATAGAAAGCGGTCATCATCGCGGTCATCGCCCCGGCGGATTCGCCACCAATAGCGATGCGACTCGGATCGACCTTGTAGGTGTCGGCATTCGCGCGCATCCACCGCACCGCTTCGGCTGCGGTGTTCACCTCCCCCAAAGTATAGCTTATAGCTACGGTGACGTAACCGCGTTTAGCCCAGTTTTGGCAGAGTTTGACGATTTGGTCATTCTCTTTTTTACCGCCGAGACCGTGCATGATGATGAAGGCGGGAAAGCGGGCGATGTGGTTCGCCCCCGTGGGCATGTAAACATCGAGGAGAAGGCTCGGGTCGAGCGCCGTGTAGGCTACATTGGAGAAGGCTTTCTTAGAACCGTATTGTGAATCGAGATAAACGGTGGAGGTTTGGGCGCGTGTGGAAATGGCCAACGCTAAGTAAAGAATGGCCAGCAGTAGCAGGGGTGTATTTGGGCGAAAAAGCATAGAAGGTCTGGGGGGTAATTGAAGGGGACTGGAAAGATCTAGCCCGGGAAAAAGAGACCGCCGACCCGTTCACGCACGCAAACGTAGCAGACGGTTTAACCCAGCGAGCTACAGGGCACCTTGTCGTTATCGCATAGGAGTAACAAGGTGATCACCTTTGCTCGATGAGGCCGGATCATTGCTGAATGATTCTCGTCACTAGCATCACTGGGAGCATGGCCGGAGGGATCTGGGCACGGAGAAGGCGCGCACGATTGCTCGGGTCGCCGTTAGATACGATGGGCGCGGCTGGCGCTGTCGTGATCGGCGGCATGCGTTCACCGTGTTGGTTGTCGCTGGGTTCCTCAAATTGGCCCAGTCGGCTTAAAGAGCCCGAAACGTGGTTAAACTAAAAGCGCGCCTTTCTACCTTAGTCCACGCGTGGGGGGGCGCTAGGGCACGAGGGTGGTACGAACGCGCAGGTAACGGGAGACGCCGCTCTTCAGTTCGACGCTGTCCGTGACCGTGACGGATTGGCCGACGGTGCCGGGGTTGACGGCGATGACCGTCCAGGTGGACAAGTCGGAGGAGGCTAACACCTCGTACGTCACATCGGAGCGAGTGCGGTTAAACGTGAGGACGGAGCGACGGGGCGAATCGATGGAGATACTATGCTGGACGGATGG
>CANIXX010000138.1 GCA_947471115.1 Opitutaceae bacterium | reverse complement strand
GATTGGGTTGTCCCAGGGCGAGAGCGTCGATTCCGCGTTGCCGGAGCGTAGCGGCGAATTCTTGCGCGAAGCCGTGCACGGTAAGCACGCGCTTGGGTTGCACGAGTTCGACGAATTTGAGCAGGCTGGGGTAGTCGGCGTGGTCGGAAAGAGGGAATGCTGCGCTGCAGCGGTGGCGGTAGATCGTGCCGGGATCGAGCGCCCAGCCGGTGATCACGGCCGTTCGCACGGTGGGAATTCGGCTGAGCAGACCAGACGAATGCGCTGGGCAAATCACGATGTGGCCCGCGACGTCGCTTTGCGCGAATTCACGAAACGCGGGGAACTTCATTCCCAGTTGTTCGTAAACGCGTGTCAGTCGAAGGGTTTCAGCGTGCAGCATCACGGGTAATTGGGCTCCGGCGAGGGCAAGCAGGACCTCCTGGCTCTTGCCTAGGCTGTAGCAGAGCAGCGCGGGCGTGGCACCGTCGGCGACGGCCTGGTGGCAAAAGGCGATCAGTTGCGCGATCACTTCGGTTTCCGGTGGCATGACGTAGCGTGGGAGCCCGAAGGTGGTTTCCATGATGAGCGTATCGGCGCGCGGGGTGGCGCACGGTTCGGCTGCAAGGCCGGCGCGCAGCTTGAAGTCCCCCGTGTAAAGCAGGGAGCCGTGCTCGGCTGACTCGAGCAGGATCTGGCTTGAGCCGAGGATATGTCCAGCAGGATACAGGGTGGCGGTGACACCGAATTCGAGAGGGTGGGGACTGCCGAACGGCACTTCGTGAATCAGGCGTTTACCGGGAATGCGCGCGTGCAAGAAGCGCGCGGTCCCGGGCGTGCAAAGTACCTCCGGGTGACGCGCCACATGGTCGGAATGTGCATGCGAAATAAACGAGCGGGCTACGCGGGATTGGGCGTCGAGCGACCAGCCGATTTGCGGCAGATGAATGCCTTTGCGGAACTGGATTTCCCAAGCCATGCCCCAACCAAGGGTTGTCGCACGCTCAAGGGAAGCAAAACCGCAGTGATGCCCAGTCGCCTAGTCTCGCTCAGGGGAACAGGCCGCGGCTTTGTTTGGCATCGGCGACGCGTTGGATGCCGAGGGTGAGCGCAGCTAGGCGGCGGCTGAATTTAAATTTACGCTTTTGGTAGTCCACCGAGCTTTTGGCTCGGTCGAGCATAACGAAGAGTTTTTGGAACACTTCGGCACGGTCCCAATAAAAATTCTGGAGATTCTGCAGCCATTCGAAATAGGAGACAATCACGCCGCCCGAGTTGCACAACACGTCGGGAATCAACTCGATGTCGTCGCGTTGCTCTAAAATTTTGTCGGCGCTGAAGGTGGTCGGCCCGTTGGCCGCCTCGGCGAGCACGCGGCAGCGCAGTTTTTGCGCGATTTCCGGAGTGATGACACGTTCGAGTGCGGCCGGTACCAGCACCGTGCAATCGAGTGTGAGCAATTGATCGTTGGTGATGGGCTCGCCGCCGTCGAAGTCGCGCAGGACTTTCTGGCATTGCAGGAAGGTGAGCGCTTTTTTGACGTCGATGCCGGCGGCGTTGTAGATGCCGGTTGTGTAGTCGGAGATGGCGATGATTTTGGCTCCGTAGTTAGCCAGAGCGAGCGCGGTTTCGCTGCCTACGTTGCCAAAACCCTGGATGGCGACGGTGGCGCCAACAATTGGGATTTTCAGGTCCTCAAGGTAGCATTTGATCAGGTAGGCGACGCCCACGCCGGTGGCTTCGCGGCGGCCTTGTGAGCCACCCAGAGCGATTGGCTTGCCGGTGACGATGGCGGGCTCGTTGTGGCCCACGTGGCTGGAGTACGTGTCCATCATCCAGCCCATGATTTTTTCGTTGGTGCCGACGTCAGGCGCGGGCACGTCGACATGTGGGCCGATGAACGGGGCGATCTCCTGCATGTAGCGGCGGGAAAGCCTCTCCAGCTCGAGTTCGGATAGCTGTGCAGGATCCACGATTACACCGCCCTTGGCGCCGCCGTAGGGCAGGCCCACGAGAGAGCATTTCCAGCTCATCCACATGGAGAGCGCGGCGACCTCGCCCAGGGTGACGTCAGGATGAAAGCGGATGCCTCCCTTGGCTGGACCGGTCGTGAGGTTGTGTTGCACTCGGTAGCCTTCGAAAACGGTGACGCTACCGTTGTCGCGTTTGATCGGCAGGGCGACGGCCAAGCAGCGTCGGGGGTATTTGGTGCGATCCCGGATGGTTTCGGGCAGATTAATGGCGTCGGCCGCGAGGTCGAATTGGCGGCAGGCCATCTTAAATACGTCGGAGTCGTAGAGGGATGAAACGATGGCTTTGGACATGGTGGGGAAGGGGACAGGCTAGCGGCGGGGAGGTTCTAGGGATAAATCGGCACAAACTGCCCCAGCTAAAGTGGACGGTCTAATTTGAGTGCACGCTCCAGCTTCATGAATCACTGATTTATCGAGCTTGTTTTGCAGGTCGGTCATAACGGGGTCGGCTGATTCGGAATACGGCAACGCCACACACTGGAAAGCTCTAGGGGGCAACGCGAAGGCGGTTTTCACTTTGCGCGCGAACGATCGGGGCGGTGGGCTTCTACGCTCCGCCACCCATGAAGTTTATCCGTCCATTCCGCGCTCTAGAAATTCATCGTCAGGTCTACTTGGTTCTCGAAAGAGTGCGCGATCTGCAATGTTGGGGGTTGAACGTTGGTGCCTACTCGCTTTGCTCATCCTTTCGCCATGTCGCTCCTTCCTTTTTCCAGCCAGCTTATCGCCGATGTCGGCATCTCCCTCGGTGACGAGGGCAAAGGCCGCCTGATTCCCGAAGTCGTCCACGAGTTGCGCAACACCGCTGCTCAGGTCACCACGGTGCTCAAGGTCAATGGTGGCGCCAATTCCGGTCACACAGCGGCCGGAATTAAACTCAATTTATTGCCTTCGGGCGTTGTCGAAAAAGAGCTCGCCCACCTTGCCATTGGTGCAGGCGTGGTGGCCGATCCGCGCAAGGCGTGGTGGGAAGCCATGCCGCTGGAGAAAAAGGGCTACAACGTCCTCGCCCGTCTCGTCATCGACGAGCGCACACTGGTTTCCGATCTGACTCATCGCCTGCTCGACCTCGCCTGGGAAGATTATCGCGTCAATGTCCTCCAAGAAGAACCGCGTGGCTCCACCGGACGCGGTATCACGCCTGCTTACCAGGACGAAGTGGGCCAATGGCAAATCACCTACGCCGATTTCCTGGGCAGCCGTGAGGCCTACGCCAAAAAGCTCGCGCAACGCTCCGAGCGCGCCCTCGCCACCATCCAGCACGTGTGCCGCGTCAGCGCCGAAACCTTTGCCGGCTTTTTTGACAAACTCGGTGCCGCCGAACTGCGCGCCAACGCCGAGGCGATCGAGCTGGGCGTGTTCACTCCGGCCGAGTTCGACTTCACCGGCTTCCGCGGCACCGGCCCCTTTTCGATCAATCTGGCTGCTCTGACCGAAACCTACTGGCAGGCCGGCCAGCGCCTCGCCAAAAACATCGGCGAGGTGCGCGAGTTGATCCTTAAGGAAATCCGCGCCGGCCACACTATCATCGGTGAATTCGGCCAGGCTTACTGGCTCGACAAGCGCCACGGCTTTTCGCCCAACGTGACCGCTTCGCACACCTTCACTCCCGAGTTTTTCGAGAGTGCGGGCATTCCGGTGCAGGCAATCCACACCTTTGGCGTTGCCAAGGCCTACGACACCAAGGTCGGCACCCACGTTTTTATTACGCAAATGGACGAGGCTCATCCGCTCTCCTTCCTGTTGAAAAAACTCGAATTCGGCACCTCAACCGGCCGCCAGCGTATGGTCGGCTGGTACGATGCGGTGGAAAAGGGTGACGCCCTGCGTTACGGTGGCTTCCAGGACGTGATGATTAACAAGCTCGACGCCCTTACGCACCAAGGCGCCTGGAACTCCGATTTGCTCATCTGCACGGCCTACGAGGATGCCTCCGGTAAGCGTTACCACCACGTCCCGCGTAACGACGCGGTGCGCAAAACCCTCAAGCCGGTTTATAGCAAACACCCCGGTTGGACTGAGGATGTTTCACTGGTTCGCCACTTCGCCGACCTGCCGGTAAACGCCCAGCGTTACGTCGCCGCGATGGTCAAGGCGCTGCTCGATGTGGCCTTCCATGGCGAGTCGCTGCCGGCCGATGCAAAACTGCCCAACTTGCGCTACCTGGGCGTTGGTCCCGAGCCGTCCCAGATCATCAAAGACGTCCCGGCGACCTCCGAGCTCATCAAGCTGGTGTAACCCGGCGTAACTGCGCCTGCCTCGGCGTAGTCAGATCGGGTTACCCGCCGCCGCTTCAAAAGAAAGCGGCGGCTTTTTTGTGCCTAACCGGTAAGCGCTGGTTTATCGCCCGTTATACGCCGGGTGTTCCTGGCCCCCAGCGCAATAAGCCGACCTTCACGCGCCGGTGGAGGGCAGTTGTAAATTGCGGGCGTGGAAAGCCAGCGAGTCCTGAATGTGCGTCTCCCAATAATCCCACGTGTGCCCCCCCGCATATTCCTGGTAACGATGCGTTACACCTGCGGAGGTCAGGTCCGAATGAAAGGTGCGGTTGTCTTCGATCAGGAAATCCTCACGACCGCAGTCGATCAGCAGCTCCGGCAAATTACCGTTGGCCAACGCGCGCCGGGCTTGGACGAGCAGGTCGTGGTCGGAACCACGTGGATCATCGCCAAAGATGTGGCGCAGTTCCGCAATAAAAGCCGGGCCGCGAGCCACCAGTGAGGGGTTACTGAAGTCCTGCCAGCACACCGCGCCCGAATGGCTGTTGACCGAGCAAAACCGGTCGGCGTACCCCAAGCCGATTCGCAGCGCGCCGTAACCGCCCATCGACAGGCCGCCAATGGCGCGGGCCGAACGCTCAGCCCGCGCTTGAAAGTTGCGTTCAATGAACTCGGGTAACTCCACGCCAATGTGGCGCGCGTAATCCGGTCCAGCGGCGTGCTTGGTGTAAAAACTCCGATAACCGTCCGGCATCACGACGATGATTGGCAGGTCGCGCACGAACCATTCAATGCGCGAGCGGCGCATCCACATACTGGAGTCGTCCCCAAGTCCGTGCAGCAGGTAAAACGTCGCAAACGGGGGCTTGCCAGTTTCCGGCAGCAGGACCTCTGCGGTGGTCTGTTTGCCGAGTATGTTGCTGAACCAGTGAAGGGTAGACCAAGCCATGTTGCGCACTACGAAACCCTAAATCCCAATCGGCTAAATCCTAAAATCAGAATAATCGTTTAGGTTATTCTGCAGGTCAGGATTTAAAGGCCGGGATTCCGTCCTTACCCCCGTTGGGGTCCCCCGCGTCAGTCATTGTGATTTCCCCCTTTGATCCGTTGGGATTTGCACCCTTGGGATTTGCCCGTCTCGGGCCATGGGATTTGTCCGTCGCGGGCCGTTACTCGACGCGCACGATGTAGCCGCGCAGGTATTCGCTCTCGGGCATGGTCACGAGCACCGGGTGGTCGGCGGGTTGATGGCAGAATTCGGCTACGCGCACCTTACGTTTGGCGTCGGTCGCCGCCTCGGCCAGCACGCTGCGCAACTCGGCATCCTGCATGTGGTGCGAGCAGGTGTAAGTTGCCAGTACGCCGCCGGGCACCAGGCTCTGCATGGCGCGCAAATTAATCTCCTTGTAGCCACGCAACGCACCCTCCAGCGCGCTCTTGGATTTGGCGAAAGGAGGCGGGTCGAGCACGATCACGTCCCAGAGTGGTTCACCATGGCGAGCGGGGTCGTTGAACCAGTCAAATACGTTGGCCACGGCGAAGGTGGCGTTAACGCCGTTGCGCGTGGCGTTTTTGCGCGCTTGGTCAATGGCGTCGGTCGCGCTGTCGAGACCGAGAACCTCCTTGGCTCCGGCACGCGCTGCATGCAGGGCGAACGGGCCTTGATTACAGAACGCATCGAGCACGCGCTTGCCGGCGCAATATTTGGCCAAGACGGCGTGTTGCTCACGTTGATCCAGGTAAAAGCCGGTTTTTTGGCCGCTTTGCAGGTCGAGCCAGTAGTCAAAGCCGTCGATCTTCTCCCAGCGCGGTTCCCAGGCGCGACCACTGCGGGTGTGCACCCCAAGCGAAAGCCCCTCAAGTTTACGGATGTGGGCGTCGTTGCGTACGATGATCTCGGCCGGGGCCAGCAACTCGGCCAGCAGCTCCACGATCACATCCGTACGCTGGTCCATGGCGAGGGTCTGCACTTGCAAAACCAGGGTGTCGCCAAATTGATCGACCACCACGCCGGGAAGGTCGTCGGATTCCGACCACACAAGTCGGCGATGTTTCTGATCTCCAGTCGCTTGGGCGTTGGAGGCAGGGGTTTCTCTGCGGGCAATGGCTTTCGTGAGCGCGAGCCTGAGATAGGCCTCGTCGAGCGTCACGCGCTGCGTGCTTAAGCGGCGCCAGATGATCTGCGACTTGGAATTATAGATGCCGCTGCCGAGGAAGCGGCCGGCGCGGTCGCGACATTCGACGACACCCCCGTCATTTGCAGCTGGAAGGAGGGCTTCGACCTCATTGGCAAACACCCACGGGTGGCCAGAGAGGACGCGGGACTTGGCGTTGGCTTTAAGTTTTAACGAGGGAACCGGTGACGACATCGGGGCATCATCACGCCCAACGCGCCGAGGAGAAGCTCAAACTCAGGCAGCGATCTTCTCGTCGGAAATAAACTCGTGCGAGGACTCGATCACCACGGCTTGGCGGCGAACCTCGTGGAAGCCGAATTCGTCCTCGTAACCCTCGGGACTGCGCTTCATCGAACGCAGCATGCAAACGAGGCCGATGACATAAGCGGAGGCGACTAAAGTGGCGATAATGGTGATCATTGGGATAAGGGGTGTTGGTGTACCCCTATGTATCGGCACAAAGTCGGAAAAATAAAGTGGATTTTAGCCTCTGGTTGTCCGCGACTTCCGTCCTCAACCGCGCCTCTGGATAGTTCACCCTACGAGTGGAAATCGGCTTCAGTAGAGGGGGCGATTGAGGGATAACCCCTAGATACCCGGCCCGTTTTCCGCCAAACCCCGGTTAGGTAATGAACCCTACGTAATCCCGACCCTGATTTCCGCCCAAATGAGGGTAAAATCAGCGGCTCTGCTCGTCATCGACCGGTTGCCGACCGGGTTGATAGCCGTATTTATTTTCGAACCCCTCGGGTGCACGCAGCAGCGCTCGGGCAATTACAAGAACGCAGACGACATACATCGCCGATAAACACAGTATGACTAACGACATTTCAGGGGTAGGTCCTTAAAAGTTATTTCTCCCTCAAACTCGTCAAGTTTCATACCTCAAGTCGGTGGAATTTAGCGGTTTGTTTACATATTTTCGGGTTCTTCGGCGGTTCCAATAACTCAAATGATCCCTGTTCGGTTAACCTGCGCATTCCGCACCTGCCGCCTTGCGCTCACCCTCGGGTCGGCGTCTGCTGCACCTTCCTCTGCCCATGATCGGTCTCCGTGATGACACTTCTGATGCCTTGCCTGCTCCGCCGCCCCCCTCGCGCGCGCCGGAGTTCGCCGCGAAGTTGTTCTCCGCAGGCGGGTGGTTGCAAACAAGCCTTGGGCTCGAACACCGCCCGCAGCAGGAGAAAATGGCCCGCGCCGTCGCCCAGGCCATGAAGACCGACCAGTCCCTCCTGTTCGAAGCCGGCACCGGCGTAGGTAAATCCCTTGCCTATCTCCTTCCTGGCATCGTGCACGCCATGGACCAGTCGCGGCAGATGATCGTTTCCACCCACACGATCGCACTCCAGGAACAGCTCGATCAAAAGGACCTGCCGCTGTGCCGGCGGGTGTTTTCTGCAACCGAGGAAACCAAGCCCTACGCAGCGTTCAAATCCGCCGTCCTGGTGGGCAAGAGCAACTACCTGTGCACCTCCCGCCTCGCCGCCGCCCTACGTGACAAAAACGAGTTTTTTGCCACGCCCGAGCACGAGGAGTTGCAGCGCATTGCGACCTGGGCCGAGACCACCACCGAGGGCCTTCGCCATGAACTCAACCCCGCGCCGTTGCCCGAAGTCTGGGAGTTGATCAACGCCGACTCCTCCGGCTGTGCGCGCAAGTACTGCGATTGCGACAAATGCCCGTACCAACGTGCCCGCTCCCGTATTCGTTCGGCACACCTAATCATCGTTAACCACTCGCTGCTGTTCGCCCACATCAACGCCGGCGGTGCGGCCGCCAAGGGCGAGTCCACGCGCGGCGTCCTGTTTCCCGACGATTTTGTCGTCCTCGATGAGGCCCACACGGTGCCCGAGGTCGCCACCGACCACTGCGGTTTGCGACTTTCGAGCTACGGGGTGGATCGCATGCTCAAGTACCTCTACAACCCGAAAACGCGCCGCGGCTTGTTGCAAAAACATGGCGACGCGGTCGACCGCCAACTGGTCGTCGACGTGCTCGAAGCCGCGCATCATTTCTTCGCCTTCATCGACGAACGCCTGCTCACCCAGCAGCCTCTTGTGAGGGTGCGCGCCGAGGGTTTCGCCGAGGCCTGGATGGATGCGCCGCTGCTCGCCTTGTACAAGTCGGTGCGCAACCGCGCTGATCACATGGACGACGGCCGCGAGCGCGACGAACTGCTTGAACAGGCCGGCAAGGTCAAAACCCTCCAGACCAACCTGCGCGCCTTCCTCGGGGTGGCCGACGCCGACAAAACGGTCTACTGGGTCGAGCGTATGGGCAAACGCCAGAACATCGTCGCCCTGCGCACCGCTCCCATCGATGTGGCGCCGTTCATCCGCGAGGAGTTAATCAACCGCGGCACCTCCGTGGTGTTCACCAGCGCCACGTTGGCGATGGGCGGCAAAATCGAGCCGTTTCAGGCCCGTATCGGCGCGCAACAGGTGAAGACTGCCGTGGAGCATTCGCCCTTCGATTTCGAGCGGCGTATGCGCGTGTTCGTGGCGGCTGATGTG
>CANIXX010000137.1 GCA_947471115.1 Opitutaceae bacterium | reverse complement strand
TAGGGTTGGCCGTCTCGGCCAATTCAATTCACCTGCAATGCGAATTGGTATTAGAGTCCGATGACGCTGACAGGAGCCGTTTTTTGCTGCTCAATTTTCTTTAGCGCAGCCTCCTTGGCTTCGGTTTCTTTGGCGAGTGTTTGTTGGGCAATCACATATTCATCAAGGCGAGCCGAGAAAATCATCAACCAGTTGCCCTTTTGTTTGGCGCGCAGTGAACCGTCTTCGAGCTCAAAATCGTAGCCAATTCCGTTGACGCCACCGCCGGGGCCTGAGGTTTTCCGCCAAGAAGACCCCCCTTGGTTAGCCGCGAGAATGGCGCGTACCTCAAATTCACTTAGATCTTCGCCAACGCGGTTGTAACCCTCTAAAACAGAGCGTCCTGCTGTATAAAAAACGAATATCTTCCAGCCGTTATCGTTGCTGAGTTGCTTGGCGATTGCCGACTTCCAGTAAACCGCCACTTTACTTTCTGCAGGGAAAAACTTCCGTGCTTCGTTGAACGGCTGTTCGTTCAGTTCTTTCAACCGCGCTCGTTCCATTGCCGGCGTTTCTTTTTCCTTAGACTGGAAAAAAAGCCGACCCAGACTGGGCTGCAGTAGTCGGCGCTCTACTGCATCCTGAGTTTCGCCGACCCGAGCTGAAAGCGTTGCCACGGGTAATGCTCCAAGCACGAGCACGAATAACGACCTGCGTAATGATTGAGGGGTAATCATGGGCGAAGGTTAAGCATTTCAACTTGGGTTTCGCCATCCCAATTATTGGGATCGTCTTCTTTGGGTTTGAGATAGGTCTGAAGTGCTTTTTCGGTTCCGCCTTCGATCACAATCCACTTGGACGCCGATTTATGCCAACTTAGCGTTCAGCTGCATTCATCGACGTGGCCGTTTTGCGGAATGTCCACCTCGGTTGCCGGTCAGGGTTTTCCGCAGGCTAGCCTCAGTACGGACCAACTTTCGGCCTGTTGTAGTGCTGAAAGCGTACCGCAGTAGCCGGTGAGTCGCCTGAGTTCGGGATTCACCCCATGGCCCGGACGCTCCGGTGATGGCATTGTTATAGCATCCGCATTTCGCCCCATGCGGAGGACCCGAATCGATCAACTTAATGTCCCCGATTTATACCCCATGAATACTATTACCTCACTGACATGCCGTCATCTCCAGACTTACACTCACATCTTCCAACATCCGACCTTGTATAACATCGAGTGGCGCGAGGTGATTGCGATGCTACGCGACCTGTGTCACGTCGAGGAAAAGCCGAACGGGAGCCTGCGCTGCACCCGGCGCGGCCAAACGTTGGTATTGCACGAGCCTTTGACCAAAGAGGTCAGCGATATTCATGAACTCAACGCTCTGCGCGATTTTCTGCTGAACACCGATGAGCTTCCGCCCGAAACGGGCGAACCTGCGGCGCATTGGGTCCTCGTGATCGACCACCATCACGCCCGTATTTTTAATTCAGACCAGCAAGGAACCCAATCCCTTCAAGTGCAACCGCCGCCAACGACCACTCATTTTCGTCACACGGTCGATTCAGTCGACTTTTCCCATGACAAAGAACCCCACGGCCAGAACACGTTTTTTGCCTCAGTCGCCCAGGCGCTAACGGCTGCACCCAATATCCTGATTTTGGGAAGCGGCACCGGTACAAGCAGTTGTATGCTTAAATTTGTCGGGTGGGCTAAATCCCATCATCCTGATCTGGCGGGCCGGATTATTGGCACCCTCGGGGTCAATGAGCATCATATGAGCGATGACCAATTACTCTGCGTGGCCCGTAAGTTTTTTACGGCGCACCACGTGCGGTGAACGTTTACGCTGACCTTTGATTGGGTTGGTGGGAAAACCAATCCAGTGCCGCAGCGCGGTCCGCAGCGATTTGTATGCGCAGGGCTTCAACACCGTCGAAGCGCTGTTCTGGGCGCAGGAAGCTGAGCCATTCGATGAGCAACTCGTCGCCGACCCCAAAGGGGCAGGGGGCGAGCAGGTGAATTTCAAGGCGGGGAATAATGGAGTTTTCCACCGTGGGGCGAAGCCCGTAGTTTGCCACGGCGGGCAGCGGGGCTTCGGTTTTTGGCCCTGACACACGCACGGTATAAACACCAAAGCGGGGCCGTTGGTCCGGCTCCCACACCACGTTGAGGGTTGGAAACCCCAGTTTACGCCCGAGTTGCTTGCCGGGCGCGACCACACCTTCGGCAAAGTAGCTGTAGCCCAGTAGCGCATTAGCCTCCTCCATTTTGCCTTCCGCCAGGTAGGTGCGGATACGGGTGCTGCTGATCGGCTCCTCGTTTTGCTTAATCCGCTGGGCGCTGACGACGTTGATGCCCAACTGCCGGGCTGAATTCACCAGAAGGTGGATGTCGCCGAGCCTCCCTTTGCCGAAGCGCCAGTTTTCGCCCACATAGATAGTCGCTAGGTTGGGTAACAACCGTTTGAGGCGCGGCAGGAACTCTTCGGCCTCGATGCTGGCAAACTGACGATCAAATAATTGGGTGATGACGGCGTTCACCCCGAGTCGAGTTAACTGCCGGTTTTTTAGGGCTGGCGACATGATCAGCTGCACGGGTGAATCGGGGCGGAATAGTCGGCTTGGGTGCGGCCAGAACGTGAGCACTGCGGCAACACCGCCACAGCGGCGGGCCGAATGAACAGCCGATTCAATGACCGCGTGGTGCCCCAAATGGACGCCGTCGAACATGCCGATTGCTAGGTGCAGCGGGACGCTACGGAGCTCGGGTGCGGCCTCTTCGATTGAGTTATAGCAGCGGGTGGGCACGTCGCAGCAACGGGTTGAAAATGGCCGGAGAAAGTTCCGGCCGATCGCAGGGTTAACCAAAGGCCACGCTGGGCGCGGCCTCGTAAGCGGGAATAAGTACCTGGTCGATTTCCGTAGGCGTCATTTTTTGCAGCTGCTCAAGTGTGACTGCCCGCGCAACGTTGAGCGTGCCCGAGGAAATCCGGCGCAACGCTTTTAAGTGGGCGCCGCACCCCAGGCGTTGACCGAGGTCGTGGGCTAGCGTTCGCACGTAGGTTCCTTTGGTGCATAGCACGCGAAAATCGAGCTCGGGCGATTCCCAGCGTGTCAGCTCGTAGTTCATCACCCGAATGAATCGCGGTTCGCGTTCAACTTCTTCGCCTTCGCGGGCACTTTTATAGAGGGGCTTTCCGGCGATCTTAATGGCCGAAAACATCGGCGGGATCTGGTATTGGTCGCCAAGAAATCCGGCGAGTGCCTTGCACACGTCGGCTTCGGTGAGGACAGGCACGGGGGCCGAACTCAGCACTTCACCCTCGGCATCCTGTGTGTTGGTTACTTTACCCAGTTCGATAGTACCGGTGTATTCCTTTTCCACGCTCATGAGGTACTGCGAGAGCTTGGTGGCTTTCCCGACCAACATCACCAGAAGCCCAGTGGCCATTGGATCGAGTGTGCCGGCATGACCGATACGCTTCATTTTGAGGATACCTCGGAGTCGGGCGACCACGTCGTGGGAGGTGTGTGCGCCGGGTTTGTCGATCAAAAGCACGCCATCAAACTCTTTGGTGGGTGCGAGCATCAGCGTGTTGATTGCTTCAGTCTATCAACGGCAGCGATTTGGTCGCCCACTGCAGCGATTAGGCGGGAGCGGAAGACCTCCACCTCTATATTGGTTTGGTTAAGTCCGGCTGCACAGGCATGGCCACCACCGTTAAAGTGCTTGGCTATCATGTCCATGCGATATACGGGGTCCTTGGCGCGAAGACTGGCTTTAATGGAACCGGACTGCTCTTCGATGAGCACACCGATATCCACTCCTTCGATGGCGCGTGCATAATCGACTAGGCCCTCGGCGTCATCTTGGCTGGTTCCGGTGGCAGCATAAATGCCATCGGGTAGACTACCTATACACACTCGGCCGTCACATTCGTAGCGCAGGGACGCGAGAAAACGTTGGAGCAAGTCGAGCTTGCCGGGAGACTCGCGCTCATAGAGTTCGGCGGCGGCGGCCGCAGGTTGCGCTCCACGTGCCATCAACTCGGCGACGATCATGAAGGTGCGCCGCGACGTCGAGTTGAAGCGAAACTGGCCCGTGTCGGTTGCTATGCCCGCGTAGAGTGATTGTGCTGCTTGGGCGTCAATCGGGAGGTGGTGGTCGATAAAAAGGCCGGCCAAGATTTCGGCCGTCGCGGAGGATCCCACGTCGATAAAGTTATGCGTCGCATACCCGTCGTTGGAGAGGTGGTGATCGATGTTCGCAAAAGGGGCCGGAAAGCGCGTCTTAAACTTTATGCCGGCCCGGCTTTGATCGGCGCAATCGACGTAAATTGCGGTGAGTTCGCCATCAGGCAGCCCTTCGAATCGGACCAACGGTGTATCGCCTACGGCAAACTGAATGCGGCGCGGGGTGGAGTCGGGATTGGCGCTTATGGCGTCTATGCCTAGTGCTCGCAGCACACGGGTAAGCGCGACTTGCGAGCCGATACAATCGCCGTCGGGACGAGCATGCGAAATGACCACCACCCGTTTATCTTCCAATGAACGCAGGAAGGCCTCGAAACGGTCGTAGAACTCAGGATAAATTAAATTCATGCGTTACTCCTTTTCTGGTTACTGAGGTTGAGTGCTATTACGGGCCTTGTCCTGCGCCGCAATATCATCGAGCACCGAGAGGATGCGATTGCCGCGATCGGTCGACACATCCATCACGTAGGTAAAGTGCGGCATGTTCTTGAGCACAATGCGCCGCCCCAATTCAAAGCGGAAGTCCTTGGAGTTATGCTTGAGCCAGCGCAGGCATTTCTGGGTCTCTTCCTCATCTCCAGTGACCGCGACGAACACGCGAGCCTCGTGCAAATCGGGCGAGACTTGGACGCCAGTGAGGGTGATCGCCACCGCATCGTCTTTGTAGATGGTGCGCAGAATGGCGCTTAGCTCACGTTGGAGCAGCTCGTTAACACGAAGGGTGCGGGTGGACATTTTTTAAAGTGAGCGACTCGAGAGGTGTTCACGAGTCGCAGCAGGCAATCAGAGCGAAGCGCGAACCTTGGTGATCTCGTAGCACTCGATGACGTCACCGGGCTCATAACCGTTGAAATCACCCAGCTTGATGCCGCATTCTATGCCGGCGCGCACCTCGGTGGCGTCGTCTTTGAAGCGCTTCAGGGTGGTGACTTTACCTTCGAAGATCATCTCCTTCTTGCGGCGGAGGCGAGCGGAGGCGTTGCGCGTGATCTTGCCTTCTGTGACCAAGCAGCCAGCCACAAAACCCTTGGCAAGCGGGAACGTCGCACGCACTTCTGCGGCGCCGGTCTTGGTCTCCTTGAGGTCGGGGTCGAGCAGGTCTGCCATCATGTCGCGAGCCTTGTCGGCCAACTCATAGATGATACCGTAGGTTTCGATGCGCACGCCGTGGTGTTTAGCGACCGCCGTAACGCCGTTTTCGAGCTTGGTGTTAAAGCCCACAACGACCGCACCGGCGGCGCTGGCCATCAGAACGTCGGTCTTGGACACCAGGCCGACTTCGACAGACACGACTTCGAGCGAAACCTTGTTGCTCTTGATGTTTTCGAGTACGTTGCGCACGGCCTCTGTTGAACCGAATACATCGGTCTTGATGATCAACTTGAGTACCTTGGCCTGGGTGGCGGCGATGTTCGCAAAAAGGCTCTCGACGGAGACTTCCTTCGGCGCGGCGTCGGCCTGACCGGTGGTCTTTCTGATGAGGTGCTCGGCTTCTTCGGCCAATTGTTCAGCCTCACGGGCGTTCTTGGTGGAACGGAACTCGGAGCCGCTGTCGGGCGCTCCGGACCAACCGATGACGCGCACCGGTGTGGCGGGCGGGGCCTCCTTGAGGTTCTTGCCTGCATCATCAAACATGGCGCGCACCTTCGCCCAGTGCGGTCCACATACGATGGCATCGCCGACGCGCAGAGTGCCACGTTGGACGATGACCGTGGCCAACGGACCGCGTCCGACTTCGATCTGGGACTCGATAATGATTCCCGACGGTTCAGTCTTGGGATTGGCCTTGAGCTCAAGCACGTCGGCTTGGAGCAAGATCATATCCAACAGGTCGCTGATGCCGGTGCCTTTGAGGGCGGACACGGGCACGGTGACGGTTTCTCCACCCCAGTCTTCTGGGGCAATATTGCGCTCCTGCATCTGTTGTTTGACGCGCTCGATGTTGGCACCGCGAGCATCCATCTTGTTGACGGCAACCATCAGGGTTACGCCGGCATTTTGCGCGTGCTTAAGCGCCTCGTCGGTCTGAGGCATGAAGCCGTCATCAGCTGCCACCACGAGTACGGCAATGTCGGTGACATCGGCACCGCGGGCGCGCATTTTACTGAATGCGGCGTGGCCTGGGGTGTCGAGGAAGGTGATCTTTTTGCCCGCGTGTTCGATCTGGTAGGCACCGATATGCTGGGTGATGCCACCGGCCTCACCTGCGCAGACGTCGGCCTTGCGGATGGCGTCGAGCAACGAGGTTTTGCCGTGGTCAACGTGGCCAAGGATACAAACAACGGGAGGGCGGGGGGCGAGGTTTTGCACCTCAGCCTCTGCGGCCGCCTTTGCCTTGTGGGTCGCCTTTTCCTTCGCTGTTTGCTGGATCTGCTGCGCGGCTTCACCGCGGTGCTTGATCTCGAGCATGAAGCCATGTTTTGCCGCGACCTTTACGGCTACGGCCTCATCGATCGCCTGATTCATCGAGGAGAAGATGCCCATCTCCATGAGTTCGGAGATCAGCTTGAATGGCTTCATGCTCAACGCGGTCGCGAAGTCACGTACGATGATCGGCGGCTTAAGGTGGATAACTTTAACGTCGCCCTCGGTGGTGATGGTGACCGTTTGAGCGGGAGGGGTGGCACGCATACCTGGGTTACCCGGGGCGGAGACCACGGCTGGGGCCGGACGTTGAGCACTTGGAAGCGGCATGGGCGCGCGCGGTGCTGAAACCGGGGCGGATAAAGCCGGTGCCGGACGTGGGGCCTGCGGGGGGATTACGGGTGCCGGGCGAGGGGCTGATGCAAAGGCGGGTGCGGCTTGGGCGACTACTGGCGGTCGCAGCGGAGCAGGGGCCGAAACCACTGTTGGCCGTGAAATGGGTGGTACGGGTGCAGGCGAGGCCATGGGGCGGGGTGGCAGCGGCTGTGGAACCGAGACCGGACGTGGTGATGAACTGGAAACAGCCGGAGTCGGTAAGGCCGGTGCGGGTTTGGGCGAAGTTGCCACAACAGGTGCTGATGCGGTCATCTGTGCGGCCTTGGTGACTTCTTTTTCGCGTACGACATCCTCCGCGCTTTTCACGCTCGGAACCTTGTGTAACGTCGGCTCGCGTGCGGTGACTGCCTCAACAACAACAGGGGCGGCCGCTGGGATTACCGCCGGAGCCTTGGCAGCAAACTCCTTTTCGATCTCCTCTTCGTAGATCTTGTTCAGCGTGCTGGAAACCGACTTGGTGTCTGCGGTCACGAAGCCACGCTCCTTGAGCAAGGCCAACATGTCTTTGGCCTCCATGTTGTGTCGTTTGGCGAGTTCGTGAATGCGGATGCTCATTAAATAATTGTCGGCTGATGAAAAGTGACGGGACAGGAAAACTAAGCTGGGCGTTTTATTGTACGCTGCCGACAGTACTGATGATGGTGGCAGCTTCTTCGCTGGTGAACCCAGCGTCTACCAAGTCGTCTGCACCTACGCCCTCGAAGGCGGCGGGCGAATTTATGCCGATGGCAACGAGGCGCTCTGCCAGAACCGGATCGAGGTCAAAGGTCTTGACTAGTGTGCTGGTGGCGACGGCACGAGGATCCGTGGAGACGGCGTGGAATTCTTCGATATCGAGGCGCCAGCCGATCAGACGCGAGGTCAGGCGGGCGTTTTGCCCCTTGCGCCCGATGGCGATGGCCAAGTCCTCGGTCGCCACCTTCAGCAGGATGCGATGATTTTTCTCATCCAGAACGATCTCGCGCGGTATGGCTGGCTTGAGCGCCTCGATGACCATCTGCTTCGGGTCTGCGAAATAGTTGATGATGTCGATCTTCTCACCGTTGAGCTCGCGCACGATGGTTTTGACGCGTGCACCACGGGCACCTACGCAAGCGCCGACCGGGTCCACTTTCGGGTCGGTGCTGACCACGGCGATCTTGGTGCGGTAACCCGGCTCGCGGGCGAACGCCTCGATCTTCACCGTACCGTCAGCGATTTCGCCAACTTCAACTTCGAACAGGCGGCGAACAAACTTGGGGCTGGCGCGGGTGAGCATGAGCTCGGGGCCGCGCGGGGTGCTCTCGATGGCCAGCAACAAGCAACGGATGCGGTCGCCGGGCTGATATTCTTCGCCGGGAACCTGTTCTTTAACGGACAGGACCGCCTCGGCCTTGCCCAAATCGATGTAGATATCGTTGCGCTCTTTGCGGCGCACGGTGCCGGTTACGATGTTGCCGATGACGTCCTTGAAATCGTCATACACGCGGTCCTTTTCAAATTGGCGCAGCTTCTGCATGACCGCCTGGCGGGCGGTTTGGGCGGCGATACGGCCCAGTGATGCGGGGTCCATTTCCTTTTCCAAGATATCGCCCAATTGGGTGCCGGGCTTGATCACTTGAGCTTTCTCAATGTGGATCTCGGAACGCGGATTGCTCACGGAATCAACGACCTTGAGCAGCAGCCAGGCATGGAGCTGGCCGTTTTTTGGGTTGATATCGATTTTGATCTCTTGACCCGCATTAACGCTCTTGAGCGCAGCAGTTTTGATGGCATTTACGATCGCGTCGATCATGTCGGCGCGGCCAATGCCCTTTTCCTTCTCCATGTATTCGAGAACTGAAAGAATTTCGCTGCTCATAGGATATGTATTTAGTAAAAAAAAGGCGGGCCATAGGGCCCACCTTTTGGAAAGTGAACGTTGTTAGAAAGGGGCAGGGTAGCTTGCGCGGTAAATTTTTGTCAAGTCCCGCGCCCATCCATCGCGCGCTTCACGCCTTAGGCACACCGTTCCTGCTCCATCATCCAGCCCAATAATCCCTGGATTGGCCCCTGCGCCACCGGCCTCTCTCGGCCATCAACTGCCCC
>CANIXX010000136.1 GCA_947471115.1 Opitutaceae bacterium | reverse complement strand
CTGCCGCAGTTTTTATGCGGCTTCGGACATCGCTCTAGGCCGTGGCGCAGCCATCGCCAAGGCTGGCCGCGAGTCGACTTGGCCAAACACTTATACCCTTTCGCACTCAAAAAACTACAAACTAACCGGTTTAACCATCCATGAACTCATATACGCTAACTCATAAATTATTAATGATCTGATTTATAAGTGCAAATTCGCTTTCATTGGCGGTAAGCAACGGCTCGTTTTTTTCTTTGAACGCAAAATGGTAGGACAACTGCCGAAGGTTTGGTTTCCACCTTGGTGGAAACGTCGAGGGACCGCATGACCATTTTTTTTAGCCCCTAACCAACGGTCGCCCACAAGATAGCATAAAACAATTAGGCAAGCGCTTGTATTTTTGGTGGGGTCTCTTTTTCTGCTTTGTTCTCCAAGCTCGGAATCGGCGCAGCCCGCTCCGACTAACGACGTCCATTTTCTTTTTCGCTCATGAATCAGCCCAAGCAGATCAAAAAACTCATCGTCAGCCTAATTACGGTTTCCTGCGTGATGGTTGCGTGGTTGTGGCTGACTCGTTCACCCGTGGTTGAGGTTATTCCCACGAATCCGGTGCCGAGCGTGAGCTTGCCTGCTCCGACCGGCAGTGCTCCGGCTCCTACCAACAACCCAGTGAGCGCGGCCCCTCCCGCCGTCCTCGCTACCGCACCCTCTGCCGCGACTCCGCCGCGTTTCCTTGGTAACGCGTTCGTTCGTCGCCACGGGGTTCCGCCAGTCCTTGAAGATCGTTGGGCCACCGCCGCGACCCTCCGCGAGGTCGGCACCCCGGTTCCGGCAGACCCCGATTACCGGCGGCGTGTTCGTTTGATGCGCACGGATTTCAAGTACCCTTTGATTCGCCTGGAGGAAACCCTTTACCTCGATCCTAAATCGGGGGCCGAAGTGTTGGTCGAGCAAACGGCGATGGTGGCCGATCATGTGCTCGTAAAACTCGCTTCCGGGGTCGACGTTCAGACGTTGGCCACTTTGGTTACGGCAAAGGGCGGCACCATTCGTTCCGTCAAACCGGCCGCCAAAGTTTATCTGATTACGATTTCAGCCCCGCTGGATTTCGATGGGTTGCCTGCAGCCATCGACATTTTGAAGGCGGCCTCCGGGGTTATCACGATCGCCGAGCCCGACTTTATTGTTCATGCCACCAGCACGCCCAACGATTCGTCCTTGGCCAAACTATGGGGGATGCACAACACCGGCCAAACGGGTGGCGTAGCCGATGCCGATATCGACGCGCTGGAGGCCTGGGGCCTGACCACCGGATCCCGGAGTGTTCGGGTCGGCGTGATCGATAGCGGCATCGATTACAACCACCCCGACCTCGCCGCCAATATGTGGACCAACCCAGGCGAGATCCCCGGCAACGGCATTGATGATGACCGGAATGGCTACATCGATGACGTACGGGGCTGGGACTTCTTTAACAACGACGCCGACCCGATGGATGACCAGGGGCACGGCACGCACTGCGCCGGCACCATTGGCGGGGTCGGCAACAACGGCACCGGCGTGGTTGGCGTCAACTGGCAGGTCAGTATGGTCGCGCTCAAATTCATAGGCGCCAGCAGTACCGGCCCCATATCCGACGCGGTTGAAGCCATAGCTTACGCCAACAGCCTTAAACTCGATCTCACCTCCAACTCGTGGGGCACCACTGTTTTTTCCGAGGTACTTTACGATGTCATCGCGGCCGCCAATACGGCCGGTCATCTCTTAGTCGCTGCCGCCGGCAATAAAAGTACGAATAACGATACTTCGGCGTACTACCCTTCAGGTCTCGCGCTTGCCAACATCATTTCCGTGGGTGCCACCGACCACGCCGACAACCTCGCCAGCTTTTCCAACTACGGCCTAACCTCGGTCGATTTGGCCGCTCCAGGGGTCGACATTTACAGCACGTTACGGACCTCGACCTACGGAAACAACACTGGCACCTCGATGGCCACTCCACATGTAGCTGGTGCCGCTGCGCTGCTGAAAGCTTATCGGCCCAGCCTGACCGCCGCTGAAATTAAAATGGCTTTAATGGGCTCGGTGGACGCACTTCCCTCCCTTGAGGGCAGAACCGTAACTGGGGGCCGCCTGAACGTTTACTCGGCCCTGCTCGCGCTCGACAACCTGCTCATCACGCCCACGGCCCGTTGGGCGGTCTCGGCGACCAGTGGCGGAACGGTGCCTACCGAGGGTAATCCCTATACGATAAAAAGCTTATCCACGACCGCGCGTTCTTGGTCCGCCACCTTGGACGTCACTTGGGCGCAGGTGAACATCGCGTCGGGTACGATTCCTGCGGGCGGCTCTGAGACCATCACGGTTTCATTGGTTCAGACTGCCGTGCAGAGCCTGCCAGCGGGGGTTTACCAGGGGAATCTGCGCATCACCGAACTGGCCAGTGGGCGCGTCCACCTTCGCCCGTTGACGCTCACTCTCGCCGCCGCTCCGGCGGTCGCCTACCGCTTCGATCTGGATAGCGATCCAGGTTGGGCGCGCACCGGTGAATGGGCCTGGGGCGCACCGACCGGGAAGGGCGGCACGTTTTTTGGAGATAAACCTGATCCGACCACCGGCTACACCGGGGCGAATGTCTTCGGCGTGAACCTCGCAGGAAACTATTCAGCCGCTTCCGGCGGACCCTATACCTTGACCGCCGGACCCTTCGATTTAACCGGATATACAGGAACGAAATTGCAGTTTAGACGCTGGTTGAACAGTGATACTGAACCCTATGTCAGCGCGACCGTGGAGCTGTCCACCAACGGTTCCACCTGGCGGCCACTCTGGCGCAACGGGTCCACCGCGATCGAGGAGTCGGCGTGGAGCCTGCAGGATATCGATCTGGCCGCCTACGCCGACGGGCAGGCGTCGGTGTTCGTGCGCTGGACGTACCAAGTCTTCGCCAGTTACGCATATCTCATGTCGGGCTGGAATATCGATGACATCCAGTTGCTCGGCACCGCGAACCGGCAAGTGAGTTTCGATCCGGTTGCTCCCGTGGTGGAGAACCTCGGTACCACCAGCGCCACCCTGCGATTACAGCCTGCGCCCGCCACGCCGCTCACCGTTCGGTTCACCAGCAGTGCGCCTTCGCTCGTTCCTAGCTCGGCGGCGGTGGTCGTGCCGTCGGGCGCCACCTCGGTGAGCATTCCTCTAACGATTCTCGACAACACCCTGCTGGACGGCACCCGCGATATTTTGCTCATGCCGTCTGCAATTGGTTATAGCCCGACCCCGCTTGTCTTAAAGATCCACGACAATGAGCAGGCCACGCTCTCCCTCGAATTGCCTGTAACGGCCATCGAGGGCGGCACGGGCACCGGACGTGTACTTTGTAGTGCCGCGCCCGCAGTTCCGGTGGTGATCACTTTGGCATCCAACCTAACCAATGTCGCCAGGGTCCAGTCCAGCGCCATCCTTCCGGCCGGTGCCACCAGCGTGGAGTTTGCCCTTTCCTTCCCCGAAAATACCAGCATCGGCAGCCTTACCGCCACGCTGTCCGCCTCCGTCGTCGGTTGGACAGGCGCTCAAGGCTCTCTCACGGTCGCTGATAATGGACCGCGTAACCTCGCCCTCTCCATCACCTCGGGTCTGGTCGAAGGGGCCGGCACGGTGCCCGATGTGGGCACGCTCACGGTTAACGGCACGCTTATTACTTCGCTCACCGTCTCGCTCACCAGCTTAAATCCCGGTAAATTAATTGTCCCGACCACCGTGGTCATCCCGGCAGGAAGCACCTCCGTGAAGTTTCCGGTCACTCTACCGGATGACGCCAATCGCGACGGCGTGCAGACGGTGCAAGTCACCGCGGCGGCGGCGACCTTCACCTCGGCGCAAGCCTCGGTAGCGGTCGCCGACAACGACCCCGCCTCCTTCAAGTTCGATCCAATCGCTTCGCCGCAACTTGTCGGCAATGTTTTCGCCGTGCGTGTGGTGGCGCTGGATATCAACGGAGCGCCCGCCCTCGGGTACAGGGGAGTGGCCAACCTCACCGGCAAAATTGGGGCCACTCCATCCAGTGTTTCGCCGGCCCAAACTGGCGCGTTTACTGCCGGAGCCTGGACCGGAGGGGTGTCGACGACCGCACATGGCCCCAACTGGACCCTGCAGGCGATTGCAGGCACCGCCACCGGCACCTCGAATAATTTTGATGTCCAAGCGGTCGCCTACAGCTTTGACCTGGGCAGCGATCCAGGTTGGGCGCGCACCGGTGAATGGGCCTGGGGCGCACCGACCGGGATGGGAGGCGGCGGCGGACGCTCTGATCCGACCGCAGGCTACACCGGGGCGAATGTCTTCGGCGTGAACCTCGCAGGAAACTATTCAGTCGCTCCCGGCGGACCCTATACACTGACCGCCGGACCCTTCGATTTAACCGGATATATAGGAACGAAATTGCAGTTTAGACGCTGGTTGAACAGTGATACTGAACCCTATGTCAGCGCGACCGTGGAGCTGTCCACCAACGGGTCCACCTGGCAGCCACTCTGGCGCAACGGTTCCTATCCTACGATCATGGAGTCGGCGTGGAGCCTGCAGGATATCGATCTGGCCGCCTACGCCGACGGGCAGGCGTCGGTGTTCGTGCGCTGGACGTACCAGGTCGGCAGTTACGCGTTTCCCATGTCGGGCTGGAATATCGATGACATCCAGTTGCTCGGCACCGCGAACCGGCCTGACACCGATCTAGACGGCATGCCTGATGCGTGGGAAACCGCTAACGGCCTCAACCCGGCGTCTTCGGCTGGTGGCAACGGCCCGCTCGGCGACCCCGACCAAGACGGGCTGGGTAACCTCCTCGAATATGCCTTTGGCCTCGATCCGCAGAAGGCGGAGGTCACGCCGCCTTACTCCGCGCAGTCCGTCATTGATCCCAGCACGGGGAAGGCCGAGCTACGGTTCACCTACCGCCGCCTGCTCGCACCCGGATCACTCATGTACAGTCTACTCACTTCCACCGATATGATGACGTGGCAGAAGCCGGTGCCGCAGCCGGCCGAACTGTCCGCGACGCCCAATCCCGACAAAACCACTGCAACCGTGGTCGCTCGCATTCCAATGACGGGGCCGCGCCTCTTCGTGCGCATAAAAATCGAAACTCCTTAGTCGGCTGTCGTACCCATTTTCATTCATACGCATAAAAACTTGCCTACAGTTCATGGTCTCCGCACCAGCAACCGATTAGCCAAACCTCAGAAACAATAAAATCCACGTTTTTCATTAGCGGCTATTAGCGTTCATTAGTGGTTAAACCGGTTCGTTCGTATTTCTTTGAATATGAAATGATATCACATTCATTAGACGGCTATTCAGCCCTTTTTTAATACAAGGACGCCAAGGTGCTGATTTTTATATAACTCATTTTTGGTTGATTTTTTATTTGATCCTCTGTGTGGCCCGGCACGTGATTTCGCCCTCCGCGGGATTTATCTTTTACTGACGGACCCGAGACAACAGCTCTGGCTCTTCTCAATAAAACCAGCAGATACGAGGGTTTATATACTTTGCGGCAAGCGCTTGTTTTATTGGTTGCATTTTCCGCGTTTTGGCCCAGTCAAGAGCCGTCGGCCCCTCGCTTAGCAGTACGCTTAACTCCTTATATCCCAGAACTGGATCGGCCGCCCCGCCCTGTCCATTTGTGTTGCCCGGTGCGGTGCCAGCCCGTTTGGCGTTCCGCCTTAAAGAGAAAGTCCCTGACATGCCCCTAAGCCCCCCTGGTTTGATTATCCTACTGTACACCGTCTGGGCTGCTTTCCCCGCCGCTCCGAGGCCGCCGGCGAACCTTCGATCAACCCCAGCCCCCGGAGGTTACCTCGCCTGGATGCCAAACCTGCGCTACCAAGCCCGCCCGCGCGCCCCCTCGTTTACCACGATTGGATAGCCCAAAAACTGAACCTTATGATGAACATAAAAATGAAAACCCTGACGGCATTAATCACCGGTGGCTTTGCTAACGAGATCATTACCGTTTTGTTCGGTAATGCGGCGCGACCCACACCGTCGTGCATCTCGTGGATTTTTTTTAACAAGGCGGTGCCTTCACAATTTGAACACGGAGGCACCGCGTGACTCCGCCCAATCTCGCTACCCAGCCACCTCTGCCCGCACCTCCGTTCGACTCGACGCGTCTTTGGAACCTCGCGGCCGCGACCTGCTTGGTTCTCCTTTCCGGCTGGACGCTCGCCGTCGACCTCACACACGAAGGCCATTTCCTGTTTCAGAGTGCCTTTAGCTCGCTGGTTTTGGGTCTATTTCTCTGTGCATGGATAATCGGCGCATGCAGCTCACGTGTCTTCCCAAAACGCTACGTCATCGCTGGCTGCGTGCTGGGCACGCTGCGCATTGCGGTCGGATGGCCCCTCGTGCTTTGGATGAGCTTAGAATACGCCTACCTCGTCCTTGACGTCGCGCTGGTGCTGCTTTCGTGCTGCTACTTTTTCACTTCAAAGAGCATCTCGGCGGCGCACACCAGCGCCTTAAAACTTTGGCAACACGTTGTCGCCATGACTGCGGTCGCGATGGCACTGAGCGTTTTCTTTACCGTCACCTCTTTCTTCGGCTACGCCCACGCATTCTCCGGCCTCACTTCCGGTTACATGCGGATTGACGCGCAGGGAATAAATCTCACTGAGCGCGTTTTTGAAAAAGAAGGTCACCGCATCCACCTCATTGCCACCGTCCACGTCGCGGACGCCGGCTTCTACGACTCCCTCAACCAACGCTTCGCCCAGCCGCTGCAGGGCCGCCGCCTAGTCTTGAACGAAGGTGTTTCGGACAAAACACACATCCTTCCGAAATCGTTCACGTCGGGTGCAACTTACAGGAAAATGGCCGAAAAACTGGGCCTTACCGAGCAAGCTGCTAGCCTCGCGACACCAGTTTCCCGCCCGGACTATATCGCCTCCTGGGCCGCCCGTGGTGTCGATTTTGAATCCGCCGATATCGACGTCGGCGAGCTGGTGCCACGGCACCAAACTCAGCTGGTTGCCCTGCTCGGCTCGATGGAGAATTTTTCCGCTGCGAATCTATTCACCCTGCCTGGGGGCATGACGGCTCTCGACGTCGAGGACCTGCTGGTCGAGGGCCTACTGAAGCGGCGTAACGATAAGTTAATGGAGCATTTCACCACGCGTCACACCGCCTACGCCGAAGTTTTTATCCCTTGGGGTGCCGCCCACATGCCCGATCTCAACGCACGTTTCCTTTCCCTCGGCTATCGCCAGGTCGAGGAAATCCAGCGCCCAAGCATCGACTTCTGGAAACGTTTTCGCGCGCAGCCGTCCGTCCCCGCCGCAGTGTTGCGGTGACGCCTAGCCTTGTCGTTCTAATCAACCCACCCCGTTCGTAGTTCTAGCGGTTTTTCCGTCCACCCGCCCAAGGGAACGAATCGGCACTGGCATTAACTCCCCCGCTGGAACGGCCCCCCGCTTTCCATGAGCCTCACCAAACACACCGGCACTGCAACCGTCGCCTTCGCCGCTGCCATACTCTCCGGACTGGCGGTCTATTATATGGCCTCGCGCGTCGATCAGCCGCCCGCCACTTCCGCTATACCCTCTGCCGCCACCTTTGGAGTGCCCGCCGCCCTCGCACCCGCCAAGCCGCTCGAGGTGGTTGATTCCAATGCCCGCCGCCTCGCCGAGGAAAACGCCGATCTCCGCGCCCGCCTGGCCGCAGTCGAGAGAGAGCTCGACGCCCGTGCTAGAGAATCCATTGCGGCCGAGGACAAACTCGCCGAGCTTCGCCGCCCGCTCGAGGCCAATATCATCAGCTCTACTCTTCGCGCTATCGCCGTCCAGCCCGGCGAAGTGGTCGTTACCGGCGGTGCCCTTTTGCCCAACGGCAAGCGGCTTTACTCCTTCGCACAGCCCGTCCGCAAAACGATCAACGGCCAAGAGGTGGTGGAGATCGATAGCCGGGTTCTCGCTTTGAACGATGCAGGCGCCGACGCAGGAGGCCTGGCCGACTTCAAGAACTCAGCGGCCAACACGATCCAGCATGGCCAAGTCTGGTCGAAGGGTGAGTTCGCGAGCGGCTTGGAAAAGATGCAAGCTGCGGAGGGAACCGAACTCATGCACACGCCTAAAATCATGCTGATCCCAGGTGGCGAAGGCTCCATAAGCATCGGTCAGGACAGCGGTTCAATGCTCCAGATCAAGGTTGCGCCGCGTCTCAACCCCGAAGGACGCGGCGTGGACATGGACCTACGCGTGCAGTTCGATGCCGGACAGCAAGCGACGCCCTAACTAATCACGCGCGACCAAGCATTCGGATTCGGCGCGGTATAAAAAGGCGCGGCGGCGGTCATGGTTGGGCGTGTCGGACAGCGGTATCTTGCGCCGCCTCGAGCAGCGGGCGCATAGCTTGGAACCAGCGCCGGGCGATCTTCTGGGCTCCCGCAGGGCTCGGGTGCACGAGGTCGGGGACCGTGTCAGTCGCTGGATCGAAACCGGTGGCTTGATCGACGAGCACGACGCGTTGGGTGGGCGAATTCAAACGCTGAGCGAGCGCGGTCAATTCTTGGTTGAGAGCCGGCAGGTAGGAGTATTTGGGCAACTTGGCGCTCGGTATGACCTGGGCGAGTAACACGATCCCGCGCGGATTGGCTTTGCGGAATGCCTGGATCAGTTGCTCGGTGGCGGCGAGGATCTGCGGAATCGGGTTGTCGATGGCGTCGTAATTGTGCCCGGTGTGGAGCAGGAGAATATCCGGTGGCGGCGGCCCGAAGCCGGACGGGACAGTCTGGGCGAGAAACGCGGCGTTTTTCCCGCTGTAGCCTTCGTGGGCGTCGCCATCACCCGTGCCACGCCGGCCGACATACTCGAAGGCCAGACCGGCGTCCCGGAGCAGCTGCGCGAGGGGTTGCCGGTAGGAGCTGAACTGCGCGGAGCCTTCCGTGATCGAATCGCCGACCGGCATGATACGGAGCGGACGGGTCGCGGCAGGGGCGGCTTTCTCGGGCGTCGTGGATGCGGGTACGAGCGGGAAGCAGGGATCGAGCACGATATCGTCGATAAAGAGCTCGGTCTCCTTCGGGCCTTTGAACATCAGGCCGTTGAGCTCCTTGCCGCCGGCGTGGCGGAAAGCGTCGAGG
>CANIXX010000135.1 GCA_947471115.1 Opitutaceae bacterium | reverse complement strand
TGGTGTGTTCCCATCTAACCGCCCGGTTGAAGTGGACGACATTATCGAGATCTTATGTGCAACGGGGGACGAACTGGTTTCGCCTGCGATGCTCAAGCTGGATGCGCCGATCACCCTAACTGAGGCACTTTCGCATCGGCTGGCCTTGTCCAGTCCGACCGCTAAAATCCTCACTACGCTTCACGCTAAAACCACGGACGCCTTAGAGAAAGCCAAGCTTGAGGCACTGCTCAAGCCAGAGGCCAAGGAGGCCCTCACCGCCTACCTCGCCGAACGCGAGTATATCGATATCCTCACTGAGTTCTCCCACACCAAATTGACGCCACAGGAGTTGGTGGATCACCTTCGAAAGTTAATGCCGCGCCTTTATTCTATCGCGTCCTCGCCCCGGATGTATCCTCACGAGATTCACCTTACTGTTGCGATTGTTCGATACACAACCAACCACCGCGAACGTCACGGTGTATGTTCGACGTTCTTAGCGGACCGCGTGCGCATCAGTGAAACCCCGACCCCGATGTTTGTATCCAACTCTCACTTCGGCCCGCCTGAGGACACCACCAAGGACGCCATCATGGTGGGGCCTGGGACTGGAATCGCGCCCTTCCGCGCGTTCGTTCAAGATCGCGTTGCCATGGGGGCCACGGGTCGTAACTGGGTGTTTTTTGGTGACCAGAAGAGTCACACCGACTTCCTCTATCAAGAAGAGTGGGAAAAATACTTAGCCGAAGGTAAGTTGACCCACCTCGATCTTGCTTGGTCGCGTGACCAGTTACTCAAGGTTTACGTGCAGGACAGGATGCGCGAAAAGGCTGCCGAGCTCTGGTCGTGGATCAGCAAAGGTGGCTATTTCTTCGTTTGCGGTGATGCCAAGCGCATGGCCAAAGACGTCGACATCGCCCTTCACGATGTGATCTCCCAGCAGGGCGGTATGACCATTGAGCAGGCGACCGACTACGTTAAGCAGATGAAGAAGGATAAGCGCTACCAGCGTGACGTTTACTGAGCGCTCCCGTTCGCAAAGAAACCACCCACGCTCATTTTTTCATTTAAAACTCAGCTCAAACCAGCCTAAGCGATTAGCTGGCTTACATTCAGAATTAAAATCCCATACGACCTTCACAAACCTCAATGCACTCGTCACCGGCGTCGGCCGTTACATTGGTAAACCCATTGCCGAAAAACTCGCTGCTTGAGTTTCCAAGTCAGCTTTCCTTTCAGTAACGAGCATAAGCTTTGCTGGACCGTACCAAAAGAATTCACGTCTCAAATCTCCACAAATCTGCCATTCAACTCGCAGGAACGCATCCCGCTCCTTCCGAACTGCTTAATCTACCAAACCAATATAATTACTTAACACAATGAGCGACCTCACCAAAAGTTGGCTAACCCAGGACTTTTTTCATAATCCACACCCTTACTTTGCGGAACTCCGCGCAGAGGCTCCACTTTACTGGAGCGATAAGTTGAATATGTGGATTACTACAAACCATGCACTCACACTCGATGCGCTCCGGGATCATACGCGTTTCTCGAATTCCGGGCGTATGGAAGCAGAAATCGCGACCCTGCCACTAGAGGAACGCCAAGTCCTTACAAAACTCGCAGAAGACCTCGGTGTAGGACTGATTCATTCCGATCCACCAGATCACACGCGCATGCGCCGAATCGTGGGTAAAACCTTCACCCCGCGGGTCATAGAGGCACTCCGCGAACGCACTGCCGGGCTGGCTGACGGATTGATTGATAAGATGTTAGAGCATAAGGAGTTCGATTTCATTGAAGCCTTTGCATTTCCGCTCCCCGTGCTTGTCATTAGCGATCTATTTGGTGTGCCGCGCGAAGATGCAGAGCGGATAAAAGTTTGGTCAGAAGCTATTACCGATCTTGGTTCGCGCCGCCTGCCGCTTTATGAACTGGGTATCAATGCTTTAAAAGCGACCGCAGAACTGAAGGAGTATTTTCTTGTCATCCTCGAAGCTCGTCGCATCGAGCCGCGCGAAGACCTTATCACCCTGCTGCTGCAAGCTGAAGACGGGGGTGACCAGCTTTCGCGCTCGGAACTTATCGGGATGGCTATACTTATTCTGGTTGCTGGGCACGAGACAACAACCAGTTTGCTAAGCAACGGTCTCCTGCTCCTCATGCAAAACCCCGAGCAGATGAAACAAGTGCAAGCTGATCCCAGTCTGCTACCGGGGGCCATCGAGGAAATGCTCCGCATGGAACCCTCTTTTCCGCGCACCCCGAGACGCATAAAAGAAGATATGGAATTCGGGGGATGCCAATTGCGCAAAGACCAGATGTTATCGGCAATGAATGCTGCGGCTAATCGTGATCCAGAGGTTTTTCCAGAACCCGACCAATTCAATATTCGCCGCTCGCCAAACAAGCATCTCGCTTTCGGACACGGAGTGCATCATTGCCTCGGCGCTCCGCTCGCCCGCCTCGAGGCCTCACTGGCTTTTTCAACTCTGCTGCGTCGACTACCGAACTTAAGGTTGGCCGACGACGACATCTGTTACAAACCTGACTTCTCAACTCGCCGACTTGAGCGGCTGAACGTCAAGATATCCTGAACCACGCAAGAGGATTCCCGCAGACCTAAAACGGGGTGGGGTAACATGAATAGCTAATTCAAAGCCGCGCGAAAGTAGGCGAGACTCCAGAGACGTCATGAACTACACAGGATACACCGTTATAAACGCTACCCGTTGGGCTGCACGCTCGACTAGCATGGTCTCGGGAGACTCTCTACCAGCAATTCTCTTAACAATGCCGGTCAACAGCGGGAGGGTCCACGCAGCGCGATGACCCTCCCGGCTGTGGAGTTCAGGTTCAGCGCGACGAACGCCGATTCGGCACGGATTAGTTAGTGCACTTACTACGGTTCTGGCCCGCTTCTGGTCACGACGCTTTGCGCTCGCTCATGGGTAGCCGCTACGATTTTGAAGTCTCGCATTAGGGCCATGAACCCGCTCCTGGCAGGAGCGCGTACCGCCTGACACCAGCGTCGCGCTTAACGCTTGGACGCAGAGATCGCACGCCGCCTGTACCCGGCCGGCGCGTGGCCCGTTTGCGCGCGAAATTCTCTGCTAAAATGGTAGCGGTTCGCGAAGCCCGTGTCGGCCGCGATCTGCTCGATCGAGTCTTGAGTGAAGTGTAAAAGCCGGCACGCCTCGTGAACACGTCGCGATTTTAGATACACCATCGGCGTCAGCCCGGTCTGCGCCTTGAACCACGTTAAAAAGGCCCGAGGACTCCTGCCTGAGCGCCGTGCCAAGGAGGCGACTCCCAGCGCTTCGCCCAACGAGCGGTCCATCCAAAGCAACAGCGCGCGCAGCTCCGCCGAGGTCGCCTCGGCCGGAAAATCCATCTGGCCAATGGCCCCTAGTAAAAGCCCGGCGCAGGCTCGCCTGAGCCGATGCTCGTCACCTGCTGAGGCCCGCTCGATCTGCCCCGCTAGCTCCCGCCAGGCCTCGCATGCATGCGGGGAGAGCGGTACGTTGACCGGTTTCCCCGGCGGGGCCTGGCCTTCTAAGGAAAAATGCAGCCACAAGTGCCGAATGTCCTCCCCTGGCAGGCAATCGAACGGCAGCAACTCCGGCACCAGCACCACCCGGTCAGGACCGAGTTCGTGAACCTGGGCTCCAGCCCGCACTCCGGCACCCACGTCCAAGTTATAATAAGCGCGCCAGAACGGGCTCAGCACCTGCCGGTGGCTCCACTCCGGCCCGACGCGAGCAAACCCGCATTCGTGCAAATGCACCTCCGGGGGCTTCACCCCGGACAGGACAACCCCGCGACCGGTCAACGGGTCAAAATAGCCAGATGCGCTCATGGATACAAATTTTACGGCCTTAGACATAGGCCTTTGCCCCTTGCTAGTCTAGGATGATTAGCGCCCCAAGTCCTCATCATTAACGTTCCGCTCCGTCCCTTTTACCGCCGTTATGTCCTCATCCAAAGACTCCCCACTTCCCGATATCGCTGCCCCCGTCGAACTGCGCTCCGCACCCTCGCCCGAGCGTGGCCCTGGCGCGCAACGCCTCTCGCTCGCCCAGCTCAAGGCGTGGGAGCAACTGCGCTTCGGCATGTTCCTGCACTTTGGCATGAGCACGTTCACCGGCTCCGAGCTGCCCTCCGGCGACGAACCGTCCACCCTCTACAACCCCACTGATCTGGATGTGGACCAGTGGATCTGCATCGCGCGCGACACCGGCATGAAATACGCGGTACTCACCACCAAGCATGTGGCCGGCCATTGCCTTTGGCCTACCCGCCACACCAACCACCACGTCGGCACCTCGGGCAACAAAACCGATGTCGTTGCCGCGTTCCTAGCGGCCTGCGAACGGCGTGGGGTCAAGCCCTGCCTCTACTACTGCTCGTGGGACAATCACAACCGCTTCGGTTCCCTCTCGCCCAGCATCGCCCCGTTGCCGAACTGCGGCGTCCAGCCGCTGCATCGCAGCTCCGCCTACCTCACCCAGGCCTACCTCGATTTTCAATGGGCACAGATCACCGAGCTGATGGACACCTACGGCCCCGTCTTCAAGTGGTGGATCGACGTACCCATGTTACTGCCGCGCGACTACCGCAACCGGCTCTACGCCCACATCACCACCCGGCAGCCCGAAGCCCTCGTGATGTTTAACCACGGCATCGGCGACGGTTCCGAGTTCGCCCCCGACCGGGCTTGGCCCACTGACCTCATCCCCATCGAGCGCTTCCTGCCCAACTCCGCCACCGGCCACAAACCTTGGCGGCAGATCGACGGGGCCGACTACTACCTGCCCGGCGAGGTGTGCGATCCTATCGGAGGCGATTGGTTCTATACCGAGCACGACCAGCCCCGCTCAGACGCCGAGCTTCTCGGCATGTACCTCACCTCCACCTCGCGCGGAGCCAATCTGTTGCTCGACGTCGGCCCGGATCGTCGCGGCCTGATCCCCGATCGCTACCGCACGGCCCTGGCACGCCTACGCCGCAACCTCGATCTCCTCGGTATGTAACTCGGTAACAACAGCCCCGTCACCCCACCAGCCTCCCCAGCCCCAGAGGGCCGGTGCGCCTTTTTTTCATCTCAAAACAACCCTCACTCTCTGCACGCCTCCTCCCCATGAGCCACGATCACGACCACCCCTCCGCCGTCCTCCCCATCCCCCAAAAACTCGACTATTCGCTCACCGGCGAAAGCGCCACCCGCGCCATCGAGCGGGGGCTAGCCGAGGCTGAATGGTATCAATGCCCCGTTCCTCGCGAGACCATGCGCCGGCTTCTTGAGCGCCGCGATGGCCCCGCCCTGCGCGATACGCTCATCTGGTTCGCCCTTATCCTTGGCAGCGCTTACGCTACCTGGGTGCTGTGGGGCTCGTGGTGGGCCGCTCTGCCCTATGCACTCTACGCGGTGCTTTACGGCTCCACCTCCGATTCCCGGTGGCATGAGGCCAGCCACGGAACCGCCTTCAAGACCGACTGGATGAACAACTTCCTCTACGAGATCGCCTCCTTCATGGTCATGCGCGAATCCACCGTCTGGCGTTGGTCGCACACCCGCCACCACTCCGACACCATCATCGTCGGCCGCGATCCCGAGATTGCCGTACCTCGCCCGCCCGACCGTGTCGGCCTCGTACTCGCGTTCTTCAACCTCGGCGTCTATCCCGCCTACTTCAAAAAGCTCCTCGCCCACGCCACCGGACGGATGCTTGCCGACGAAAAAACCTACATCCCAGAAAGCGAGTTCCCCAAAATCTATTTCAAGGCCCGCGTCGTCCTCGCCATCTACGGCACCGTTGTCGGCCTGGCGATCCAGCACCACACGCTCCTCCCGCTGCTCTTGGTCGGCCTAGCCAACATCTTCGGTACCTGGCTGATGATCATCTATGGCCTGACCCAACACACTGGCCTCGCCGAAAACGTCCTCGACCACCGCCTGAACTGCCGGACGGTCTACATGAACGTCATCCACCGGTATCTATACTGGAACATGAACTACCACGTGGAGCACCACATGTTTCCGCTCGTGCCCTACCACAACCTCCCGAAGCTCCACGAGGCCATCAAAGACGATTGCCCCACGCCTTACCCGAGCCTTTTCGCCGCCTGGCGCGAAATCGTCCCCGCTGTTCTTCGCCAGGTCAAAGACCCGACCTACCACGTCAAACGTCGCCTCCCCCCGGCCAAGTCCCGCCAGGCCGACACCCCCCGCCCCGCCTCCGCCAAACCCGACGCCCAGGGCTGGCTTGAAATCTGCGCCGCCGCCGACCTTGGCCCCGCCGACGTCATCCGCTTCGACCACGGCAAGAAAACCTACGCCCTTTACCGGGACGGCGAGGGCAAACTCTACGCCACCGACGGTATCTGCACTCACGGTAACACCCACCTCGCCGACGGCCTCGTGAAGGGTAAAATTGTCGAGTGCCCCAAGCACAACGGCCGCTTCAACCTCGCCGACGGTTCCCCCGCCCGGGCGCCGATCTGCCGCGGTCTCGCCACCTACCCGATCGAGGAACGCGCCGGCCGCCTCTGGCTCAACCTCCTCAAAGCCGGCGGCTGCGGCGCCCGCCCCGAAAAAACCTACCTCCTGCGTGTCGTTTCCAATCGCAGCGTCGCCACCTTCATCAAGGAGCTCGTTCTCGAGCCGATCGACGCCGCCGAAAAGATTGCCTTCACCCCGGGCGACTACCTCCAGCTCGACATCCCCGCCTACCCCGAAATCCGCTTCTCCTCCTTCGACATCCCCGAGCCCTACGCCACCGTCTGGCGCAACCAGCACGTCTTCGACCTTGTCGCCCACAACCCCGAAGCGGGACGCCGCAACAACTACTCGCTTGCCTCGAACCAGGCGCACGAACGTTTCCTACGCTTCAACGTCCGCATTGCCACCCCGCCCCCCGGACAGGACTGCCCGCCCGGGGTCGGCTCCGCCTACGCCTTCAGCCTCAAGCCAGGCGACACCGTCACCGCGATTGGCCCCTTCGGCGATTTCCACCCCAAGCCAACCCAGCGCGAGATGGTGTATATCGGCGGTGGAGCCGGCATGGCCCCGATGCGCGCCCATCTCTCTTGGCTCTTCGATACCGAGCACACATCTCGCCGCGTCTCCTTCTGGTATGGTGCCCGCTCCGCCCAAGAAATCTTCTACCGCGACTACTTCGACTCCCTGGCTGCCACCCACACCAACTTCAGTCTCAACCTCGCCCTCAGTCACCCGCTTCCCGAGGACAACTGGACCGGCTTCACTGGCTTCATCCACACCGTTGTATTGGAGAAATACCTAGCTTCCCACGCCAACCCCAAAGCCGTCGAATACTACCTCTGCGGCCCCCCCATGATGATCAAGGCCTGCGTCAAAACCCTCACCGATCTCGGCGTTCCCGCCCACCAAATCGCCTACGACGAATTCTGATAAATCCCCGCAGCAATAACCCGCACGGCCTGGTCACAACCCGTCCTTTCCCCCTACCTTCCCTCTATTACGGGTTACGCACCCAGACCAACTTGCTTTATGCCTCTCCGCGTTTTCCTCAATCTCGACAACCTTGTCGATCTGCGCCCCGACAGCCTCTTCCCCGCCTCGCTCTTGGCTACCGGGCAGACCGCCGCCCGCGATGCCCGGCTTGCCGCCGACGGCTTCGAGGGCGTGCAAATCACCAACAACGACGCCGTCCCCGCCGGCTCCACGCTTGCCCACTGCGGACTGGACCGGATCAACACCCCTGCCGAGGCGGACTCCATTTTCGCCCAGCACGCCGCTCGCAGAGACCGTTGTATTACTCTGCACGTCGGCTGGGGCATGGAGGACGACTCCGAGATCGACGCGCTCCTGCGCGCCATTCTCGACGCCGCCCAGCGGCACCGCCTGCCTGCCTTCATCGAAACCCACCGCGCCACCATCACCCAGGACATGTGGCGCACGGTGCAACTCACCCGGCGTTTCCCGGAAGTCCGCTTCAACATCGACCTTTCGCACTACTACTGCGGCCAGGAAATGGTGTATGGCGACTGGGCGCAGCGGCTGGCCTTCTTGCAGCCGATCTTTGATCGCACCGGCTTCATGCACGGCCGCATCGCCGCCCCCGGCTGGATGCAGGCCCCCATTGACGACCTCGTCACCAAGCCCCGCGGCGCCTCCGGCCTGGCCGACTACCTCACGCACTTCCGCGAACTGTGGACCTGCGCCATGCGCGGGTTTCAACGCAACGCCAAGCCCGGGGAGGAACTCATCTTCGCTCCCGAGCTTCTTGCCGGCACCTACTACTACGCCCGCAAATTCCCCGTTGCCGTCCAAAACCCAATGACTGCGGGGCAACTGCCGTTTACGCTCACCGAGGAAACGGACCGCTACGAGCAAGCCCTTCTCTATCGCGATTTGGCCCGCCAGTGCTGGCAAGCCGCTGCAGGCTCCTGTTGATCCAGCCGCGAAAGAACGCAGAAAATCCAGTTTCCTATCAGCCCCCGACACGAATGGCACTAAGTTAAGGGGTGTTATCGTCACTTTTTGAGGTCGCGGGAAGCGGAGACGACCATCTGTCGGCGGGGCTTGGAGAGGAGTTGATAAACCTTGGGACGGCGTTTGACGGCGCGGGGAGGCGTTCATGAGCAGCGGAGCCCAATGTCGCAGCGCGGCCAGGGTACCTTTGAACGAGAGCCGCTCCAGCGGGACGCCGTGCGTGCGGGCACTGTCCTGCAAGATCGCGCAGACTAGGTTGTAAGCGATGGCCTGCATGAGCACCTCGCGTTCGATCATCTCCGGGGTGCGCGTGCGCAGCACATCCAGACCGAGCGTCGCTTTCAGATCACGGAAGTCGTTCTCGACCTCCCATCGGCGGCGATACAGCGCGATCAACGCCTCGTCGGGATACTCCGTTTCATCGAGCAGTGTGGTGGCCAGCGTGACCGTGCGGGTGCGGAAGCCGGCATTGGCCACTTGGAAGCTCACTAATCTGACTTCGATTTGCTCGGGTAAACTCCCCCAAAACTCCTCGGTCCAGCCCGGGAGTCGTTGAGGCCGACGCCAGCAGGTGCGCCCGTGGCCACTGGGCCGGCATTGGTGCAGGCGCAGGACCACATCGACGCCCTTGGTTTTGAGCAAAGCGATGAACCCCCAACCGCAAAAGCCCCGGTCGCCG
>CANIXX010000134.1 GCA_947471115.1 Opitutaceae bacterium | reverse complement strand
GCGGGTGGCGATGAAGGCGATGTCGTTGGTGTCGGCGGCCACGGTGAGGCCGCCGCCGTTGTCGAAGGCGATGTTGAACTTGCGCGGCAGCCCATAGCAGTCGCGGTGGTTCATGATATAGTGGTGCACGGCCTTGGCGTAGGGGCGCACGTCGAGTAGCTCCTTGGGGTCAAAGCCGCTGTTGGGTGAGGCAGTGACGTTGCGGATGTTGTCGGCGCCGGCGCCCTGCGAAGTGAGGCCGAGTTCACGCACGCGGGTGAGTACGGTCACCAAGTCGCGAGGGCGCAGTTCGCGCAGTTGCAGGTTGCCCCGGGTGGTGAGGTCAACGTGACCATTGCCTACATCGGCGGCGAGTTCGGCTAGACCGTGGAATTGATGGGAGCTGATTTCGCAGGCGGGAACCCGCAGGCGGATCATAAAACTGTCCTGAGCCGGGGCGACGTAGAACAGGCCGTGGGTTTTAAACCGGTACATGTTCTCCGCATCGGGGAACTTGTCGGCAGCCGAGTGGGCCAGCAGGCGCTCCCAGGCGTCGAGCGGGTCCTCGTCGTGCTTCCATTTCTCCTCCTTGCAGAGGTCGGCGAGCGGAGTGCCGTGCACGGTGGGTTCGGTGGCGGCGGCTGGTACGGATGCGGACGACACGGAGGTCGTCCCTCCCGGGGACAATGGGAACTGGCCGGAGGCGGCGACGCCGGCCATAAAACCTTGCAGGTATTCCTTTTGGTCGGTCGAGAAGGTCGAGGGAGTGGGAGCGATCACGGCGTGCACAGGGTGGTTTCAGCAATCAGGGTGCCAGACGTGCCACCTCGGTGATTAATGATCTGAATAGTTTTAGATAAAATGATGAAGATGGCTCATGATTTGAGGCGGGCTTCTTTTGTGCCGAGAAAAAGCATTAGAACCACAGATTACACGTAATCCACAGATTACCAACGTATTGAAACCGCCTCATTCACGCCACAGGGGCGAGCTGCATTGCAGCGTGAAATTATACGCAAGCATTCCAATCTGTGTAATCTGTGCACTCCGTGGTTAAAATAAGAGGACGGATTTAGGACTATGCCGAGGAGAGGCCGATCGGAGCGGGCTTACCAGGTTTTGTAGCCGAGGAATTTGCCGCACATCTCGATTTTGACGCGGTCGCCTTTGGGGTCGGCCACGCGGTCAACGGACATGGTGAAGTCGATCGCACTCATGATTCCGGGGCCGAATTTTTCTTCGATCAGCGCCTTCAGCGTCGGGCCGTAGACGTAGATGATTTCCTGGAAGCGGTATTGGAGAGGCTCCTTGGTGATCGTGGAGGCAGCCTCGCCCTTATTGCAGTACTCGGTGAGGGCTTCGGCGATGTCGGGGCCGAGTTCGAGAGCGGCCGCTAGACGGGCGGAGGCATCGGGGGGCAGGGCGTTTTCGCCCAGGCAGGCTGAGGTGGTGTAAACTTCCGAAAGGCCGGCGGCGTTGGCGAGGGCGGCCCAGGTGAGTTGTTTGGATTTTTTGGCGTCGAGGATGGCGGCGGTGAGAGCGGATTTGGTCATGGTGAGAAAGGCGTGCGGCTGGAGCGGATGGATTAGGTGAACCGCGCAGTTCGCGAAGGTGCGAAGGGCGGTGGTTTTTGGAATTAGGCGCAAAAAAAGCGGCGTGACGGCCGGTGAAGGACTGCCACGCCGCGGTGTTGAGTTAACTCAGGAGATTAAGCCAGTTGGGCTAACCTCACAGGTTGAGCGTCACCTGGATGTAGGCGTAGTTGGCGTCATCGGAACCGCCGGCGTTGGCCCACGTCTGTTTGATGTAATCACTATGGAAGTAATGGCTTACGTTAGCCTCGATGTTCAGGTAAGGAACCGGGCTGTAGCTGATGATGAAGTCGATTTCTGTACCGAGGCTGTTACTAAATCCGGAGTTGATGCCATACCCACCGGTAGCGGAGCCGGAACCGTCAGCCGCGATAGCATTCTGGGTTCCACCTACGCGGGCGACACCACCGACGTTGTACCAATAATCGTTGGTGTTATCGAGGCGCTGTAAGTGACCTTCGATCGCCACACGAAGTTTCTGGGTCGGTTTGGCCTCAAGGGCCAAACGGATATCGTGCAAATTCTGCAGACTGTTCAGGTCGGAATAGCCGTAGAAAAAGTGCGTGGTCGCGAACTGATTCTGGAACGTATTCGATGAGCCATCTTTAGCGTTTTTGTCGCCCGAGGCATAGCTGTACATGAGCGAGAGACGCGGCTGCCAAGCATGATCGGTCCACGTGTAGCCGATCTGGCCGATGGCCGAATAGGCGTCCTGGTCGAGTTCACTTGCGGAACGATTAGCTGCTGCGGTGTTAACTACCGTGACAGCTACCCCAGTGGTGGCGTTACGGTTGTTGATGGTACCAAACTGGTGCATGACTTCACCGGTGTAATCCCAGTTGCCAATTGTGTTGGGCTTGGATTTTACGCGTAAACCGGCGGTGTAGAGGTCCTGAACGGGTGGGTTACGGAATGGCGCTGCGATGCCACCCCAGTCTTCGTCAAGGCTGCCAGTCTCAACGTTACGGCTCAGGATATAGGTTTCGACGATGTTCGTTTTGGAAACAACCGGGATGCTCGTCAGGTTGAAATAAGCCCCGGAGAATTTGTCGTTGTCGTAATGGGATTTATCGAACGCTCCGTTATCGTGGTAAACCACGCCGCCAGTGAAGAGATCCACCCCACCTAATGAATTTTGGTAGCGAACCTTGCCGGCGTCGAAGCTGCGGCCGTTGTTGTTCCAGAGGAAATTACCGATCTGGCGTTGGTCGCCGTAAACGAGTTCCTGTCGACCGAGCTTGGCGGAGACGGGGAATTCCTTGTGGTTGCCGACCGTAACAAAAGCCTGGTGCAGGCTTAGGTCGCGGTTGTTTTCCTGCTCGCCTTTGCCAGCCCGGACGCCCGGAAGGGCCGGATTAGTGTTGGTGGTGCCGTTGTTGCCGCGTTCGTCATCGAAGGAGGCGCTGGAGCGACCCTGCACAAACACCTGGTACCACTTATCGGTATAACCGATGCGGGGCATGATGCGCAGCAGCGAGTAGTTGTTGTTGTTGTCTGAAAGGTCCTTGCTGCCAGTAGCAACCTCACCGGCGCGGAAGTCGTTGTTTTGACCTCCCGAGGTGAAACTGGCGTTGTCCTTGTTTTCAAAGCGTCCGCGGATGTTGAGGCCTACGTCCCACTGGTTCATGTAGGGATCGTTGGCGCGGAGGTTGAAGTTGGCCATGCCCGGATAGGCGGGCGGGGGCGGCGGGTAGAACTGCGCGGAGGCGGAGGCGGCCGCGACGACGAAGCCGAGGCTGGCAAGGGAAGTGTGCAGGCGATTCATGGTGGATGTAGTGCGGTTGATGACTGGTTAAGGCTGAAGACTGGGCGGAAAGTGGGTCTCAGTGGTGAGTCGCGAGGGCGGGCTGGCCGGCTTGGCCGGGGCGGTGGTGCGAGCGTTCGTTGAGGAAGGTGAGCAAATACTCGCGCAGGCGGTAATACTCGGGGTCTTCCAGCAGCTGCTTGCGGGTGCGGGGGCGGGGAAAGTTAACCTCCAAAATGGCGCCGACCGTGGCCTCGGGGCCGTCGGTCATCATCACCACGCGGTCGGAGAGGTAGAGCGCCTCATCGACGTCGTGGGTGACCATCAGCGCGGTTTTTTGGTCGCGCTGCCACAGGTTGAGCAACACGTCCTGCAACTCGTATTTGGTTAACGAATCCAACATGCCAAACGGCTCGTCGAGCAGCAGCATCTTGGGCGAGAGCGCAAAGGCGCGCGCGATGCCGCAGCGCTGGCGCATGCCTTGGGAGAGTTCGCCGGGGTATTTGTGCATCGAGTCGGCCAGACCGACCAGTGAGAGGTAGTATTCGGCGATCTGCTGCCGCTCTAGTTTCGAGGCAGTGTAGTAGACCTGATCAATTCCGAGCATCACGTTTTCAAACGCGGTAAACCAGGGCAGCAAGCAGGGCGCTTGAAACACCACACCGCGGTCCGGGCCTGCACCGACCACTTCTTTGCCTGCCAGCACGATCACGCCGGTGGTTACGTCGCTCAGGCCGGCGATCATGGATAGAACGGTGGATTTGCCGCAGCCGGAGTGGCCGATGAGGGTGATGAACTCGCCCTTCTTCATGCCGAGATCAAAATCGCGCACGATGGTGAGTGGACCTTTTGGCGTGGGGAAGGTTTTAACGAGCTGAGAGATTTCGAGGAAGTTACTCATGGTGCGGGCGGCGCTTAGGCAACGGTCAGGGTCTCGTCTTTTTCTTCGCCTATGCGACGCGGCGGACGGTTGACGCGGGGAGCGTCGAGATTTTCGGGCAGAATATTGGGCAAAATGAGTTTGCGGGTGATGGAGGTTTGCCGCGCAGCGTTGAAGCCGAGCAGCTGGTTGGTGACCAAGGCGCGGAGGCGTTTGAACTCGGGATCGTGGTTGAGGCCGGCGCGGTCGCGAGGGCGGGCCAAGTTAACCGGTACGGATTCTCCCAGCGTCGCGCCCGGCCCAATGGTCAGCGGGATGATGCGGTCGGCCAACAGCAGGGCTTCGTCCACCGAGTTGGTGATGAGGATGACGGTTTTCCCCTCGGACTGGCAGATGCCGCCGATTTCGTCCTGCAAAGTGGCGCGGGTGAGCGCGTCGAGGGCGCCGAGCGGCTCGTCGAGCAGGAGGATGCGTGGCTGAATGGCCAAGGTGCGGGCCACCGAGACACGCTGGCGCATGCCGCCCGAGAGCTGCTTGGGAAGGCGATCTTTGGCGTGGCTGAGTTTGACCATCGCGATGTACTTTTCGACATGGGCCTGACGCTTGGCGGCATCCCAATCGGCGAACACCTGGTCGACGGCGAGCGCGATGTTTTCGTAAACGGTGAGCCAAGGCAGCAGGCTGTAGTTTTGGAAAACCAGTCCGCGGTCGGGGCCGGGTCCGCTGACGACTTTACCTTCAAGGGTGACTTCGCCGGAGTCGGGTTTGGTCAAACCAGCGATCAGCGAAATGAGCGTGGTTTTCCCCTGGCCGGAGTAGCCGACGATGGCGACAAATTCACCCTCGGCGATCGACAGATTAACGTTCGAGAGAACGCTGTGGCCGTCGAAGGACTTGGAGACATTTTTGAGTTCGAGGAAAGCCATGGCGGGTTAGCTGATGGCCTTAAAGCGGGCTTCGATCAGCGACATGAGGCGGTCCAAGATGAGGCCGACGACGCCGATAACGAGGATCGAGAAGATGATGTGTTCGTAGATCAGGGCGTTGTACTCCTGCCAGAGGAAGCCGCCGGCTCCGGGGCGACCGGTGAGCATCTCTGCGGCGACAATCGCCAGCCAGCAGATGCCCAAGCTCAGGCGGAAGCCGGTGAACATGTAGGGGAGGGTGGCGGGAATGAGGATCTTGGTGAGCATCTTCCAGCGCGAGAGCTTCAGGACGCGGCCCACGTTCAGGTAATCCTGCGGCACTGCACGCACACCGACAGCGGTGTTCAGCACGGTCGGCCACATGCCGCATAGGGCGATGGTGAACAAGGCCGCGTAGGTGCCAGCTTCAGGGCCAGCGCGCATGAACAAAATCAAACCTAGGGGTAACCAAGCTAGCGGCGAGACTGGGCGCAGTACTTGGATGAGCGGGTCGAACATTTTGGTAAACGTGGGCGACAGGCCGAGGAAGAAACCGATGGGCACGCCGATCAGCAGCGCGATGGCGTAACCTTTGGAAACGAGCACCAACGAGTACCACGTGAAGCGCAGGATGCCTTGGTCCATTTCGCCGCGTTTGGCAAAAGGCTCTTTCATGTAGGGGAGGCTGGAGATCCACGTTTCGGCGACGTTGGGCAGATCTGGGATCGGGCCGACGCGTATTTCCTCGTAGGAATCCTTAACCGCAGTCCACACCGCAGGTGGCAGGCTGGTAGCTGTGGCTGCTTCGATTTGTTTGTTTTTCAATTGGGCAGCTACCGCGTTCCACTGGGCGGCACCCTCAGGCAAGGCAATCACCAGCGCGCTCAGATCCTCCTTCGTCACTGTATCAGTGAGCTTAAAGACCTTGCGACCGGCTAGGCCGTGCCAAGTGAGCAGCACAATGACCACGCCGATAATGGGCAGGATCAACCAGTCGAATTTAAATTTGTTCATAAGGGAGGTGTAGAGCGGAGGGTGTCGACCCGAGTGGAAGCGGAGGCGAGCAGGACAACGAGAATAGCGAAAAGGAGTGAGGAAGCGGATTTAACAACAACGAGGCGGGTGATGTGGCCTTGGGCCCAGTGGTCGCCCTGATTAAGGGCGACTTGTACGAGTCCGACAGCGACCCCGAGTCTCGCCGCCCGCTTCCACACAGCTGGCTCGCGCAGGGCGCGGGCGTAACAGCCGATCAGAGAAGCAGGCATGGCGAGAACGGGGCGCAGATAGTTAGCCGCTTAGCCCTTGAGGTTCTTCACTGCAAAACCCTTGGCGTAGGCCTCGGGATTGGCCGGATCGTAAACGACGCCGTCGAACAGGGTCTCGGGGGTGTTATCGAGGCCACCGTGGGTGACGCCGATTTCCTTCATCGCTTCTTCGTAGATGTCGTTACGGAGAACCTTTTTGTTAATCGCGGCGTAGTCGGGGGCCCCGGTGACCAGGCCCCAGCGGCGGAACTGCGACAGGAACCAGGAGCCGTGCTTCGGCTGCGGGTAGTTGCAGTTGCGCTTGCTGAAGTGCATGGGGAACGCATCGGTGACCTTGCGGCCGTCACCGTAGTCGAGCTCGCCGAGAAGGCGGCCGAGGATGATCTCGGGGGCGCAGTTGATGTAGGTGGGCTTGGAGACTATCTGGCACTGCTCGGCGCGGTTGCTTTCGACGTCGAGCCAGACGGAAGCTTCGTGAAGAGCCTTGAGGACGGCTTTGACGGTCTTGGGGTTCTTGTTGGCGAACTCCTCGGTGAAGGCGCAGACCTTCTCGGGATGGTCCTTCCAGATGTCTTGGGTGGTGACGGCGGTGTAACCGATCTTGTCGGCGATGGCGCGGGCGCCCCAGGGCTCGCCGACGCAGAAACCGTCCATCTTGCCGATCTTCATGTTGGCGACCATCTGGGCAGGCGGAACGACGATGAGGTTAACGTCCTTGTCGGGGTGGATGCCACCGGCTGCCAGGTAGTAGCGCAGCCACATGTTGTGGGTGCCGGGAGGGAAGGTCATCGCGAAAGTCATCGGCTCGCCGAGGCTGTTGGCTGCATCGACGAAGGGCTTGAGGGCCTTCGGGTCGGCACCGACTTTGCCCTTCAGTTCGCTCTTCATGGTGATGGCCTGGCCGTTGCGGTTGATCACCCACGGGATGATCATCGGTTTTTTTGGCGAACCGGCTAGACCCATGGTCGAGGCGAAGGGCATGCCGTAGAGCATATGCGTGGCCTGAATCGAGCCGCTGGAAAGATTGTCGCGGATGGCGGCCCAGTTGGCGCCCTTGGTCACCGTGGAGTTGATACCGTATTTTTTGAACAGGCCCTTTTCGTGGGCGATCACGATGGGCGAACAATCCGTAAGGGCGATCATGCCGAAGTTGATGTTCGGCGATTCGGGGGCCTCTGAGGCTCCCACATCGGGAGCAGACCAGCCCTTGGGCAGGTTCGAGAGCAAGGCGGCGGCACCAAGGCCTTTGGCGGCCGTGGCGAAGAAGGCGCGGCGGTTAAGGCGGCCCAGGTTGAGGGAATCAGGCGTGGATGAACTCATGTGTTGATGTCGATTTCAGGCGGTTTGCAGTGCGAGATGGTGAAGGTCGGAACGGAAAGTTTTTTGGCCCAAGTTGGCCGGAATCGTCACGCCGGCGGGCAGGAAGCGATTGCGTTTGAACCCCTCAATGAGCCAGGCGGCCTTGGCGGCGGTGGGGTCGTTGGCGCCGTCACGGTGGAAATGGATGAAGTCGTCTGCGGGAAATGAGGTTTTGTGGCCGGCTTCAAAGGGACCGACCAAACTCGACTGGATCACGCGTGATGGGACGTTGAGGTATTCCTTGCGGGCGAGCAGGTCGCAGAGCTCGGGACGAAAATCGGTGTGGTCGCAGAGTTCGGCGGCCTCGTGCAAGGCGGCAACGAGTGCGAGGTGTTCGTCGGCGCGGGTGTGGGCGAAATCGCTCAGTACCATCAAAACCTTTTCGGCGTGATCGGATGAGCGAGTGAGGCTGGGGTCCGGGCACCAGCCGATGTTTTCGCGAACGGCGAGCGAGTTCCACGGGTCGCCCACGCAGTAACCGTCGATGGTGCCGGCGGCCAAATTGCGGAAAAGTTGGGGCGGCGGAACGACCACAATGCGCACGTCTTTTTCCGGATCGATGCCGCCGCTGCGCAGCCAATCGCAAAGCTGGATACGCTGGGCGGAGTGGGCAAAAACGACACCGAAGACATAGGTGCGCTCATGGCGGGAGCGCACGATTTCATCGCGCAGGGTGGCGGCGTCGCGAACGCCCCGGCGCCAGAGCTCTTCCGAGAGGGTGATACAGTTGCCGTTGGTGTTGAGAACGAAGGCGGTCAGGCACTCGGTAGGCAGGCAATTGATGCCGAGCGGGGTGCTGATGAGCATCGCGCCGAGCGCATGGGCTGCATCCAGTTCCTGGTGGATGACTTTGTCGCGAATCGTCGCCCAGCCCACTTCGCGGCTGAGGGAGACGGTTAAACCGTGTTTCTTAAACAGCCCGTGTTCCTGGGCCACGATGATGGGCGCGGCATCGTTAAGCGCGATGAAGCCGATGCGCAGCGCGGCTTGCGCTGGAGCGGGTCGGAGGATCTTTCGGCTTGGTGATGGCATTGTGGCTGACCGTTACTTTAGCCGATGATGTGCCAACTGTGCTCGGTGGCCTAAGAAATGCTTCTGTTTATTTTAATGAAAACAATGAAAGTTCATCATGTATGAGTACGCTCGATAGTCGGCAAATCCTGGCCTTTGTGGCACTGGCGCGCAGGGGGAGTTTCACCTTGGCGGCCAAGGATCTCTTTTTAACGCAGTCGGCGGTCAGTCATACGATCAAGACGCTCGAACGGGATACAGGAGTGCGTCTTTTTGATCGGGTGGGCAAACGGGTGCATCTGACGCAGGGCGGCGAGCAGTTGATGCCCCACGCTGAACGTATCCTGCGCGAGATGCAGGATGCGCGAACCGCGCTCGCTGAATTGCAGAACTGGGGGCAGGGACGGCTGCGCGTGGGGGCGAGCACGACGGCCTGTCACCACATTCTACCTACAGTGTTGCGTGAATTTAAGCAG
>CANIXX010000133.1 GCA_947471115.1 Opitutaceae bacterium | reverse complement strand
GACTCCTTTGTCGCCCGCGATCCTTCCGGCATTCGCCCCTGCTGGTATTTCCAGAACGACGAAGTCATCGCTTTCGCCTCCGAGCGTGCCCCGCTCATGACCGTGTTCGACCTCACGATCGACCAGCCTAAGGAGGTCAATCCCGGGCATGTTGTGGTGATGAAGCGCAATGGCCATGTGAGCAGTTCGCCCTTCACGGCGCCGCTTCCGCGCACCTCGTGCTCGTTCGAGCGCATCTATTTCTCCCGCGGCAACGACATCGAGATTTACCAGGAGCGTAAACTCCTCGGTGGTCGCCTCGCAGATCAGGTCCTAAAAGCGGTCGGCTACGACTGGGAAAACACTGTTTTCAGCTTCGTGCCTAACACCGCCGAAGTGGCCTACTACGGCCTTATGCACGCGCTACGCGAAAAGCGTCGCGACGAGGTTAAGAAGGCTGTTCTAGCCGCCGCCTCGGCAGGAGAGCTCACCGATGCACTACTCGATGACCTCATCCTGCGCAACTGGCCACGGGGTGAGAAGGTCGTCTCCAAAGACATCAAAATCCGCACTTTCATCGGTCAGGAAGGTATGCGTAACCAGCTCGCAAGCCACGTTTACGACATCACCTACGGATCGATCAAACCAGGCGATCATCTTGTCTGCGTCGACGACTCCATCGTGCGCGGCACCACCCTGCGACGCTCGATCTTACGCATCCTTTCCCGGCTTAACCCGAAGAAGATCGTGATCGTTTCCACTGCGCCCCAAATCCGCTTCCCCGACTGCTATGGCATCGACATGTCGGAGCTCGGGAAGTTTGTCGCCTTCGAGGCGACCGTAACCTTGCTGAAAGAGCGTGGCCAGTCGCACATTCTTCAAGAGGTTTACGAGCTTTGCCGCGAAGCCGTGGCCAAGGGCGAATGTGTGAACCACGTGCGCAAAATCTACGAACCGTTCACGCCGGAGGAGATTTCCGCCAAGATCACCGAGCTCGTCCGCCCCAAGAACATCGAGTGGCAGGGGGAGTTCGAGATCATCTACCAGACAATCGAAAACCTCCACACCGCTGTGCCTAACCACACCGGCGATTGGTATTTCACCGGCAAATACCCGACGCCCGGCGGCTTCCGCGTGGTCAATCAGGCTTACTTGAACTACTTCGAAAAAGGCGAAGGTCGCAGCTACTGAGCGACCTGCTTTTTAACTCTTTCTGCGGTGCCGCGTGTCGTCACTGCGGAAGGGGCCAATTGTTATCGTCATCTCCTTTCAAAATTAGCGTTAAATAGCGGTTTTCCCGTTCCACCTGCATGTCGCTCTCCTACGAATCCTCCGGCGTTAACTACGACCAACTCGACGCCTTTAAGCGCGCCTGCCAAAAGGCGGCGAAGACCACCGCGCCTCTTCTTGAGTTGCACGGCTACGCCGAGCCAGCCAATACCCGGGGCGAAAGCTGCTACCTGATGGAGGCTGACGACCATTTCCTCGCCCACGTCGAGGAGGGGCTCGGCACCAAAAACTTGGTGGCTGATGCCGTTTACGCCCAGACTGGGAAAAACTTTTATCGGGAAATCTCGATCGATACGGTCGCGACCATCGTCAACGACCTTGTGACTTGCGGTGCGTTACCCATCTCGGTGGCGATGCACGCGGCTGTGGGCGAGTCATCGTGGTTTACGGATGCCAAGCGCATGGAGGCGCTTGTCGAGGGATGGGCCGAGGGCTGCCGCCAAGCGGGCGCGGTCTGGGGTGGGGGCGAGACGCCCACGTTACGCGGAATCGTTAAAGAAGAGGCCATCGTCCTCGCTGGTTCGGCCATCGGTAAAGTCTCGCCCAAGTCGCAGCGTATCGTCGGCGATGTGCAGGACGGCGACGCGATCGTGTTTTTAGCCTCCTCGGGTGTGCAAACCAACGGACTTTCGTTGTGCCGCCTCATCGCCTCGAAGTTGCCCCAAGGATACCAGACGCCCATTGGTCATGGCGACCCGCGCACCTACGGCGAGGCGCTGCTGGCGCCTTCGGTCATCTACGTTAAATTCGTCAACGAGTGCCAGCAGGCGGGCATCAAGTTGAACTACGTTTCCCATGTGACCGGTCACGGGTGGCGCAAACTCATGCGGCTCGACGAGCCGTTCGTCTACGAGATCACCAATCCAGGAGAAGAGCCCGCCTTGTTTAAGTTTTTACGTGAAGCCGGTCCGATCGATCTTCGCGAGGCTTACGCCACGTTTAATCAAGGCATCGGGTTTGCTGCTTACATTTCACAGGAAAACCTTGAGTCGACTCTGGCTGCCGCAAAAGCCTCGGGCTACAAAGCGTGGCACGCCGGCACGGTTAAGAAACAGGGCGATCGCAAAGCAGTAACTATTCCCTCCCTCGGTATCGAGTTTGACGGGAGCACCCTGCAGGTGCGCTGAGTGACTCGGTCAGGCGCAGCACCGTGGTGAATTGGTGCTGCTGATGTCGGAACCTTTCACTGTTTTGGTCTGCGCGTCTCTTGATTGGAATTCCCCTCTGGCTGGTTTCAGTCCACAAAAAAGGCCGGTCCATTCGGGACCGGCCTTTTTGTCGATTAGGCTTACTTGACGGAGACCGGAACGGTCACTTCGCCGGAGCCAAAACCCTTCAGGAAGAGAGTGCCGGAACCGGGTTTACCGCCGGTGACAGTGATTGTTGCGCTGGTGTTGCCCGCGGGGACGACGACCTCGGGCATGATCACGCTCTCGGGCGCGTCGGTGGTGACATCCAGCAACAGACCGCCGGTTGGGGCGGGGTTAGGCAGCGTGAAGGTCAATGACTGGGTCTGGCCACGGGTGAGCGAGAGCTCGCTGGGGCTGACGGTGAGGGCGGTGGGGTCGACCCGGAAAGTGCCGATCGGCGAAGTGCCATTGGCGCTGATCAACTCGACTTTGTAATTACGGCCGGCATCGACCGCAGGGACGAAAAAGCTGATCGAGTTCGGCGAATCGAAAACGGTACGCGCCGTGGTGCCCTCGAATGAAACGGTGTCCTTCGCGGTGAACCCGCGGCCGAGGATGCTGATACGTGCGCCGACCGGACCGCGGTTGGTTTCGAGCGAGAGCACGTAACGACCAACGATCTTGGAGCGGATCACCTCGGTGAACTCTTCGCGGTCGCGGATCACGCCTTGTTGTTCAAATTTGTAGTTAACCAAAAAGTAGTACGCGATCTCGTTACGACCGGCCGGCAGTTGGTAGTCGAAATCGTAGATTTTGTTGCCCAGATCACTCGGGCGCATGGGAAAGCTTTGCCCGTCAATGATGATGCGTACGGCCAAGCTGCTGGAGATGATGTTGATCGACTTAGGCGTGATCCGCGTGGAGATCGTGTAGATCTGCGATGGGTTTTCAGGAAGTACGCTTGGGGTGAGGTTGGTGATGCCAACGTTACAGCCGGTCAGGATAAAAAGACCGAGGGCGGCACTAATCGAGAGGGCGATGCGTTTAGCGCGGTTAAAGCGGTTGTGATACATTAGGATTTTGTGATTTAAAAGTCGGTGCATACGCAACAGAAACCCCGGACCTTGGCAATGAGCGAAATAAATCCACTGTCCGCAGCAGGCAATCAGGTTGGTCCGTTGGGCCTATATGTGCATGTGCCTTTCTGTGCGACCACTTGTGATTTTTGTGCCTTTTACCAGACCGCGCCTACCGCCGATGGAATCAGCCGTTACATGCAAGGTATCGCTACCGAGGCGGACCTAGTTGAGTGGGGCGGTCGAGGCGTGGAAACGGTTTTTTGGGGCGGTGGCACGCCTGGTCTGCTCTCGCCAAAAGACATTCTTACCCTGGGTGGCATCGTGCGCTCTCGGTTAATTGGTGGAGCTAAAGAATGGACCGTGGAAATGGCACCTGCGTCGGTCACGCCGGCGCGTTTGGCTGCACTCAAGGAGATCGGCGTGACACGGATCTCGATGGGGGCGCAGTCCTTTCAGCCGACGTTGCTTGAAGGGCTGGGGCGCCAACATACGCGCGAGCAGATTTTTCGCGCTTACGAGCGTATTCGCGAGGCGGATTTTGCCAGCGTTAACATTGATCTGATGTTTGCCCTGCCAGGTCAGGACGAGGCGGCGTGGCTCACCGACTTGGGCGAGGCCTTGGCCTTGGCACCCGACCACCTCTCGACCTATTGCCTAACGTTTGAAGAGGACACGAAGCTTTGGGTTAAACTGTCCAAGGGCCAGGTGAAGCTGGACGTGGAGCACGAAGCCCGACTTTACGAAACGACCTGGGCACGCCTGGAGGCGGCCGGTTACGGGCAATACGAGGTGTCTAATTTCGCGCGTGCTGGCCACGCCTGCCTGCACAATTTGCATACGTGGCGCATGCATGAATGGGTGGGGCTAGGGCCTTCTGCCGCCTCGCAGCACGCACGGGTTCGCGGAGGTAATGTCGCTGATCTGGCGAAATGGCATGCGCACCTTGCCCTCCGTGAACGGGTCACCGAGGATCGCGTCGAGTTGACTCCGGCCTTGCTCGCCGAAGATGCGTTGATCTTTGGCGTTCGTATGAATGCGGGGGTTAATCTGGCGGAGTTGAGCGGTCGATTCCCTTCTGCTCCCTGGCGTGAAGTTGAGCTTCAAATCACTCGGCTGCAGGAGGCAGGTGTTGCCGAGGTAAATGGCGGGTATCTGCGCCTAACGCCTCGGGGGCGTATCATTGCCGATGCAGTGGGTGCGGAAATCATGGATGCCTTCGCCGATACGGCGACAAAGTGAAGGATGCGCAGGGTCGCTCCTTGCCACGCGGGAATCTTCCGACCAAAGCCTTTAGCGCTTATGAAACACCCCGTTCGTTTTCTGTCGGTTATCTTCAGTCTCACCGCCTTGCTCGCGGTGGTGGGCTGCAACACGTCCAGCAAGAAAAAAGACTACGACACTATGATCGCGCGTTTTTTGATCGAGGCCAATGAACGTGAATCATTCGCCACTGTTACGCTACCGGTCAGTGGCGTGCAGATAGCGGTGAACAACAAGCCCATCGTGACTGAATTCGATTACACGGGTGTTTCGCTGGCGCAGTCCGATCTTGGCAAGTTTCTGGTCTTCAATTTGACCGCCGATGCAGCGCGTGACTTGTACCGTATCACCGGTAGCAATCAAGGGAAGCGGCTTGTGCTTTTCATCAACGAAAAGCCCGTCGGTGCTCGTATGATCGATGGCGCATTCAACACCGGCTCGCTAGCGGTGTTCGCCGCATTGCCCGACGAAACGCTGCCCGAACTAGTGAAGAACTTGGATGGCACCTCGGTTGAAATGCAGAAGAAAATCGCCAAGGCGAAATAAGCGGTGAAGTCACCCCGTCCCCCCTGGTTCTTACTGGCAATCTGCCCTGCGTACCTATGGGCCGCGGAATCGAAGCTGGAGTTGGCGTGGCCGACTCCGAACACCGCTTACATTGAGGGCAAACCGATCGACGCCTATGTGCAAGCCACCGCCTCGGGTGAACCTGCCTCGGGCCTTTTTGGCTGCGCCCGCAGCGGCGGCCATCAGTTCCACGAGGGGCTCGATTTAAAGCCGATCAAGCGCGATGCCCGCGGCGAGTCACTCGATGAAATCTTTGCCGTAATGCCTGGCGTGGTGCGCCACATCAACGTCCGCGCTGGTGAGAGTAATTATGGTCGCTACATCGTCATCGAGCATACCGAGGTGCAGCCACCGGTTTATAGCCTCTACGCCCATTTAAGCGCCGTTGTACCGGGCTTAAAAGTGGGGAACTCCGTTAAGTCAGGTCAGGTCATCGCCACCATGGGGCGTTCTTCTAGTGGCACTGCTATTCCTCGCGAGCGCGCCCATCTCCATTTTGAGCTCGGCCTGTTGGCCACACGCCAGTTTCAGTCGTGGTACAACTGGAAAAAATTCGGTAGTCGCAATGAGCAGGGGCTTTACAATGGGATGAATTTGCTGGGGCTCGACCCCATCGACTTTTACACCCAGTTCCGCTCCGGGCGCGTCACCGGCTTCGTTGATTATTTTGCACAACTTCCGGCGGTCGCCCGGGTGCGAGTCGCAACCTCGCTGGTGCCTGACCTAGTGCAACGCTATCCCCAGTTGCTCACCTCCGAGGTGCCGGCTGCTGGCGTTGCCGGTTGGGAGATCAAGCTGAATGCCACCGGCCTGCCTTTTTCGTGGAAGCCTCTCTCCGCTAACGACGTGCTCGGCTACCGAGCCAATGAGGTGCGACTATCCGAGGTCGATGCTGAGGCTTTGCGGCGTTGCCGCTGCAAGTCCATCGCTATTCTCAAGCGCGGCCAATACGTGCCGGGTAGTGATTTGACGACGATCCTCCAGTTGGTTCTTGGCTTACGTTAACTGAGCTTAATCGCGCCCTTGGGACGGAAATATACCGCTGTTTCCATCGTCCTAGCCTGAGTCCTTGTCAACCGCCGCCCGACCTCGCAACTTTCCTTTTTTATACCATGCGTTTCCATAAATACCACGCCCTCGGCAATGATTATATCGTTTGTGACCCTGTTGATTTTCCTCAGTGGAAAAACGGCCCCTCCGTCGATGAAATCCGCGTGATCTGCCATCGCAATTTTGGCGTCGGTTCCGACGGTATTCTTTGGGGCCCGCTTCCTTCCGTAAAAAGCCAATTTGGTCTGCGTATCTTTAATCCGGACGGCTCTGAGGCGGAAAAGTCGGGCAATGGGCTGCGCATTTTTTCGCGTTACCTGTGGGATCAGAAACTCACCCCTGCGCAGACCTTCACCATCGAAACCCCCGGTGGCCATGTCCAGTCGGTGATTAAGGACAACGGTAAGCTCATCACTGTGGACATGGGTTCAGTGAGTTTCCTGAGCACCAAAATCCCTCATGTGGGTCCGGAGCGTGAGGTCATTAATGAGTCGATCACCGTTCTCGACCGTACGTTCACCTACTGTGCCGCCACCATTGGCAACCCGCATTGCGTGATCCCACTACCCGCAGTCACCTCCGAGATGGCCCACCGCTACGGTCCGCATCTGGAAACGCATCCGAACTTTCCGCGCAAGACCAACGTTCAATTCATGCAGGTGATCGACCGTAACAACATCCGAATCGAGATCTGGGAGCGGGGTGCCGGGTATACCTTGGCCTCGGGCAGTAGCTCTAGCGCCGCCGCCTCGGTGGCCCACAAGCTCGGCTTGGTTGACGCTCACGTCACCGTGCACATGCCCGGTGGTCAGATTGGTATCGAAATCGGTGACAACTTCACCATCCGCATGACCGGTACGGTTAACAAAGTGGCCGACGGGGTCATGCACCCCGAGTTATTCGCGATCAAAGTTTGATCGTGCGGCGACGAGTTCATCGGGTTGAACTCCAACGCCTTTGGCCGAGGCAGGCTGAAGGCGGCTCGATTGGACCTACGGGAGCATTATTTTTTTTGGGGCGGCGGGTTGCCTGCCCCCCGTAAGCCCACCGATTGGCTGTAGTACACGGCTGCTTGTGAACGGCGGGTGACGTGCAACTTTTCGAACACCGTACTGAGGTAATTTTTAACGGTTTTTTCGGCCAGGCCCATCTCGTTGGCGACCTCTTTATTGGTGAGCCCATTGGCGATCAACGCCAGCACCCGTTGCTCCTGTGGCGATAGGCTGTCGATAATCGGTTTGGTACGCTCGTTTTTTAACAGCTCCATGACCCTCGAAGTGATTTGAGGGTCGAGAATCGAGCGGCCGGCTGCAACGTCGCGGATACCTTGAATCAGTGCCGCCGTGTTAACCTCTTTAAGCAGGTACCCGTGTGCCCCCGCCTGGATGGCCGCATCGACCGTGTCCGACGCGACGCTTGAGGTCAGAAAAAGCACCCGCATCTCGCCCTTGTTGCTCAGCAGTTGGCGGCAAACCTCGATGCCGTTTCCGTCCGGTAGGTTGATGTCGAGCAGCACCACATCGGGTGCTTCTCGCGTGCAGACGACCAGCGCCTCGGCCGCACTTGCCGCCGTACCGCAAAGGGTGATTCCGGGCGTCGATTGCAACAGGGTTTGCAGTCCCATGCGGACCAGCTCGCTGTCATCAACAATTACCAGTCGAAGGGGAGGGGGAGTCATGAGTGATTCAGGGTGGGGATGGTGAGTACTACACGGGTACCGTGGCCGGGGCGACTATCGAGCTTGAGCACTGCGCCCAGAGTAGCGGCGCGGGCGCGGAAATTAGTCAGCCCATTGCCTCCGCCAGCGCCCGTGCCTGTAGCGTCAAATCCAGCGCCATTGTCCTGGATCATCAGTGCGAGTTGCTCTCCTTCCTCATGCAGGCGAATTTGAATTTCTGAAGCGGCCCCATGTCTGAGGGCGTTGCTCACGGCTTCGCGTACGATCTGCAAAGTGTCCGCAAGCTGGTTGGCAGCTAGCAGCGACTCGGCGCTTTCGTCGATGCGCACGAGGAACAATACATCTCGTTCGCCTTTCAAATCCGCGACGAGGACGTCCACGGCTTTGGAGAAACTCAGCGGCATGCCCCCCGGTGATTCGCTCGGCGGCTGGATGTACCCGCGTATTTCACGGATACTTTGATTGAGCAGTTCAATTCCCCGGTCGAAGAGCACATCGGCTGCAGCTGGGTCAACGGCCTGTTTTTGCCGGGCCGATTCCAAGGTCAGGCCGGTGGCGTAGAGCGACTGAATCACTCCGTCATGGAGATCACGCCCAAGCCGGATTTTTTCGGCGAGGACCTCGTTGAGCAGCAGTTGTTGCAGCTGGAGGTTTTCATCTACGCGGCGGCGTTCAGCGCGTTCTAGGCTCAATGCCGCTTCTTGGGCTACATTTGTTTTGGCCAAATGTTCTACCTGATGCATCTCCTGCCTGGCTTGCTGGGTCGTTTCACTGATCGCGGTGTTGGGGCGGGTGCCGCCCACCAATGCCACGGCTAGCAACGAAAGCAGCGACACGGTCACGATCAGCCCAACGGCATTTTGTTGATCGCGTTGGTACGCGCGTAGATCAATTGGATCGCTGGGCTCGTCTGAGGCATGCTGACGGGTCAAGGCGCGGTGGTTAACCCAGATCTGCGTGAGCGCTGCGGTAGCTCCGACGGCGGTCAGGGCCAGCAAAAACACAAAAAGGCGGAGTGCATTGCCCATAGTACGCGCATAAAAGGTGCCGGGGTTGAACAGGCAGGCAATGGCAATCGCGGCTGCTATCTACGTAAGCCTGTCCACCCCGAGCCCTAGTAGGCAGTAACATGAAAATTGTCGGATCAAACAGCTATGGATTGCCGAAGGTTAACACTCCTACATCAGTGAGTATGAGTGCTCATCAGTGGTTAACTTGGATCGGGTTTGTTG
>CANIXX010000132.1 GCA_947471115.1 Opitutaceae bacterium | reverse complement strand
GGCTTGAAACGGCTGGGTTTGGCCTCGGGTGAGGGTGAGTTCGCGGGTGGCAAACGCCTCGATTGCAGGGACCGGCTGGATGAGCGCGGCGGGCGTGGTGACGATCACGAGTTGGCCGGCGGAGGTGGCGGCAGCTAGGAGATGGGAGCTCTTAGCTCCAGGCTCCAAGTTCTTAGTTCCCAGCTCGCAGCTCCGCGAGGCGCGCAGGCGGGATAGTACGGTGGTGCGGTCGGCGGAAGCGGCGAAGGCCTCGCGCATGTCACGGCTGTCGGGGATCGATTCGGGGAAAATGAGTGTGCTGACTGCCGCCGGATTGCCGCCTGCAGAGCGGTAGAAAAACGTGATGTCCTCGGCGAGTTGTTCAGCCAGTTTAAGGTTCTCAGTGACGACCAGCCAGACGGGCGCGGGGTGGCCGCGCATGAGCTCGGCGATGACCGCGCCCCGGGCGGGCGGACAAACACCGGTGAGCTTGAGGCGGGCGAGGGAGACGGGGACGGACATCAGGAACGGACGAGGGAAAAGTACGGCTGCCGTCAGGAGGCGGAAGTGGCCAACGCAGCGCGGGCCGCCGCTTCTTCGGCTAGTTTTTTTGAGGTGCCGTGGCCGGTGCCAAGCAGGCGGTCGGCCAAAAAGACCCGCGAAGTGTACTCCTTGGCGTGGTCCGCCCCTCCACTGGCTGCGGTTTCATAACGCAGGGCACCGCTGCCGTGCAGTGGCTGAAAGCGCTCTTGGAGGCGACCCTTGGGGTTGGCGTTTTCTATTTGTAGGCTGGAGAGCCGGGCTTCGAGCAAGCCGTAGGTCCGTAGGATGAACGCCTGGGCTAGCGGCAGGTCGGCATCCAAGAGGATCGCCCCGACCATGGCCTCGTAGGCGTCACCGGCGGCGGTTTGCGATCCGCCCGTTTTTTGCTCGGCGGTGCACAGCCGCAGCAGCGGCGGAATCCCCAATTCACGCGCTAGCGAGCCAAGGAAAATGCCATTGGTCAGGGCAACCCGCAGCCGGCTCAGTTCGCCCTCACGCTCTTGTGGGCGCAGGTGATACAGAGCCTCTGTAACGACAAACTGGATAACCGCGTCGCCCAAAAATTCGAGACGCTGGTAATGATCGCCGTCCTCGGGGTGCTCGTTGGCGTAACCGGGGTGGGTGAGGGCTTGGAGCAGGAGCGCCGGGTTTTTAAACGTGTGCCCAAGACGGGCCTGCAGGGCGGTTAAATGGGATGCGGCGGTTATCACGGTTAAAAACTTCAAATGACAAAGGCTTAAACTCCAAAAAAAGCAGAGCGAAATCGAATGGCGAAACAGACTGGGTTGGGCGGATTTTTTTTGGGCGTTGTCGGCATGTAGCGTGGTGCTTCAGCCCGCAGTTCGCTGCCTGCATTAACGGCGGGCTAAAGCACCGCGCTACGTCAGAAGCCGAAAGACGGTCTGGCTCGCTTTGGGATTTGGCCCCTTTTGGATTTGTGCTTTTCAGCGCCGCGCTGCGCGGCCGTTACGACGAGGCGCTCGCGTAGCGGCGAAGGCCGCGATTAAACACCCACACCGCAAGACCCATCCAAGCGATGGTTACGGCGAGTAGCCAAAGGCTATCGAGCGCATGAAAGCCGTGAATGAGTGTGTTGGCGGGCACGTTACTCACCACCACGGCGGGCAAAATCCACACAAAGACGATGCTGCTCACACCTTTGAATGCTTGGCGCGGCAGGCGGGAGAATTCCATTAAAGTGAAATAACTACCCTCGATGCCTTGGGCGGAACCGAGCCAAAAGGTGAGCGAGACGGTGATGAGCAGGATGGCGTAATTGATCAAGAAACCACACAGCAGCATTAAGCAGTAGAGCGCTACTTCGACAATGGAGGGCGACAGTCCCAGCTGGCGCGCGGCATAAATCACGATTGCGGAAGCGACCACGGCGTTGGCCAGACCGTCGAGGTCGACTTTGCGCGTCGAGACCATGACCAGCGGGTTGCCGGGCTGGGCCAGAAAGAAGTCGAAGTGGCCGCTGCGGATATTGCGGGCCATTTCAAAGAGATTGCTCCAGACGAAGCCCATGATGAAGCGCTGCACGAGCATCGAGCTGCCGACCAGCAGGAGCATTTCGTAGCGGGTCCATCCTGCGATTGAATCGGTGTGTTCGTAGATGACGGCGACGAGGAGCACGTTGACGGTCATCCAAAACAACTCGACGAGCGACCACATGATGAAGTCGAAGCGGAACATCAGGGTGCGCACGATGGAATAGCGCGCACCGGCCAGCCAAATACGCAGGTAGTCGAGAATCGTCATCGTAGGGAAGGGCGTCCTGGCTTTAACCACCGACGGCGGTGTGACGGCGTAGTCCGCGTGTCCAGAGCAGTTGTGCGAGCCCCAGCAGGGCGACGACCCAGAAGGCTTGTATGCACAGGCCGGAGAGCGCTTGAGCTTGATCCAGCCGCCCCGTGAAAATCGCGGTGGGGAAGTACATCTGGTAGTAATAGGGCAGCCACTGTGAGAGGCGGAAGAACCAGGCGGGGAGCAGGTCGAGCGGGAACATTTGCCCACCGAGAATCGTCTCGATTGCGAGCGAAAGGATGATGAAGGACTGAATCTCCAAGAACCAAAAGGTCAGCAGCCCGAAGATATAGGCGATGGTGAACTGGATGAGCGCGGCCATGACCATGGCCGGCATGCCGAGGGCAATTCGCCACGCGCCATCGGGCAGGACGAGGTGGTCTTTAAGGTAGGGTAGGGCGACCAGGATCGGCAGTAGCGCGAGTGCGCCGGAGACGAGGCGGGCGGCACCGAAGATGCTTAACCGATAGAGGTAATAGTTGATCGGTTTAAGCAGGAACTGGTTGATCAGGCCGTTGCGGATATCCTCGCTGATTTGGTAGTCCTCGTTGAACGCGCCGATGAAAAACTGCATCAGCAGGATCGCGATGAAGTAGGTGAGCGTCTGGTTGAGATCGAAGCCGCCGATGGTGGTCTGGCCGCTGTAAGCTGCGCCCCAAAGGATGAATACGAAGGCGAGGTGGAACAGGGAGAACAACGCGCGCACCGCAAAGCCCCACCGGTAAACGATGTTGCTTTGCAGGCCGATCAGGAAGGCGTGCCGGTATTTGGCGAAAACGGACATGATGCGCAGCGGGCTCCTAACTCAAGTGCACGAACGGCGCTTATTTCCCGTTCAGGCCGAAGCGCGTGATGAGCTCCTTGGAGAGATTCTTGTAGGCGGTTGCGCCGGGGGAAAGCGGATCGTAGTCGAAGATGGTTTTGCCGAAGCTGGGCGCTTCGCTCAGGCGCACGGTGCGCGGGATGACCGTCTTGAAAATCTTGTCGGCGAGGTGGGTTTTAACCTCCTCGACGACCTGACGGGAGAGATTGGTGCGGGTATCGAACATCGTCATGACGACGCCGCCCAGCTCGAGCTTGTTGTTCAGGCCTGCGGTTTTGATACGGTCGAGGTTGCGCAAGATTTGGCCGAGACCCTCTAGGGCCATGTATTCGCATTGCAGCGCGATGAGCAGGAAGTCGGCGGCGGCGAGGCTGTTCATGGAGAGCACGCCCATGGCTGGCGGACAATCGATGATGATGACCCGGAACTTACCAGAGGCTTTTACCGGTGCGATGATGTCGCGCAGACGGGCCAGGTAGTTTTGGGTTTGGGCGAGTTCGATTTCGGCGGCGGCTAGGTCTTCCTCGGAAGGGATGAGGGAAAGGTTCGGGTAGGCGGTGGGGGTGACCATTTCCATGGCGGTCCCCTCGCCACTGAGCGGGCCGTAAAGGCTGCGACCGGCTTGTTTTTCCACGCCGACGGCGCTGGTGGCGTTGGCCTGCGGATCGAGGTCGATGAGCAGGGTGGGGATTTTCTTGTCGGCGAGAGCGGCCGCGAGGTTGACGGCGGTGGTGGTTTTGCCGACGCCGCCCTTCTGGTTGGCGATGGTGAAGACGAGAGTGGACATTTTAGAAGTGAATGATGAGCACGCAGCAAAGTCCAATGGGCAAGTCCGGAAGACGGTTCAGGGCCGGCAAGTTGTTGGCTGGACCAAATAAAAAACCGCCGATCGGTTGATCGGCGGTTTTTGGCATCAAAATTGGAGGCGCGAGCCGGAATCGAACCGGCGGTAGAGCTTTTGCAGAGCTCGGCCTTACCACTTGGCGATCGCGCCTAAACCTAAGCGAGCGCGAAACGTGGGCGAAGAAATCCGCGTTCGCAAGTACGGAAACACAGGTTTTTTTACTAAACAAACGCCGTACTTATCTGAAGCGACCACTCACCGCACCTCGACTTGCCATTGGCGCGAGTGCTGGCTCCCAGCCAAGTGGATCGTGTACTGGCCGGTTTTAAGGGCTCCGCTGGGCAGGGTGATCACCACCGCGCTTTCCTTTGATCGCGCGGTGAGTTCGCCACCGAGGGGTTCGAATTGTGGGACGATGACCACGCTCTCTCCGCGCAAAAACACCTGCGCGCCGCCGAGTTGGTGCTTTTGATCGCCTAACTGACAGGTGAAAACGATCGGGTAGGGCAGCAGCGTGGTTGTCTCACTGGATGCCGTGACCGCGCCAAACGAGAGAGGTAACTGCGGAATCTCCACTAAGGTTGCCGCAAGGCCCTCGGTAAGCCCGGCGGCCGCTTCGGTCACGGTGGCTAGACGAGTCAGTGAGCGAACGAGTAATTGAGGGTCGGCGGGACGTTCGGCGGAGACGTTTATACGCTGGTAGCCGGCATCATTGAGGCGCATGACGTTGGCGCGTTGTTTGGTGTCTTCGTAGGGCTCAAATGCGGGGGTGTCTTTGCGGTATTTGAGCGTGAGCACCGTGTAGGGAATGATGCAGGCGACGATCACCAAAAAGACCCATTTCATGGGCCAGGGTTTACGATTGAGCGGACTCGACATAGGGTCGCGAGTGAAGGGCGGTGCACCTGCAAGGCAAGGCGGGATGTTCGTCTAGGGCGGGTGGGCATGGGCCTGCGCACCGTTCGCGGCTATACGCAAATAATGCGCACGTTTCGGCAAGCGCGTAGCAGAACACAGGCTTGCGCTTGCTGGTCCGAGATCGCTTCCTTGGTAAGGCAACCGAAACCCATTTCCCCATGAAACTCATCATCTCTATTATCAAGCCCTTCAAGCTTGAGGAAGTTAAAGAAGCTCTCTCCTCGATCGGTATCGAGGGCATGACCGTCACTGAGGTCAAAGGCTTTGGCCGCCAGAAGGGCCACACCGAGATCTATCGTGGTTCCGAGTACACCGTGGATTTCCTGCCTAAGGTGAAAATCGAGATCGTAGTGACCGACGACATGGTGACCAAAACGATCGAAGCCGTCGTCAAGTCGGCCAAGACCGGCAAGATCGGTGATGGTAAAGTGTTTGTTCTGCCCATCGAGGAAGCAGTACGCATCCGCACCGACGAGCGCGGCGACGCTGCAGTTTAAATATTTCTGTTCAGCTTGGTTGGTTCTGGCCGGTTCCGGACTTACACGGAGCCGGTTTTTTGTGCCTTTGGCCCAACACCAGAAGCGGCGAACCTACGGGCGACTCATGTGAACGCCTTAGCCGATCGTTGTGATCCGGGACATCGGGCACTTTTAGCAGGTAGAATGGGGGGCGCAGCGTGCAAGGGATGACATGCTGGGCGAGCGGTTAGTCACATTCGAAGTGAAGGATGCTGCATCGGAGTTCAGGGTTAACTGATCGTTTCATAACACTATCTATGAGCGAGTTAACCATAGTATTCACTCCTACCCAGCTCGCTCCTGCATCTTGTGACCTCGCATCGAGGCCTGCCGCAGAGTTGAGGCTTATGCTGCTGCTGTTTGGCTCTTTCCCACGGAATGAGACAAAAGAAATGAGGTTGAGACTTGCTCTCATTTAGGGAGTGGTATCGTTTTGGGGCATCTTACCAATGAACCTACGCCGCTTTTTTGCCGTCCGCTTTTTTCTCCGTCTATCGTTTTACGTTGGTTTGGTGCTGGGGTGCGCCGCGCTTAGTCCCGCTGTTGCGGCAGCGCCGGACGCTTCGGCCGGTCTGACGTTGGCTAAACTCGTTGTGGCCCTCAAGCCCGACAAAAATCCCGAGCTCATGCTCCAAGAAAAGCGCGCGCTGGAGGGCTTCCTCTCGGGCGAGCTGGGCCGTCCGGTCGAGGTGGTGATCCCGCTGTCCGCCGCCACGATTTTGGAGGGCCTAGCCAACGGCTCTATCGACCTCGGCTATCTGAGCGCCACCGACATGGTTAACGCGCGTAACCGCAGCATCGCTCACGTATTGCTGGCCGGCGAATTCCGCGACGGACGCACCGCCTACGACAGCTACTGGGTGGTGAAACAGGATTCGCCGCACCGCTCGATCGCCGATCTGCGCGGGCGCCCTGTGGCTTTTGCCAGCAAGACGAGCACCTCCGGGTTCGTCATCCCGCTGCTCGACCTGCGCAGCCGGGGCTTGATCGGCGAGGATGGCAACGCCGAGGCGTTTTTTGGGCGGGGGAACCTCTATTTTGGCGTCGGCTACGTGTCCGCCATCGAGCGTGTGCTGGCCGGTGACGCCGAGGCCGCCGCTGTGAGTTACTACGTGCTCGATCTGGATAAACACCTCTCCAGCCAGCAGCGCTCGCAGTTGCGCATGTTGCAAAAACAGGGGCCCGTGCCCAGCCACGTGATCGCGGTGCGCGCCTCGCTCGGCGACGCCGACACCGCGTTGCTGAGGGCCGCCGTTCTCGGACTCAACGTCCCGGCTCAGTTAGCCCTGCGCGACAAACTCTTCACCACGCGCCTTGTGCCCGTCGACGAAGCCGCCCACCTCGCCCCGCTGGCCGATGGACTTGCCCTGGCCGGCCGAGCCCTCCGCCAGTGAGTTCAGCCGACTCCACATCCACCTTTGCTGCCAAGCCGCCCTCGGCGCATGTGGTCGCGCGTGGACTCGGGCTTAAGCGCGGTGATCGCTGGCTGTTTCGGGGACTCGATCTGAGTGTGCCGCGAGGCAGTTTTGTCGCCGTGGTCGGGCCCTCCGGCATCGGTAAATCCAGCTTCCTTGCCTGCCTAGCCGGCCTGCTCACCCCGACCGAGGGGAAGCTGGAAATCCACGATGCGGACGGCCGCATCCACGCACCTGGAGGGGTACCCGGGGCGACCGGCGTGGTGTTTCAAAACAACTTGCTGGTGCCCACTAGCTCTTTGTTGTCCAATGTTTTGTGTGGTCGGCTGGGCCGTTATCCCTGGTGGCGCACGGTGTTCGGCCTGCCGCGGGACGAGCGCGAGTTGGCCTATCGGATCCTGTGCGATCTGGGGCTTGGCGAGAAAGTGAACCGGTGGGTCTGCGAAACCTCGGGTGGTGAGCAACAACGCACCGCGATCGCGCGTGCCTTGTTTCAGGAGCCGGAGCTCTACTTGGCCGACGAGCCCGTCTCCAATCTCGACACTTACCTCACTGGGCGCGTGCTCGGGATCTTGCGCCAAGAGGCGGCTCGGCACGGACGCACGGTTTTTTGCGTGCTGCACAACCCCCAACTGGTGGACCGCTTTGCCGAGCTCGTCCTCAGCTTTGATCCCGCCGGCGACGGCGCGTGGAAACTGCGTAAAGTGGCCTCCCGATGATCCCCCGCGACTCGTCTAATCCTTCCCCGTCGACCTCCCCAGCGTCCCTCCTGGGGGCGGGTCTTGTCTCCGCCGCCGGCAGCGCTGGCAACGCGGCCCCGGGCAGTCCTCCGGAACCGCCGCGTCTGCCCGAACTGCGCTGGTATGAACGGCTCAATGTGCTGGGGGTTTCCCTGATCATCTTCCTGCTTGCCTGCGCCGCCTCGACCCCGGCGCTTCGCGGGTCCGGCCGCCAGCTCGACTATGTGGGCAACCTGCGGCGTTTCCTCGGCTACTTTTTCCCGCCGGACTTATCGGTGTGGCCTGAGACCCTGCGCGCGCTGGCTGAAACCGCCCAGATTGCGGTCATGGCCACGGCCTTTGCCATTGTGATCGCGTTGCCGCTTGGGGTGGCTGGTGCCCGCACACTCGCCCCCCGCTGGCTGGTGACAACCTCACGCATGCTGCTCAATGTCATCCGCACGGTGCCCAGTCTGATCTGGGCTCTCATCGGCGTGGCCATCGTGGGGGCCAATCCCTTGGCTGGGGTGATCGGGCTGACGTTTTACAGCGTGGGCTATTTGGGGAAATTTTTCAGCGACGCGTTTGAGTCGGTGGATTTGGAGGTCGCCCGGGGGCTGCGCGCGATTGGGGCCGGGCGCATTCAGGCCTTCCAGCATGGGGTGTGGCCCCACGCCAAGCCGCTGGTGTGGAGCTACGTGCTGTGGATGATCGAGTACAACCTACGCTCGGCAGCGATCATTGGTTATGTTGGCGCCGGTGGACTCGGTGTGCAACTGGCTGGCTATCAAGAGTATTACCAATGGGAGAAGTTTGCCACCGTTCTCCTCTTTATCTTGGTGCTGGTGACGACCCTCGACGTGCTCGGCGAGTGGATCCGCAGCCGTATTACCCGCAAGCTGCCCCGTTCCCGCGCCTAATGCTGGCAGGAGCTTAAACCTAACGGGGTCAACACGTAGTGCAGACCTCTTTCGACAGGGGGATTCCTGTTTTGGCCAATAATTAGCTTCTATACCAAAACCTCTTCGCTGCCTGCGCGCCGCGCCTCACCTATGCGCTACGGGAGGACTCAATTACTTAGAGTTCCCGGCAATCTTAAAGCCTCCGGTCGAGTAGTGAAGCGATGCTGCACCACCGTGTCCCGACGAGGGCGTCGAGCGACGCGCTACACGCCAACTCTCGCGGTGCTTACGAATCCAGTCGAGCAGGGCGCGTTCAAAACCGATGTCGTGTCCAATGCGTTCGGACTCAATCCATTTATGACGGAGAACTTCTTCTCGTTCAGCTAGAAACTCTTGATACAGACTCGATTGCTTAACGAACTCACGTGAGGAGGAGTCAGTTGTATTTGGCTGTGTTTGATTCATGGCGACCATGGCGAAGGATGAAGTTGGCCAACTAGCTAATACTACCCGTTAAAATCGGCTCAGAATGGATTTCCTTAAGCATAAAAGAGTGCGAAGCCTTAAATGATTGGTGGTTAGCGGGCGGCTCGTTTGCGGTTCGGGCTGACAATAGTTATGTCGGAAAATAGGCCGAGCCTCCGGCGTGTCAATTGAGAGGACTTAAAACGCTGTTTTTGCGTTTTTTTTTACGAACTCATGGAGTTGTGGCCATTGGCTTACGCGAAAGCTGCAGGAGGAGGCGGTCGCCGATCTCGCGGAAAATGCCTGCTGCGAGGCTGTCAGGGGCGGTCATAACAATGGGTTTACCCGCATCGCCACCTGCGCGTAT
>CANIXX010000131.1 GCA_947471115.1 Opitutaceae bacterium | reverse complement strand
AGATTGAGATCTTTAAATGACATGGGAACGAATTGCGGGCCGGACTGAATACTGGCGCATGAAAGCACCCAGCAGAGGACGCGCGACCCGCGCGCCCACGGACAAGCGGCAGTCGCCCGTCCTAAAAACCGCCAGAGCGGTGCAGAAAAATTGAAAAACAAAAAGGGCGAGACGCGGTAGGCGTCTCGCCCTTGGAAATTTCAGGATCAGCCATTTAGGCCGAAACAGGAATTAGTAACGGCGATCGCCGCCGCCGGAGCGGCCGCCACCACCGAAGCCGCCACGGCGTTCGCCGCCGCCGCCGCCACCACCGAAGCCACGGCCACCGCCGCCGCCGCCACCACCGAAGGAACGGCCAGCGCCTTCCTCTTTCGGACGGGCTTCGTTAACGGTGAGAGCGCGGCCGCCGAGATCGACGCCGTTCAGCTTCTCAGCAGCGATCTTCGCCTCTTCAGGGGAAGAGAAAGTGACAAACGCGAAACCGCGGGGGCGGCCGGTCATTTTGTCCATAGCGACATAAACGTCAGTGACGTTGCCGAACTGGCCGAAAGCGGAGCGGAGCTCGTCTTCGGAGGTTTTGAAGGACATGTTGCCAACGTAGAGCTTGGAACTCATAGTAATGATTCGTCGATCCCCGTCTGCTGCCAGTCCGTTCCCGACTATCGGGTTTCAAATCATCCCGGGTCCAATACCCACTGACGACTTACCAGTTCCTGTCATCTAACGCTTCTCTGACGATGAAGATGCTAGAAATGGTCGGGCATTTTAGAAGCGCAAGGAAAAACTCGATATATCGGATCAGGCGCGTTCGACAAAATGGGCCATGATCTTTGCCTTTGGCAGCGGCGTGCGCTCTTTTAACTCCATCGCCAAGTTTTTGCCGTTCCGTTCAAGCCCGCACACTCACAATCAATTTATGTCCAGCCACACTTCCTCCGATGATCCGGCCCAAAGCCAAGTCAACATTACCCTGACCCCGCAACCCCGCGAACCCCGCAACCCGCGCGCGGAAAAATGGATCGCAGCTGGATGGGTACTGATTCTCGTCAAATGCGCCGTCATCTGGTGGGCCATCATCGCCTACAACGTCCCCATCCACCCACTTTGGCTGGTCGCCCCAACCATCGCCTTTGCCGCACTCGCCACAGCCCTTTATATTTGGCGCGATTAAGCCGCCACAGCGCCAGACTTCGCGCCCGCCCGAGTGTCCTGGCCCAGACCGCTCGCTGAGTTCCGGCAATCAGCCTAAACGCCAACCTTAGGCCTTTTCATCAAAAAACGTTGTGGACTTCGACTACCGTGGACTTGCTCAAAACCCATGTCCCGAGGCAGCAAATCCAAGAAAAAAAGCTACAAGGTTTATTTCGGCAGCGAGCTTTTCAGCTTAAAGCACCTCATCGGCAACGCCTACCTAGCCGAGGCGATTTTCGAAAAGTCACACGGTAAATACCTGTGCGTTCTTCCGCAAAACTTAGAACAACGCCGAACAACCGCGCAAAGTATACGCGACGCCGATATCCGCGCTCTGCTTTCCTGCGACTTGGCGCTCTTTAACTATGACGGCACAGAACTGGACTCGGGCACCGTCGTTGAGTTCATGTTCGCCAAATTCGCCGATATCCCTGCGGTAATCCTGCGCAGTGACTTTCGCCACGGTGGAGACCAAGTCGGCGATCCGTGGAATCTGATGTCGAGCTTCTATCCGCGCACCGCCACCGTCGTGCTCAACAGCATCGGTCTATACAAAACCGCGAGGCAAACCCGCCTCAACACCGCGCCACGTAAAAACAAGCTCGACGAAGTGGTGTGTCTTGCCGGCCAACACAGCACCGCCGACGCCCAAACCATGTGCGAGGTCATCGCCGATGCCTGCGTGCGCGCCCTCGACCGCAGCCTGGCGACCTCGCCCGTCATGCCCAAACACTTGCGCGAAGAGGTTTATCAATGGCTCGCACTCATGCCCAACCTCAAGGGCAAGCCCGATGCTCTGCGGCGTGAGTTTGAGGCCGTCCTCGAGCGCAAGGTCGAACACGACCTGCTCTAGCCGAGCGGCCAGGGCTGATTTAATCCCGGCCGTTGTCAGCATGTAGTGCGGTGCTTAAGCCCGCAGCTCGAGGCGTATTCTACCGGGGGGGCTAAAGCACAGCCCTACGCCAGCGGCTGAAAATAAAATCCTCGCGGTGTGCCGAAATTGCCTAGGCCGCCAGGCCGGCGGCGAGGGCCAGGGCGCTTTTCGCCCGGTTTAGAATATACAGGTGGTAACCCGGCGCACCATGCGCGAGAAGATCGCGGATCTGCGTGAGCGCCCAATCGATCCCCATGATTTCCACCACGTCGGGGTTAACCTCAGCGACCTCTAGGCGGCGAGCCAACGCGGGCGGCAAGACCGAGCCCGAGAGCGTGGCGATGCGCTGAACCTGTTTCACCGAAAGCACCGGCATCAAGCCGGGCACAATCGGCACCGTGATCCCAGCGGCGCGGCACTTGTCCACAAACCGGTGATAGATCGCGTTGTCGAAAAACAACTGGGTGGTCACAAACGCGGCACCTGCATCGACCTTGCGCTTGAGGTGATCAAGGTCAGCTTCGAGGGAAATAGCCTCGGGGTGTTTCTCCGGATAGCCGCCCACACCGAGGCAAAAGTCGGGATGCCGGGACTTCAGCAGCGCCACCAGTTCACTGGCGTAACGCAGGCCGTCGGGCGCGACGGTAAATTCGGTTGCACCCTTGGGCGGGTCACCGCGCAACGTCATGATGTTGCGAAAACCACCGGCGTAAATCTGGTCGGCCAGCGCGGTTAATTCAGCGCGGCTGTGCCCGACGCAGGTCAGGTGGGGCATCACCGTGAAGCCGAGTTCGTCCTTAAGCAGACGACTGACCTGGGCGGTTTTTTCGCGGGTGGTGCCGCCCGCACCATAGGTGACCGACACAAAATCCCACGGGATCGCCTTGAGCGCGGTGGCGGTCTGCCGCAGCGCCTCGACACCGGCATCGTCCTTAGGCGGGAAAAATTCTAGCGATCGCAGCGGACGGTTTTCGGCGAAGAGTGCGGAGATGGGCCGGTCGGTATTCATTTAACTATAAATGCAGCGTATCGCCCGACTCATTGGCAAGGTGAGAGTCACTTCGTCACCGGCGAGGCTGCTGCCGGGGGCGGGATTAACTCGAAGAGCGCATCGGCACTTGCTGGTATGGCATTGATTGCAAATTCGCCGACCTGAAACGCCCGCCTCTTCATCGCTGCGTTCACGACCGCAGACGCATCCGAATCGGTGATGAAAACGAAGACTGGACCGGCGGGGATTTTATCGGTGAGCGGGCCCGCAGTGAATGAACCCGGACCGGCCTTGTCCGCGCTAGGCAACGGCGTAGGCTTAGCCGCGGTGGCCACCAACTGGGCTGGCAACGCAAGATCAGGCTTCAGTGCGTCAGCCTTGACCACGGTGCGTTCCGGATCCCGGCCTATAGCAAACGTGAGCGTCTTGCCTCCAAAGGTGGTCAACATGACCGTACGTGCGGCCGCCCGAGCTCCGACGGGTTTCGGATCATCCAAAGCGACGGTTTCGCTGAAACGCAGATTGTACAACGCGTCCATGAGCGATGTCACCTTATCAACCTTGAGGCGCTTGCCCTCCGGTGTAGCCTCGGCGGTGAACGCGGCAGTGGCATCGGTACGCACTAGCGAAAGAGGCGCAGCGGCACCGGGAACCGGCAGCGTGATTTTGGCGATGTCGGTCGGGGTGAAATGTACCAAGGCAGTGTCAGCCCAGTTGCGCGGCTCTAGGTCCAACCAGGCATCCAGACGGGCTAGGTAAGCCGGCTTGTCGCTGCCGAAACGGATGAACCGACCGCCACCATCGGCCTGTTTACCTAGACTCAGTTCCAGCAGCGGCTTTTCCGTCTCGTCCAGCAAAGTGATCGCCGTCTCGACAAAACCAAGCCGAGCGATGCGCTCGGGCGACGCCGTGACCAACCGCTCAACGCGCGCCGTCATGAGAGATTTCACCAGAGTAGCCAGTTTGGAGAAATCCATCGGCAAGTCATGGTAAGAAGCAACCTGCCAGCCAGTGTCGCCCGTACGCACCAGCACCACAGACTTACCGTTTTCGTTGAGGCGCACGCGGGCGAGCTTTGCGGCGGAGGCCGCATCAAGGAGCGGACGGCCCACCTGGGAATCCGCCAACGAGGGCGGCAAAGCAGGGCGATTAAGCCACCAAGCAGTCGCGGAGAGCGCAGCGAGGATGGCGACGACGATGAGGAGGGTTTTGAGCTTCATGGTCGGGAGAAAATGAAGTTAACGGCGGCGGGCGCGGTGGAACCAGAGTCCGAAGGCACCGACCAGAATCGGCGTAGCGAACAGGTTAATGACGAGTAGGCCGTTACCGAGAGCGTCGATGTCCTCGCGCAGGGCACGGCGGATCTCGCGGCGTTCACGGCGTATGGAGGCCTCCTGTTTTTGAAAATCCTCGATGGCTTTCTGCATCTCGGGTGTGGCGACCAGTCGGCCGGCATCACTCGCCTTGCCTTGCAGCTGACCGAGCTTGGCCTGGGTTTCGCTGAGGCGAGCCTCCAAGGCAACGAGCTGCTCCTGATATTTCTTCTGCGCCTCGACCTCCATTTCTTGAACCACCGTGAAGGGACGCAGCGAAGTTCCCTTGCCGCGAATGGAAATCAATTCCTGCGAACCGGCGAGGTAGTCGAGGGTGTTGCCACCGAAAGCGAGATTGTCGTTGAGCGGTTCGGCAGCCTGGGTGCCGAAGTAATTCACCTTCCGGATACTGAAGTCATCGAGCAGCCAATCCGTGTCGGCGACGACCACCAGCGTTGCCGTGCCCTTCGCTTCCTTAAGCTGGCCGGGATCGGATGCCACCAGTGGCGGGCCGTCGGGGAAGGCCGTCGTAAACTTGCCCTGGATCAATGCGGCGAGCGTCCGTTTTCCCGAGGGTATGATCTGCCGGTCAACCTGATCAGGCGGCAGCATATCGAGGGTGTTGGCCATGACGTCACCGGCGCGAGCAGACGTCTCTACCAACGGGGTGACGGTGACTCCATTTTTGGGCGTGATACGGAAACTGCCGGGCTCAATAAAAAGCAACGAACGGAGCTGAGAGGTGGGCAAAGCACTGGAGTTAAGCGCCGCCCCGTCCAGGGTCAGCCAAACCGGCAAGCGGGCGACCTGGCCGTTACCCGAAACCTGCACGGGCGTAGCGCGGTCGAGGTCACCGGCGACATTCTGCGAGTCGTAGGAAATACCGTAGCCTTTGAACAAGTCGTGTAGGTCGCTGGAGGCGTTGATCGAAGGCCCCCCGAACCGGCCGCCACCTTGGCGTTTGAAATATTGCGAAGAAGGGTCGACGGCGATGAAGACGGGATTTCCGGCGAGCAGAAACTGGTCGACCGCATATTGGAGTTTTGGCGACACGCCCTGCGGATGAATCACCGCTAGGGCGGCGAGACCGTCGGGGAGTTTTTCGACCGAGGACTCGATGCGGACAACCTCGAAACTGCGCGCCCATTCGGTGGCGATGAGCTGGCCCGGCTCAGGCGGGCGAGCCATCGGCATCATCGGGTTATACGCCGCCGACTGGAGCGGCAGACTGGAGATCAGACCGAGCTTCGGGCGGGTCAGCTGCTGAATCGACTGCACGAGCTGGGAGACGTCGTACTCAAGGAAGCTCTCCCGCTGTGGGCTAAATGCGGGGATCACCTTCTGCTGATCGGCTTGGATGGCGACCAAGCCGAAGTAAACTGGCTCAACCGAACCGGGAGCGGTCTGCGGCTGGAGGCCGGCGGCGGCGGCACGTTCCTCCTCGGGCGTATCAGCCTGGGGGTTGACGACGTTGAGCGAAAGCCTGCCGCCGGAAGCGCGAACATATTGGCTAAGCATCTCCTGCACGCGGGCGGCATAGTTTTTATAGGACACAGGCAGGCCCGCGGCGTCCTTCGAGAAATAGAAATCGAGGACCACCGGCTCCTGGATTTTTTGCAGGATCGTCCGGGTGCCGGACGACAGCGTGTAGATACCACCGGCGGTAGCGTCGCCGCGCACGGGCAGTTGCGAAGCGAGGAAGTTAACCAAGGCGAGCCCACCGAACAGGAGGATGATAACGAGAGCTTTGCTTCCGATTTTCATGGATGCGAGGCGCGGAGATTAGCGTTCAAGAGCGACCACGTTCAAAAAGAGCGTGAAGCCGGTGAGAGATAGGAAAAAGGCGACGTCCTTAGGATCGATGATCCCCTTGGTGAAGGAGTCGAAATGCGTGACGAAGCTGAAGTTGGCCACGAGGTCGACGGCCCAGACCGGGAGCACTGCGGAAAGCGCGCTGTTAAAGACGCTCCATCCGAGAAATACCAGCACGAGGCAGGCGAGCACGCTGAGCACAAAACTCACGACCTGGTTTTTGGTCAGCGCAGAAGTCAGTGAGCACACACCCAGGTAGGCGCCGGCCATAAGAATGCTGCCCAAGTAACCGCTGGCGATGACACCCCAATCGGGCTGGCCGAGGTAACCGACGGTGATCGCCATCGGAAAACTCAACAGAATGGCCAGGGCGAGAAACGTCCATGCGGCGAGGAACTTCCCCAGCACCGCCTCCAAGGTGGTCAGCGGGAGAGTGAAAAGCAGTTCGATCGTGCCGGAGCGTTTTTCCTCCGACCACAGCCGCATCCCCACGGCCGGAATCAAAAACAAAAAGAGCCAGGGATGGAAAACGAAGTAGCTTTCCAGCGAGGCCTGGTTGGCGCGGAAAAACTGGCCGACGAAAAAGGCCAGGCCGACCGAGGCCACCAGGAAAACGACGAGAAAAACATACGCGACCGGCGACCGGAAGTAGCCGAGAAACTCGCGTTTGAAGACGGGGGTTATCTGGGACATGAGATTGAAACAAAAATTAACGATCAGACTGGGTCAGGCTGCGGAAGATCGAGTCGAGCCGGGCCCCGGGCTGACGGGCGTGCAACGCCTCCGGGGTCTCGTCGGCAACGACCTTACCTTGCGAAATGATGATTACCCGGGTGCAGAGCGCCTCGACCTCTTCAAGGATGTGAGTGGAGAGCACCACGGCCTTCTCGGCCGCCATCTTTTTGATCAGCGTGCGGACCTCATTTTTTTGATTGGGATCAAGTCCGTCGGTCGGCTCATCGAGGACGAGTACGGCGGGATCGTGAAGGAGCGCTTGGGCAAAGCCGACCCGCTGCTTATAGCCCTTTGAAAGGGTTTCGATCGTCTGGGTGCGGACCGATTGCAGCTGCGTGAGATCGAGCGCGCGGTTGACCCGGGCGAGCTTCTCGGATCGGGCGCGATAACCACGAGTCTCGGCGATAAAGGCCAAAAACTCCGCGACGGTCATTTCCCCGTAAGCCGGCGCACTTTCGGGCAAGTAGCCGAGTTGGCGCTTCACCGCGACCGGATCACGGGTGACGTCGTGGCCGTTGACCAAAGCTGTGCCGGCAGTGGGGCGGAGAAACCCGGTGAGCATCTTCATCGTCGTGGATTTCCCGGCGCCGTTGGGGCCAAGGAAACCGAGGATGTCGCCGCGGTTTACCGTGAAGCTAACGTTGTCGACGGCTCGCTTGGAGCCGTAGTTTTTAACCAAGCCTTTGACTTCGATCATGGAGCGAAAACAGAGGGAAAAAATGAAGGTGAAGGAACGTGTGAAAAAGATTTTCGGGAAAAAGTTCCAGATTTTTTTCGGGAGCCCAACTTACCTGCATACGGCCACAAAAAAGCCGCGACTCGGAGGTCGCAGCGATGACGCACGCTAAGCCGCTGTGAATGGGCTAGGCCCCTTGGCAACCGCTGGGTTCAGCGCCAGCGACCTCGCGGTCTTTTTCGGTTTTGAGCCGGAGCTGTCCGCAGGCGGCGTCGATATCGTGGCCTTTTTCACGGCGTAGGGTCACCGAGATGCGCGCATCGCGCAGGATGTCGGCGAAGCGCTCCTGGCGGGTAATCGAGGGGCGTTTCCACGGCAGGCCCTCGACCGTGTTGTAGGGAATAATGTTAACGTGGGCGTGCAGGTCGCGGGCGATGTCGCGCAGTTTCTCGGCCTGATCGAGCGAATCGTTAATCTCCTCGATGAGGATAAACTCCAGCGTGACCATGCGGCCGTGCTTTTCGTTAAACGCCTTGATCGCCGGGAGCAGTTTTTCCAGCGGGTAGGCCTTGTTGACCGGCATGATTTTCTCGCGGACCTCGTTGGTCGCTCCGTGCAACGAGATGGCCAAGCGCAGACCCAGCGGCTCCTCGGCGAGCTTGAGGATTTTGGGCACCAGTCCGCTGGTCGAAAGGGTGATGCGGCGCGCGCCGACCCCGAGTCCCCACTCGGCGTTTACGATGGTAAGGGCGCGGATGATGTTGTCGTAGTTGGCGAGCGGTTCGCCCATGCCCATGACCACGATGTTGTCAAAGGACGCCAGCTCCATGCGGGCGCGCGGCGTGCGGGCGTCTTCACGATAACACACCTGAAGGAGCTGGGCGACGATCTCACCGGCGTTGAGGTCGCGCTTGAGGCCGGCAAGTCCGGAAGCGCAGAACGCGCAGGCCATGGCGCAGCCAACCTGGGTGGAAATACAGATGGTTTTACGCGATTGATCGAGGCCGACGCCTTCCTGCGGCACACGAATGATCACCGTTTCAATGAGAGAACGGTCGCCCATCTCAAGGAGCAGCTTGTCTGTGACATCCAAGGACTGTTTACCGGAAACGAGCGAGGCGGGCATGAGCTCAAAGGTCTCGTCGAGCCACGTGCGCAGCGGCTTGGAGAGGTTGGTCATGTCGTCCCAGGTGCGGGCGCGTTTTTTGTAAACCCAATCGAGAATCTGCTTCGCGCGGAACGCCGGTTCCCCCTTCTCCTTGAGACGGGCGGTGAGGGAATCGAGGGTCTCGCCGGTGAGCGGCGGTTTGGCGGGCGTGAACTTCATGCTTGGAATGCGAGTCGATAGACAGAATTAACAGAATTACAGATAAAACATGAACCTGCTCCAACGCCATATCTTCAAAAGCGTGGTCTTCGCCTGCGCAGTGGCGGCGGGGATCTTCAGTTTCGTGCTCATCGTCGGCAATGCGTTCAAGGATCTGCTCGGCTACCTGCTCGCTGGGCAACTCACGGCGGAAACCTTCATCCAGTTGCTCCTTCTGCTCGTGCCCTTTGTCAGCATCAACGCCTTACCCATAGGTATGCTCACCGGCGTGCTGCTGGTGCTCGGACGCATGTCGGCGCAGCAAGAAATCACCGCTATGCGCTCGGCGGGACTCGGCATCGGTTTTGTCGCCCGGCCGATCCTACTGATCGCCGCGCTCGGGGTGATCGTTTCGCTGGGGCTTAACTTTTACTACATGCCGCTGGCGCGCACGCTCTACCGCAACACGGTTAATGCCGCAGTGCAGCAAAACCCGCTGAGCATCATCGTGGAAAAGACCTTCATCCGAGCCTTCCCCGGCTTCGTCGTTTACGTGGGT
>CANIXX010000130.1 GCA_947471115.1 Opitutaceae bacterium | reverse complement strand
TTTGGTCTACATGATCGGAGGGCTTTTTAGTGGCTTGGCAGGAGTACTGTTCTTCGCCCGCCTCGGCTCGATTGGCCAACCCACCGAAGCCATAGGCTACGAGCTTTTCGTGATCGCGGCCGCAGTGATCGGCGGAGCGAGTCTGCTCGGCGGACGAGGAACCATTTTGGGCACCATGGTAGGAGCGCTCATCATTACGATCCTGCGCAACGGCGGAGTGAAGATGGGATGGCCTCAATACACCCAAGAAATCGTAATGGGCGCGGTGATCATCATCGCGGTGGCAATCGACAATCTTCGTCAGCGCTCACGAGCCTAATCATTTAAGCAGCCCGGATACGGAGCTTCAGGCTGCCGACATTTGCGGCTCCGAAGGAAGCGTGATGGGTCTCAGGAGTTTCGCCTGATTCCCATCACCCGTTTGAGCGGTTTCACCGCCTCAGAGTCATCTCGATCGGAAAACCTGATTCAGGTCATCGGCCACCGCGCGTGCTCCGTCTTTTTTGATTAACGGAGATTAGTGAAGTTACCCGTTATGGATGGGCAAAAACCGATATGCCCAACGAATCGTTATGCTGTAATTAGCGAACGTCGCTCGCATGCGAATCCGGGATATAATGGCATACTTGGGCCGTCCTGCCACTCCCCCTCGACCTCGACCACGCGGGGCGTCTGAGGCACACCGCGCTGGTTGGAATGGATGAGCTCGCCCAGAACTGCGACCGCCGCACCACCGACATGGTCCAATTGCTGCACCACCCCAGCAAATTCAGTGGATTGCCGCGGTCGATCCAACAGGGCAAAAGCAACATCCTTACCCACGTTTATACCAGCCTCGCGCATCCAAGTTGCGACGATCGCGCGGCTGCACAACACCGCGTTCACGCCTTCTCGTCTCACCCAAGCCAGTACATTTTCTTTAGTGAATTCTGATTCCTTGAAAATAAAGGGAGCGGGCGGACGTTCAATCCGACGGTGCAGGAAGCCCAAATAGGCTCCTAGCATCATGTTCTCAACCAAGTCATTATCTCGGTCGGTCAGCATAATTCCAGGACGGCTCCAGCCTAGCGCCAAAGTATGCTCGAGCGCGTGACGTATATTTAACAGGGTGGTCGTGGTGACGCGATGGGCTGCCACCTGATTAAACGTCAAACCCACCGCTACATAGGCTAAATTAGGGAAATCCAATTCGATTTCCAAATCTGACTCATACTGCGGGCCGATAATAACCCCATCGACCCCGCGCGCCTTAATTACCCGGCCCATGCTGCCCGAAATGGGGCGGTCGAACGGCGTGATGAACTGCTCATAGCCAAAGCCGAGCGTAGCGCAGCGCGCCTTCACGCCCTCAGCTATTTCGGCCATGTAGCGGTGCTTGCCCAGCCAATCAGGCTTACGTAAGGGAACCACAAGTGCGAGTGTCGTTAAACGGGGAACTCCGGATTTGGCACGAATGGACCGCATGAGCGCCGCAATCGTGGGATTGGGACGATAGCCCAGTTCACTGGCGGCCGCTGTGACGCGCTCCCTTAGGGCCGGTGAAACCTGCGAAGCGCCCCTAAGCGCCAGCGAAACGGAGTAAATGGAAACCCCAACGTGAGCGGCAAGATCGCGCAGAGTAGGCGAAGACTTCATAAGGGGCGATTGATAGTAGTCATACACCCTTTAAGCGATGTAAAAATGGCGTAATACTAAGTGATGTCAGCTTCGCCAATAGTTGACCCAAAGGGTGTTGGCGCGGGTGCCGCGTGATTGAGCTATGCGGTGATCGTGAGTGCGTATTCACCGAGCTCTGGCTAACTTATGGACTAATGCGCGAATCATCATGAGGCGCGGTTCTTAGTGACGAACCAAGTAGAAATAACGCGTTTGGGTAAACACACGTTGATATGCCATCTGATATGGCGACAACTGACTACGCTTTAAAATCCCGAAGAGAAGTGAGCCGCGACCTAACTTTACGAGGAGGCGCTCCCACGTTTTGCCCACCCCACTATTTCCTATGCATACCCTCACCAAATCCATCGTCGTCTGCGTCACGTTGATCGCCTCAACGCTGCCGAGCTTTGCGGCCGAACCTGCCACCGCACCCGTTCGGGTCGACGTCAGCCGTGGTCCTGGGCTGCCCGCTAAAGCCACCCCGGTCCGTCTGCTGGCCGACTTGGCGGGTTTCACCCCAGACGCACAACCACCCGCACTCAGCCGCTTCGGCGGTGACATATCGCAACCCGGCGAGGCAACCGGCTTTTTCCGTGTTGAACGTAAAGGGGCGCGCTGGTGGATGATAGATCCCGAGGGTTATCGTTATTTCAACACTGCGGTAAACACCGTGCGAGCCACCACCACCGGTTCGGCGATCATGCAGGCTTCACTGAAGGAAAAATTTGGTGATCGAGCCAACTGGGCTAACGCGACCTCGGCGCTCTTACGTGAAAACGGGTTTAACGGCGTAGGCGCGTGGTCAGACCACCAAGACCTCAATACGGCCACCCAGCGGATCCCGTATACCCTCATACTGGATCTCATGAAGAGTTACGCCCGCAACCGCAACGGGCTGGTCAAGGTCGGCGAATACATGCGTTTCATGGAAGGCGTCCCGTTCGTGTTCGACCCGGAGTTCGAAGGGTATTGCCGCAAGCGCATGGAGAGCTTCTCTCGGCTCCGGGACGACCCCTGGCTGGTAGGCGTGTTCTCCGACAACGAACTTCCTTGGCCGCGTGATGCCCTGGATCGTTACCTGCAATTGCCCTCTGCTGAGGCCGGCCACAAAGCGGCACAGTCGTGGCGCCGAGCCCGCTACGGCGGCGCTGAAGCAGAACACCAACCCGAAATCACCGATGAAGAACGCGACGCGTTCCTGAACCACGTTCTTGAACGCTACTTCAGCACCGTAAATCGGGTGATCAAAGAGAATCTTCCTCACCACCTCTACCTCGGATCGCGTCTCCATGGTCGCTCCACCTTCAACGCAGGGGTCTGGGAAGCAGTTGCACCTCATGTGGACGTTATCTCCGCCAATGTTTATTTTCAATGGACACCTCCCGTTGAACGGCTTCGTGAGACGGTCAACCGGATCAACAAACCATTCATCGTAACCGAGTGGTACGCCAAGGGCATGGACACCGACCTGCCCAACATAACCGGCGCAGGCTGGCTCGTGCCGACGCAGGCAGACCGCGGCCGCTTCTATCAACACTTCGTACTCTCGCTGCTCGAGACCGAGGGCTGTATCGGCTCCCACTGGTTCTGCTACATGGACAACGACCCAGCCGACACCAGCACCGATGCCTCCAACCGCGACTCCAACAAGGGCATGGTGAACACTCGCCATGAACCCTACGCCGCGCTGGCTGCGGACATGAAGAAAATCAATGACCAGAAATATCGACTGATCGAATACTTCGACCAACGCCGATAAAACCTAGTCTCGTGAGTAATCACCCAAATCCTCCCCCCTCGCCGGCATCGCGGCACTTGGGGGACTACGACCTAGTCGTTCTTGGCGCCGATCTCGCCGGTTGCGCCGCCGCCATAGCGGCCGGTCAGTCCGGCTCCAGAGTGTTACTGATCGAAGCGGGGATTCACCCCGCACCCGATCTATTCAACTCACTCGATCTCGCATCTGACGAAGCTTCGCGCAAAGCCATGTGCCGCGAACTCGGTTTGGCTGACGGCGATGGCTGTTATTCAACCGGTCCGAGCTGGCATCCCTGCCTTCTCAAGACCGCGCTCGAAGACCGCTTGGACGCTTCCAGCATAGATTTACTCTACTTGCTCAAGCCCTACGCATGGAAAGCGGAAGGTGATTGGTTTTCGCTTAGTCTTTCCGGAAAGAGCGGCCTGTGGTCGGTCAAAACCAGACAGCTGATTGATGCAACCTTGGGAGGCACCTTCGTTCCCGCGTTTGCGTGCTCCGTTGTCCGTTCACCCGGCGTGAACAAGGAACTAAGCCGGGTGGAATTCTCACACGTAGATTTATCCACCCTTCCATTAGGAGGAGTCGAAGAATCGCCGACCGGGATTTGTTTTAACTGGCAGCGCGGCGGTGCCGGAGACGGTCACGTCTGGGTTGATTTTGAAATTGAGAGCGCGCCTTCTGCCACCCCGCAGCACTCCAGTGACACCTATGCTATGGGCATCGCCGGCACCTTGGCGGAAAGCCTGATCGCCACGCATCCGGCATTCGCCAAAGCACGTATTTCACGCGTCGCCTCCGCCCCGCTACGACTGCGCCCGCGATTGCTGGACGGCGGGACTGCCTTTCACCCCTGCGCAGGATTTCGCATCGCCGGTCCGGCGGGAGCAACTACGGCAAGCGCAGCCGATGAACTCAGCGCATCCCCGCTTGCCCGCATCAGACTGGGCCAATCCTTGGCCACCGCAGCCATTCTGGATCGCACGTTAAAATCAGGTGAGGGCTGTCTGCCGATCACCCAAATCAAGACCGGTGTTTTGGTTGTCGGCGGAGGAACCACCGGAGCGAGTGCGGCTCTGGGCGCGGCTGAAGGCGGCCAACCCACGGTGTTGGTTGAAATGAGTCCGGATCTGGGGGGGACGGGGACGACCGGAGGGATCAACAGCTACTGGTTTGGGCGCCGCCAGGGTCAGGCCCAGCGATTCTCGGCGCGGATGAACCCCACCGAGCCCGCCGATAGCTATGCGGCTAATTTCGCCGAGGGAGCAATGCGGATGTGGAACGTCGAAATGAAAAAAAAGATGCTGGCGGCGCAGTGCGTTACCGCCGGTATCCGCGTGTGGACCTCGTCCGCTCTGGTCGCACCGATCACTGAAGAAAACCGGGTAACAGGGGCGTGGATTCTAACTCCAACCGGCCTGCTGAAAATCAGCGCAACCGTCACCGTGGATGCAACGGGTGACGGTGATTTGGCGGATGCCGCCGGAGCGGCATACACCTACGGAAGCGAAAAGACCGCGTCCACAATGTGGTGCACGCTGTGCAGTATTCCAGAGCCCGGGCGTTATCGCTCCAATTTCACCTCGGCGGTGGACGTGCGCGATGCTCGCGACCTTACGCGGATGGTCCGTTCGCTGCGCCGGCGTATACCCGGTGCCTATGACCACGCCGACTACCTGAGCACTCGCGAATCGCGCCACATCCAAGCCGAGGCGATGGTGACGCTCGAAGATCAACTCTTGCAGAAAAAATGGCCCGATGTGATCGCGGTGTGCTTTAGCAACCATGATATCAAAGGATATTCCGAAAGTCGGTGGCTGAGGGTCGGTTTGATTCCGCCCAATCTGGAGTCGGAGGTGCCCTACCGCGCGCTCGTTCCCCGTGGCCTCGACGGGCTACTCGTCACGGGCAAGGCCATGGGCGCGACTGCGGACGGCCTTCCGGCGATTCGCATGCAGGCGGATTTCGAGAATCTCGGTTATGCCACGGGAACAGCTGCGGCACTTGCCGTTGAGGACAACGCTTCAGTGCGAGCGATCTCCGTTTCGGCTTTGCAAACGCGACTTGTCGCTGCGGGCGTCCTTGAGGAGTCGCGGCTGGGCCAGAGTAGAGACGCGACTCAAACGGTAACCGACAAAGACCTGGAAGCTTGGGCCGACATGCTCGCCGGAGCGCCCGCGCTCAATACCTACCAACTCATGAAAATGAGCGAACGCTTTGAAGGCACGCTGCCGATCGTCCACTTGGTCGCTGCGGGGCAGCGAGCCGTTCCGTTCCTTCGAGGCCTGCTTTCCGGACCTGGCCAAATCCAGGCAGCCATCGCTCTTGCGTTGCTGGGACAGCGACACGGCTCGGACATCCTGCTCGCTCGGGTTAAAGCTGCGCTCACCGACTCGCTACTTCCGTCAATCACTCACCGGGTTCTCTACGCTCATACAGCACCCGACCAAGGCAACATGCCCGAGCTGGCCAACTACCTCCATGCGCTCGCCTACGCGAAAGAGCCGGGAATCGTTCCCCTGCTGCCAGGATTGGTGGAGCGAATCGGTGCCACGGGGGCACGCCTACGCGAACCCACCAGCGGGTTGTTTGATTACGTGGACGCGATCTGCCACATCACAGAATCGCTCGGTGATCCCGACTGCCTCGACGCATTAAATGCACTGAGAGAGCTGCCAATCTTTCGCGGAAATCTGTTCGTGGGGCGACATCAGGTTGACTGGTTCAATGAACGTAAAGCGTTTCTAGAAATCCGCTTGGCCACCGCTGCAGCAGCGTGCGGCTCACTCGACGGCTGGAACCTACTCGTCCAGTACCGCGCCGATTCGCGGCGTCCCTTGGTCAATCACGCAGAAATCGCCCGACGCACCCACGGCCATCGTTTTTCCATCCCTCAGTTAAACCCCGTTGTCCCCACCGATTCCGGTGTTCTCGCCTGAAACGGCTTCATTCCTACGAACGGCCACCCTGTGGCACCGGTTCCAACATCCCCACTCACCGAAACCCCGATTGCAGTTAACCATGAATACCCCACTCAATCCCCCTACCCTAGCCCTGCGACAAAAGCGGATCGTTCCAGCCTTCGCAGCGGCGGCTTTCCGTCAATCCCTGTTCTTCATGGTAATTGCCATGTCGGGATCAGGGCTACTAGCCGCCACGTATTATGTGAGCCCCACCGGCAGTGACTCCAATTCGGGAACCGCCCAGAATAAGGCGTACCGGACCGTAGGGAAGATCAACCAGTTATCACTCAAACCGGGCGACTCGGTCCTCTTTGAAGGCGGGGCGACCTTCTCCGATGCCGGCCTTTTACTCACTTCCGGCGATGGCGGGTCGAGCTCCTCGCCGGTGACGATAAAGTCTTACGGAACGGGCCGGGCCACGCTCGCTCCGACTAGCGACGTGAGGGCGATCGATATTCAGAATGTCGCAGGGTTCATCTTTCAAGATCTGATACTCGTCGGCAATGGGCTTACGACCTCCACGGCGAACGGCGTCAACGCCTACTGCAATCTGAATGGAGGGGTGAAACTAACGCGTATTGAACTCCTGAATTTGGACATCTCAGGCTTCAGGAACGGCATCTATGTGCAGGCTTCGTCTAATAACACTTTCAGCGGATTCAAGGATCTGCTCATTGCAGACTCTGATGTACGCGCTTGTCGTCGCAATGGCATCGAAATCAGAGGCGATTACATCAGTGCTACGGGTTCTCCGGGCCGAAAATCGCATGAAAACATCACCATAAGGGATTGCCGCATTACCGGCGTGACCGGCGATCCATTGCAACGGTCAGGCCACTCCGGTTCAGGCATTATCCTTTCAGGAGTCAAGGGAGGGCTGATCGAGCGGTGCGTGGCTTCGAACAATGGCGGCATGTCGGGAAACTATCCTCAGCCCGGGGACCAGGGCCTGAGCTATGGCGGCGGTTCCTGTGGCATCTGGACCTGGAACTCGGAGTACGTGACGATCCGGCGCTGCCTCGTTTTTAATCAGAAAACCAACAATTACATTCCCGATGGCGACGGCTTCGACCTCGACGGCGGCACCACCCATGCGGTCATTGAATACTGTTACTCCTACAACAACGACGGTACCGGCTACCTCATCTATACTTTCGACGATGCCCCCCGCACATCGGACTGCGTTTTGCGTTACAACGTGAGCTGGGGAGACGGGCGCACTCACATGGCCTCGGGCTTTCATATCTCCCGTGGCAACGGTACATACTCGGTGGTCGAAGATATCGATATCCACAACAACCTCGTCTACTTAAACGGTCCCGATAGAGGCGAACCGTGCATTGGTGTGTACGGCGATCGACCTATGGCACGCATCGGCGTACGCAACAACGTCTTCATCATCGAGGGCCGCAAACCGTTAGTGTACGTGGACTCGATTGCCGGCCGCGACTTCGTGACGTTCCAAGGCAATCTTTACTATGACGTGGGTGGAAAATACTCCATCGGCTGGAAATGGGGAGGCTCGACCTCAGCCTTTAATTTCAGTAGCCTTAGCTCGTGGCAAGCGGCTTACGGAAGTCCGGAAACTCATGCGAATAATAAGGTTGGCAAGCAAGGCGATCCGCTGATCGCGAGTCTCACCACGGTCACCCACCCCACCACGATCGCCGAATTACTCGCCTTCCAAGGTTTCCGCCTTGGCGAAAAATCGCCAGCGATCAACGCGGGACTCGACCTGACCCAACCCGAGTTCGGTAGCCTGCCCATGCCCTCCAGCGATTTTTACGGGCACCCTGTGCCCCACGGCGGGGCCTACGACATCGGACCGTTTGAGTCTCCTTACCCACTGCAGGCACCAAGTCTAGCTATTGAGCCAGCCGTGGGCACAACCGCAGGCCAAGTTAAGCTCTCCTTTACGCCACTGCGCAGCGATCTGGCCTACGAAATCGAATCGAGCAGTGACCTAAAGCTATGGACCAACCTTCAAACTGCGGATCCCGCAGCCATTCAACTCGGACAGACTTTCCTGATCGGCCCTACCGCTAGTTCACCAGCGAAATTCTTCCGACTGCGCGTGAGTCCTCGCTGAGGTATGGCGCCAACTCCACGCCCGCGTCAACAAACGCTCCGTTCCGCACCGGTCTTTCACCCCACTTACCATTCATGACCCCATTCTTCTTCAATCCCCTCCCACGCACGTGGCTGGCGATCCTACTCCTGCCACTGGCCGCCTCGGCCTCCACGACCATCGACGTCAGTCGAGGGCCTGGACTAGAAGCCAAGCCGATGGAAGTGCGCTTGCTCGCCGACCTGCCCGCTTTCACACCTGACACGAAGCCCCGACAGCTCAGCCGTTTTGGCGGCGATGCATCCAAACCCGCCCGAAAAGCCACGGGGTTTTTCCGAGTGGAAAAGGTTGGAGAACGCTGGTGGATGATCGATCCTGAAGGCCGTTTATACTTCAACAACGCCGTCAACGCGGTCAGGCCAGCCACGACCGGATCCATCGCCATGAAGACATCGCTGAATGAAAAGTTCGGCGGGGTGGCACCGTGGGCCGAGCAAACGACAAATTTGCTGCGCTCGACCGGCTTCAATGGGGTTGGCGCATGGTCCGAACACAAGTCATTGCGTGCGATAGCCCAACCCTTGCCATATACGGTTGTTTTGAACGTGATGGCGAACTATCGTCGCGAGCGAGGAGGAGTCTCATTTACCGAACATAAAACCGGCTACCCCGAGGGGGTTACGTTCGTTTTCGATCCCAATTTTTATCCCTCCATACGCAAGTACCTAAAAACGGTCACCACGGACCGCAAAGATCCGTGGATAGTAGGCTTTTTCTCAGACAACGAACTGCCGTTCCCAAGGGACTCACTGGACTGCTACCTTCGCCTTTCTCCGAACGAGCCCGGCTTCCAAGAAGCAAAGCGCTGGCGCGCCGCCCACTACGGGAAAGGCAAAGAGCCGCCCCAAGAAATCGCCAATCCGGAACGTGACGCGTTTCTTGCCCATGTTCTCGCGACCTACTTCGGCACCGTACAACGCGCGCTCAAAGAAGCCTTCCCCAATCATATGTTCCTGGGTTCCCGGCTGCACGGACGTGCTGCGCTGAACCCAGATGTCTGGGCGGCGGTCGCCCCCCACGTCGATGTGATTTCGACCAACATTTATTTCCAATGGACACCCCCGGTCGAACGCCTGA
>CANIXX010000129.1 GCA_947471115.1 Opitutaceae bacterium | reverse complement strand
CCCCGGGGCCAGAACGTCTACTTCGGTGTCAATGATCCCCGCAGCTACCACATTGAGGTGATCGAGCACCTGCCGGAAGGCCGGACTCTCCAGCATCAGGTGAAATTGTTGTCCTGATCGCGCATCGCAGAACGTCTCGTGTCCGTCAGATTTGTCGCCGATGACGGTGTGGCCTCCATGCGCTTCTACCACGAGGTGCTCGGCTTTCCCGAACTCGGCCGCATCCCCGCCGCTGACGGTCAGCCAGAGCGCATCTGCCTGCAGGTGCAGGCCAGTAACGACACCGTGGAATTGATGCTGGCCGGACGTACGACTCCCCATGTCACCTTGGCCGTGGCGGAGGCTGCCATGGCCAAAGACCGGCTTGAACATTCCTCGTATTTTCCCACCTACGGCAAACCGGTGGACATCGTCACCGGCGATGATCACAGGCGGCGGATCAACCTGCTCGATCCGATGGGCATCGTGGTGGAACTGCTGGAAACTCCCACTACACCCTGAGCGCCCCGCTTTTGGATGACTCCATCCTAGGAACCCCTGAGGTTATCATCACTATGGCCAACGTTTGCCTATAATCCCTATCCTTGGAAATTTTATGAATCCATTCCGCCTCTGTCCTTCCATCATCTGCTACCTGGACACAAACGAAGCCGAGCTCGATACTTTGGTCCTGGGATTTAATCCGATGTCCGCTTCACCCCAGACCGGTCACCTGTGAGAGAGCCGTGAGCGCTGCTCTTTAGGGCAGGGGAGCACTGGCCCGCCAATCTTACGTTCCGGAACAATTGTAGGGTTGGGGAAAAGGGCGGCGCTCGGTCAACTTGGAGGCGGAAAAATTGAAAACCAGGCTTCGCCCTCTTCCATTGTCGCCAGTTCCCGGTATTCCTCCCGGATAATTTGAGGGCTGTTTCCACTTTCCTCGGCCACCTGCTCGATGTTGTTGAGAACCGCGAGCCGGTAGCTTGCGTAGCATTTGCGCAGTGCATTGGTTTTCACCTCGATCTTAGCACCACTTATAGCGTTGGAGACAGCCTGACTCAGGGTCTTAGCCGAAGCGTAGCCATGAACTGAACCCGTCCTCGTATTAGTTGGCAGCCACGCACGGAGATTGGGCAATATTGGGATGATCCGCCGAGCCTGAAGTTTGGTCGCTGCCTTCCGAAGCTTGATCCAACCTGTCGCCAAATCGATCTGCTCCCACGTCAGCTTCCAAATCTCTTCATTTCGAATGCCGCTAAACGCCCGGATTGCGATCAAGTGGCGAACCGTTTCGGGGGCGCTCTCTAGAATCTGGCGTATTTCTTCACTGGTGTAGACCTCATTATCCTTGGACGGCTCGCGAACCTTTGTCGTTTCCTCGGCGGCGTGCGGCAGGAAATGGGGAAGCGCTTTCAGTTTTGATTTTGCGAAGTTAAACAACTGTACGACCGCCGCGCGGTAGTTGTTATGGGTCCTGGGCTCCAAGTGGAGGCGCTTGAGCCAGTCATCCAAATCCGTGACGGTGACTGCACTGATCTCCCCCTTGAAAGCTTCCTTCAATTTCCCCAGTCGGGACTCTAGATCCTTAAGGTGATACGCCCCGACCTTTTCATTCTTTTTTTGCTGAATGAACACATCCACTGCGACCGGAACCGTGCATGGCTTCAATTTGTCGCCCGCGTATTTTTTGAAAAAATGCGCCGCTTGAACAAGGCTCGCGTCACCGAGTGCCTGTTTGGCGGCGGCGAATTCATTCGCAATCGGCAGCAGGGATTTGCCGTAGTCAACGAGTAATTCTCGTGTGGATACGTAGTCGGCGACCTCATCGTCGGTGAGGTGGCGACGACTCATTTGGCCAAAGGCAATAGCCCGAGCCGCTTTTTTCGCCTCCGCCTTGGCCTTGTCGTAATTATTGAAGCGGGTGCGGACGGCTTTTCCGGCGTGCAGGTAGTAGATCGTGTAGATGGGGTAGCGCCGTGTGACCTTGCTGGCCCCATTTTTAACCGGCGAGGCGAAACGATTCAGGGTGCGATAGATGGTCACGGTGGCCGGTCCGCTGCTCACTTTTTCGGGGAAATCTCGCTGATTCATGACAGCTTTTTGTCCAAACGTTATCCAAATGTCAAAATTCATGGAGTCGGGTCGAGTCGCTAGATTCATAAACGACGAAACCCACGCGGTTTACGTGGGTTTCAAAAGTGGTGCTCGGGAAGGGACTCGAACCCTTACGCCTTTCGGCACACGCCCCTCAAACGTGTGTGTCTACCAATTCCACCACCCGAGCATTTCTAACGAAGGGAAGGCGGACTAAGATAAATCTCCCGCTGCATGTAAAGCATCGAAATGCATTTTTTAGATTTAGTGAAACAGCTTGCTACTCATCTTCGTGCATGGACACTGCCGAAGCGCATCTGCGCCCTTCAAGTCCGCCTTTAGCTCAACACTTACGCAGGCAACCCGCCCGCATCGAACCGCCATGTCCGAGACGCCTTCCAACGATAAACCGGCCAAAGATTTCAATAAAATCGATTTGGCTCCACTCCAAAGCTTCAGCTTCGGCACCCAGTGGGCCCAAGATAAAGCCGATACCTCCGGTCACTCCGGCGGTGGTTCACGGGAACCTCGGCGTGATGATCGTCCTCGTCGTGAGGGTCCTAGTGCAGGACCTGGACCGTCCCGTGATCGTCGTGGCTTCCGCAAGCCCGTCGGCCCCGGCGAAGAGGGTGCAGTCGCTCCCGCTGGTGCCAACACCTCCGCCGCCGCACCTGCTCCGCGCGCTCCTCGCGAGGGCTCGTTTGATTCCCGCGGCCCACGCCGTGATGGACCCGGCGGCGCTCCTGCTCGCGGCGAATTCCGCGGCGGCCCCGCCGGTCCTCGTCGTGAGGACGGACCGCGTTTTGGCGGTCCGCGTGAGGGTGGTTTCCCCCAGCGCGATCAGGGCCCCTACATCAGCCCGCTGTTTAACGTCACCTTTTATCCGGACGACACGGGCTTTTCCGCTCTCGCCAAGGCGATCCGTTCGTCTTGCCGCACCTACGAGCTCTTTGAGATTGCGCGTGTGATCATCGGTAAGAACGACCGCTTTATCTCCGTCATTCAGCATAAGCCCGCTGAGAATTCCACTGCCGCTAAACCGGCGCCTTTTGCCATCTCCGTACCCGACGGCGTGCCGTTCGAGAGTGAGCAGGCCGCTATCAACCACGTCTTCGAAAAGCATTTTGCGCAGTTCTTTGATACGGCCGAGGTCGAGATCGAGGCACCGAAGGGCAACTTCCAAGTTGTCAACCGGTGTTCGGTTACCGGCGAGCTGCTCGGGCCGCCCAATTACCACCGTTACAACCAGATCGTCCAGCTGCACCACGCTGCCAACATCAAGCTGCCGTTCGAGGTTTACCGCGGCAAGATCGAGTCCGTGCGCGAGCCCGAGGTCATCGCGCAGTGGCTGGAGAAAATGAAAAAGACCGTCCGCTACACGTGGAAGGTCGCCGCTGTCGCCGCCCCTGTGGCTCCGGCTGCCGTTGCGGAAGCCGAGCCGGTCGAGGGTGCGGATGCGCCAGCGGCCGAGCCCGTTGTTGCCGCTGCAGTCGAGGTCGCCGCCAGTGTCTCGTTTGATTCATTGGAGGATGCCCGCCAATACCTGCTCGCCACCGTCAAGGATAAGGTCGTGCGCACCGTCGAGTCGCTGCGCTTCTCGGGTAAAAATCTCGAAACGCTGCCCGCTGGCGAGATCCGTCGCACGTTGGAGGGAGCCCTTGAACGTCAACGCCGCTTCCCACTCGATACCGCCAACGCGCTCCGCGGCCGCCTGCGCCGCGAGGGCTTTACCATCTTCAAGAAGGGCTCCAAGGGCGTCAGCTACGTCTGCGCCGTGAAGCGCAAGTTCCGCATCCCCAACCAGACCTTCTCCGATTCAATCGGTGCGTTGATCAACTTCCTCGAGGTTAACCCGATGATCAAGGCGAGCGATCTGGCCGATAAGTTCCTTGGCTATTCGGCCCCGGTAAAAGGGACTGCGCCTGTCGAGGGCGAGGCCGCAGCTCCGGTTGCACCTCCTCTGACCGCTGAACAAAACGCCAAGCTCAATCGCCTCAACGGTGATCTGCGCTGGTTGGTGAGCGAAGGCTATGTGACTGAGTTCATCGACGGCCGTCTGTTTGCCCCGGCCCCGGTGGTCGAGTCGCGTAAGAAGGAGATCGAAGGCGCCGAGCATGACCCGGAAAACTTCCCCGAGGTTCCCGTCGCCGAGGCGCCCGCGCCCAACGAAGCGACGAGCTGATCATCCGCTCTACCAAAGGCCGCCCCCAATGGGCGGCCTTTTTTGTGGCGTCTTCGCGCCCTCACCCGAGCGCGTGCCGGGCCGCGCTGACTTTGGCTGTGCGCTGCAGCCGGCTGCGTCTCCGGCGCACCCACGCGGACGCGAACTCGCGAACGCCACGAAATCCCTTTGCATCCCGTCGGCTTAATCCTTCATTTAACCCCTTCATGCCCGCCGCCGTTCCCACTCCCATCGATCGCCACTCCCAGCCTGACGCCGCCGGCCATTTCGGGCCGTTTGGTGGTGTTTATGTTCCCGAGACACTTATGACTGCGCTCGAGGAATTGGGGGCGGCCTACGCCGCAGCAAAGGCCGATCCGGCTTACGTCGCCGAACTGAGCCATCATCTCAAGGAGTTTGCTGGTCGTCCCACCGAGCTGTATTTCGCCGAGCGTCTCACCGCCCACTGCGGCGGCGCCAAGATCTATTTTAAACGCGAGGATCTGCTCCACACCGGTGCGCACAAGATCAACAACGCACTTGGCCAGGTTCTTCTCGCCCTGCGCATGGGTAAGAAGCGCATCATCGCCGAGACCGGGGCTGGCCAACACGGCGTGGCTACCGCCGCCGTGTGCGCCAAGTTCGGCCTCCAATGCGTCATTTATATGGGCGCGGTGGATATGGATCGCCAGTCACTCAACGTCTTTCGCATGCGCTTAATGGGAGCCGAGGTGCGTGGCGTCGAGTCGGGCCAAAAGACGCTCAAGGATGCCGTCAACGAGGCGATGCGCGATTGGGTGACCAACGTGCGCGACACCCATTACATCCTCGGCTCCGCTCTTGGTGCGCACCCGTATCCGATGATGGTGCGTGATTTTCACCGCGTGATCGGCCAAGAGGCCAAGGCGCAACTGCTCGCTCGCGAGGGCCGGTTGCCCGACGAGATCGTCGCCTGCGTGGGCGGCGGTTCGAATGCCATCGGCGTGTTTTTCGATTTCCTCGAAGAGCCGTCGGTTAAGCTCATCGGCGTCGAGGCCGGCGGGCGCGGCATCGTGCGTGGCGAACACGCCGCTCGTTTCGAGGGCGGGAAACTCGGCGTCTTGCAGGGCTCCAAGACGTACATTCTGCAAAACCCGGACGGCCAGATTGAGCTGACGCACTCGGTTAGCGCGGGCTTGGATTATGCCGCGATCGGGCCTGAGCATGCCTACTACCGCGACATTGGGCGCATCAACTACGCCTACGCGTGTGACGACGAGGTCATGGAGGTTTTCCAGTTGGTTTCACGCTTGGAGGGAATCATTCCCGCGCTTGAATCCACTCATGCACTGGTCGAGGGCATCAAACGCGCCAAGGTGTTGCCCAAGGATAAATTGGTCCTGATCAACTTGAGCGGCCGGGGTGACAAAGACGTCAATCAAGTCGCCAAGATGCTCGGTGTTACGCTGAAATAAAGACGCCGCAGGGCGTAAATCCAAAATCCTAAATCGGCAAATCCCAAGTGGAGAACGCGAATGAGCACGAGGGATGATCTTGATGCTCGAACCGAACGATTTGCTCATGACGTGCGGGTGTTTGTGCGGGGCTTGCCTCATACGATTTCGAATGTTCAGGACGTAAAGCAGTTGGTGCGCTCCTCGGGCTCGGTGGCCGCCAATCAAATCGAGGCCGATAACGCACTTGGGGATAAGGATAGGTTGATGAAATTCCGCATTAGCCGTAAGGAGGCCAAGGAGTCTGGCTTGTGGTTGCGCCTCCTCGACCTCGGTAACAGTGATTCGTTAAAGAATGCCCAAGCCGTTCTTAACGACGAGGCCGGGCAATTAGTCAAAATTTACTCCACCATCATCAATCGACTCGGCGGCTGAATTTTAGGATTTAGCAGCTTAGGATTTTGGGTTTATTGGCCTCCATGAAATCCATGACCGGCTACGGCCGCGCTTCCGCCCCGCTTGGTTCCCACACGCTCACTGTTCAGGTCAGCTCGGTGAATCGCAAAACCCTCGATTTGACCGTTAAACTTCCCGGTGCCTGGGAGGCGCTTGAAGCGTCCATCGGCGAGGCCGTGCGCAAGCAGGCCGTGCGCGGGAAAATCCACGTCGACGTGGAGCTCACCGGAGCGCCCGGCGCCGTCGATGTCGGCTGGGATGAGGCCGCCGCCGGCGCGCTGTTAAAGCGTCTCGCGGTATTCGCCTCCAGTCGCGGGGTAGTTTTTACGCCCAATGCGGAGGTGTTGCTCGCGTTGTTGAATATGAACCGATCTGGGGCCGCGTTGCCGACGGTGGATGCCGCCGCGCCGGTTTTGGTCAAGGCGCTCACCGAGGCCCTCCAGAATTTCGTCGGGATGCGCGCCACCGAAGGCGAGGCACTCCTGGCGGATTTCCAGCAACGCCTCGGAACTCTCGCAACCCACGTCGCGGCGGTGGCGGCACGCGCTCCGCTGGTCACGGGCAGTTATCGCGAAGTCCTTCACAAGCGACTACGCGAGGCCGGACTGGAACTGGACGTGCGTGACGAGCGCGTTCTTAAGGAGGTCGCCCTGTTTGCCGACCGCTGTGATATCACCGAGGAGCTGACACGGCTAAATAGCCATTTTGACCAGTTCGGCGCGTTGCTCAAATCGGGCGGTGAGATCGGCCGGAAGGCGGAGTTTATCTTGCAGGAAATCAGCCGCGAAATTCACACCATCGGCAGCAAGGCAAACGACCTGACGATTGCGCAAAACGTAATCGAGCTGAAGAACGAGTTGGAGCGCATCCGCGAGCAAATCGCCAACGTCGAGTGAATGCTGGGGAGTTGAGCATAATCCAGGGAGCCCCACTTAAACCTGAACTCCGGATCGTGATGATCGGCTTCGGAGTTCAAGGTAAACGAGGACTGCGCTGATGACTGGGTCTGGCTCAATGGGGTTAATAGGGGGTAACAACCGTGGCATTGATGGGAGCGGGCCAACGGCGACCGCTTGACGCGCTCGCCCGCTTCGTCGATGGATTGCGGCTAATTATACGATGAGCAACGGCCCCGCCACGCCCTCCCCATTAGCGAGTAACGCAACGATCAAGCCCACCGACCTGCGTGGAATCTTGAAATACGTCCCGCGTTTCCAAGGGCAGATCTTCGTTCTGGCCATCGATGGCTCCATCGTCGCGGACGAAAATTTTAGTAACTTGCTCGTTGATGTCGCCGTGCTGCGTTCCTTGGGCATCAAGGTCGTTTTGGTGCACGGCATCGGCCAGCAAATCGTTGAGCTGTCCACCTCGCGGCAGATCGCCATTTCCAACGCCGACGGCACCGCCGTGACCGACGCGGGCACACTCGATCTGGCCATCCGCGCGTCTTCGCGAGTCTCGCACTTGATCCTGGAGGGGCTTACGCAAAACACCCTCAAGTGTGCCATCACCAATGCGGTGCGGGCGCTTCCAGTTGGGATCATCAAGGGCGTTGACCAACAGTTCACGGGCAAGGTGGACCGCATCGACAAGGACTTCATTTCCCACCTGATTAGCGCCGACATCATTCCTATCATTCAGCCGATCGGCTACGGCCCGGACGGCAGATCATTGCGCATCAATTCCGATCTGCTCGCTGCCGAGGTGGCTGAGGCGCTCAACGCCTCCAAGGTCATTTACCTGACCCCGCAGGCCGGGCTGGAAATTAACGGCGAGGTTAAGCGTGACATCGCTGTGGATACATTGCGGGCGTTGATCAAAGACCATCCCGAGCAGATCAACGAGCAGTCGCGGAGCAAAGCCATGTACGCGATTCGGGCAATCGAGACCGGCGTTCCCCGGATTCACATCGTTGATGGGCGGACCTTTGACGGGTTGATCAACGAGATCTTTTCCAGTGAAGGCGTGGGCTCTTTGATCTACGCGAACGACTACCAGCAGATCCGTAAGGCGACGAAGCGCGACGTGCGCTTTTTGTACAATCTGACGCGCAACGGCGTGAAACGGGAGGAGTTACTGCATCGAACCCAGCTGGCGATCGAGAAAAACATCGACCAATTCTACGTCTACGAAATCGACGAGAACATCATCGCCTGCGTCACGCTGTACACGTACCCCGACAAGCCGCAGCTCGCTGAAATCGGCTCGCTCTACGTGCTGCCATTTTATCACAACCGCGGTGTCGGCCGGAAGATGGTCGATTTCGCGTGCATGCGGGCCAAGGAAAAGGGCGTCACGACCATCGTCGCACTGTCGACCCAGAGTTACTCGTTCTTCACCTCGGCGCTGGGTTTTGAGGAAACCGAAAAATCGGTACTGCCCGAGGTTCGCTTAAAAGCCTACGAGGAGAGCGGGAGAAATCCGAAGGTGTTGATCAAGCAGCTCAGTTAACCGCCGACTGCGGAAGCTGGGGGCGCAGTCCAGGTAGTGGCGTTTTTTAACGCGCCAAAAAAGCCGCCGTAGGAATTACGGCGGCTTAAGAGTGAAAGAGCCGAGTTGGAGCTCGGCGTTTTCGGGCGATTAACCGGCGAGTTGGGTACCGATGCTGTGCGTGGTGGCGTCAGCCGGAAGAATCACGCGGTCGCACCAGTCGCCGAAGCCCTCACCGTCGTTACGCTCCAGAGCGTAGCGTTTGATGATGGGCGTGAGCCGGGTGACGGCATCGTCGATGGTGATGCTCGGGGAGAACAGGCGGTTGAGGCGTGTGCCGTTGTACGAGGCGCCAAGGTAGAGCGCGTATTTATTGGGCGCTTTGCCAACGAAACCGATCTCGGCGAGGTAGGGACGAGCGCAGCCGTTGGGGCAGCCGGTCACGCGCAGGCTGATGGCGTTTTCGCGCAAGCCGGCCTGATCGAGGACGTTTTCAAACTTTTCGAGGATGTCGGGCAGCGCGCGCTCGCTCTCGGCCAGGGCCAGGCCGCAGGTCGGCAGCGCTACGCAGGACAGGGCGTTGAGGCGCAGGCCCGAGCGGGCGTTCTCGTTGTCGAGACCGTGCTTTTTGAGGATGCCCTCGATCACCGGTTTCTGCGCGGTAGTTACTCCGGAAATGGTGACGTTTTGCGATGGGGTGAGGCGGAAATCGCCGGTGTGAATCGCGGCGATTTCCCGCAGGGCGGTTTTCATCGGCCAGCCGGCACGGTCGACGATACGACCGGAGAGAATGTGCAGGCCGTAGAACCACGTACCGTCGGCGTTTTGGTGCCAGCCGTGTTGGTCTTGGATGGTGGTAAAGATCGCGGTTTTGGCGGGCCCGAAGGTGATGCCGCTACGCTTTTCGACCTCGGCCTTGAACCAAGCGATACCCTTGTCCTCGATGGTGTATTTGAGGCGAGCGTGTTTGCGATTGGTGCGGTCGCCATGATCGCGCTGCGTGGTAAGGACGGCCTCGCCGACTTTGTTCACGAGGTCGCGGGTGATGAAGCCGAGGGTGTCGGCGACACGCGGGAAGGTCTCCGCGTTACCATGACTCAT
>CANIXX010000128.1 GCA_947471115.1 Opitutaceae bacterium | reverse complement strand
CTCCCACCGTGGAAGTTTACCACGAACTTTCGATGCAGCGCACCATCGTCGAAGTCCAAGCCCGCGACCAGATCGGCCTGCTTTTCCGCCTGGCCAAAACCATCAGCGACCACGGCTACGACATCACCTTCGCCCGCATTGGTACGGAGCGCGGCATCGCCATCGATACCTTCTATATCGACAACGCCCCGGCCGAAGCCGACGCGCCCTCCGACATCACTCGCCTGCACGCACTGCGCGATGCCCTCGCCCTGATCATCGCCCCGGTTGATCCCGTCGAACCCAGCGATTCCGGCCAACCGCCGGCAGCTATTACGTTCTGAGTTTGCGCGTCGCCTTTGCGGCGGGATACTCACGACTAACCATGGACGCCGTCAACGATCCGCGCGCCGATCGCGCCCTCTATCGCATTAGTAGCCTCGCCGGACGAATCGATGATCCGCGTGAAGCGCTCACGGCCATTCTCACTGTCACCATCGAGACCCTGCACGCCTTCTCAGGCTCGATTTCACTGCTCAACCCCGACACTGGGAAACTCGAAATCGATGTCCAACATGGGCTTTTTACTGACGCCGACGAGGTAACGCTTCGCCTCGGACAAGGCATCACCGGCTGGGTCGCATTCCATGGCCGCCCCCAACTGGTGACCAACGTCGCCGCCGACCCGCGCTACGTCTCCATTCGCAAGGAAGTGCGCAGCGAAATGGCCGCGCCCATGGTCGAAATCGGCGGGCAAATTCTCGGGGTAATTAACGTGGACAGCGACCGCCTGGGCGGCTTCGACGAAGTCGACCTCGCTCTGCTCATTCGCATCAGCGAAGAAGCTACGGCGGTCATGCAGCGGCTCTGGCAATTGCGCCACCTTAAGGGCAAAGCCCGCCAGCTCGAATCCCTGATCACCATTGGCCAATCGTTGGTGGGCAAATTAGAGCAACAGGAACTTTTTGACACGATCACGCGTGACGCCCGCATTATTACCAATACCCGCGCCTGCGGCTTTTACCTCTATAACGCGCCCCGCGACACGCTCAGCCTGATCTCGTTAACCACCGCCGCATCGCCCCCCCTGCCCGCCCCGGAGTGGGCCGTCTCATCCTGCCTGCTCTCCGCCGCCCTGCACACCCGCCGCCAGATCGAATTTCTCAACATCCAATCCCCCGAGTTTCGCGACGTGGTCGATATGCCGGCGGATACCACGCTGCGCTCGCTACTAGCCGCTCCCGTAATTTACGAAAACGAGGTCATCGGAGTACTCGCCGTCTTCACCGACCACATCCACCGGTTTAACAACGACGAAAAGCGCCTGCTCGCCGCGCTCGCCTCCCTTGGTGCTGTCGCCCTGCAAAACTCGCGCCTCTACTCCCGCGTTTTCCAAAGCGAGGAGTCGCTGCGCAAAAATGAGCAGCTCACCACCCTCGGCCTCCTCGCCGCCGAGATCGCCCACGAAATCCGCAACCCCCTCACGGTAATCAAACTCCTGTTCGGCTACCTCGACCTGGATTTCCCTAATGAGGACCCCCGCCGGACCGATGTTCGAGTCATCAGCGAAAAACTCGACCAGCTCGAAGCCATCGTTTCGCGGGTGCTCAATTTCGCCAAGGCCCCCTCCAGCCTCCATTCTCGCTGGACCCTGAACGACATGATTAGTGACACCGTGGTGCTCATCCGCCTCAAGCTCGCACAGAGCAAAATCCACCTGCGTTTCGAGCCCTCTCCGCAGCCCGTGGTAGTCGAAGTCCACAAAGGCCAAATTCAACAGGTACTGCTCAATCTATTGATCAATGCCACTCAGGCGATGAACGACGGCGGTAAGATCATGATTCGGTGTGTGACAGAAAAACGCGGTGAAAGTGATTTCGCACTCATCGATATCACCGACACCGGACATGGTATCCCAGAGGAGTTAAGAGCGCACATCTTCGACTCGTTTCTCTCCGGGCGAACCGACGGCACGGGACTGGGCCTGGCCATCGCTAAACGGATTATGCTTTCACACTACGGCGACATTACCTTGCTCGAATCCGGACCGACTGGCACCACCCTGCGGCTCGCACTCCCACTTGTAAATTAAGCTCCCATGGCATCCTTTTCCGAAAACCGCCCCGTCCTGATCACCGCCGCCATCGGCCTATTAATCGCCGGAGTCCTGGTGCTGTGCCTGGCCCGCTTACCCCTGCAGGTCCGCATAATCGTTTGCGTAGTTAACGTGATCTCTGCCTGCGTGCTTGCCGTAGCCGTGCGCCAGCTCCCGCCGCGCTGAACCACTCCGGCTAAAATCCGCCGCGAATCATCGGTCCGCTGAAGCACCGTAAAAGTCCCGCAACGCTTCAATTGACGACCACGCAAAACCCCTCCTTAGATGTCCAATTCCCATGAGCGTCCCCTCCATTAACATCGGCATCTGCGGCCTCGGTACCGTCGGTCAAGGCGTGTGGAAACACATCGAGGCCAACCGTGCCGCCCTCGAATCCCGCCTCGGCGTAACGCTCAATCTGGCCCGCGCTTCCGTCCGTGATCTCAAAAAGAAGCGCACCGTGCGCGTCGCCGCGCCCAAACTGACTCTCGATCCGCTGTCGATCGCCACCGATCCGTCGATCCACATCGTGTGCGAGCTCATCGGTGGCACCACCTTGGCCCGCGAGGTCACCTTGGCCGCCCTCAAGTCGGGCAAGACGGTCGTCTCCGCCAACAAAGCCCTGCTTTGCAAACACGGCCCCGAGCTGTTCTCTGCGGCCCGTAAACATGGCGGCCACTTCCTGTTCGAGGCTTCCGTAGCCGGTGGTATTCCCATCATCAAAGCCCTGCGCGAGGGCCTGGTCGCCAACCGTTTCAAGCTCATCTACGGCATCCTCAACGGCACCTGTAACTACATCCTCACTCGCATGGAGCGCGAGGGGTTGGCGTATCCCCAAATCCTCGCCGAGGCCAAGGCGCTCGGTTACGCCGAGGCCGACGAATCCCTCGATGTCGAGGGCTGGGACACCGCCCACAAGGCCTCGATCCTCGCCTTCCTCGCCCACGGAATCTGGGTTCCCACCGAGAAAATGCTCGTCGAGGGCATCACCCACATCACCCAGACCGACCTCGCCTTCGCCCGCGAAAACGGTTTCGCAATCAAACTACTCGCGGTCATCTCCTGCGAGTCCGACACCGGCGAGGTGTTTGTGCGCGTTCACCCGACGCTCATCCCGCGCACCAAGGTTTTGGCCAACGTCAACGAGGTTTACAACGGCATCTCCGTCACCGGCGACGTGGTGGGCGAGACCGTTTACATCGGCCGCGGCGCGGGGCAGGACCCGACCGCCAGCGCGGTGATCAGCGACATCGTTGACGCCGTGATTCTCCTCAAACGCGGCAACGGGCAACTGCCCGCTCCTGTCGCGACCCACGCCACCCTCACACCGCTGCAAAGCATAACCGGCAGCTACTACCTGCGCCTTGAGGTCAAAGATGAGCCCGGCGTACTCGCCAAGATCGCCAGCGCCACGGCCACGCTCGACGTGAGCATCGCTAGCGTTCTCCAGCGCCCCAGCGAAACCGCCGGAGCCGCCTCCCTGATCCTCACGACTCATCAGTCCAACGAAAAGGCGATCCGCGCCACCGTTGCCCGCCTAAAGAAATTGTCCTGCGTCATTAGTGAACCGGTGCTCCTTCGCATCGCCGACTTCGCCGCCTGATCTTTTTTAAAAACCCACCTCTTTCCAAAACCCATGGCTAGAATTGTCCAAAAATATGGCGGCACCTCGGTTGGTGACGTCGAACGCATCCGTAAAGTCGCTGAGCGCGTGAAGGCGATCCGTGACGAGGGCAACGAGCTCGTCATCGTCGTCTCGGCGCGTGCCGGTGTGACCAACGAACTCATCGCCCGCGCCAAGGCAGTGTGCGCCAACCCAAGCGAGCGCGAGATGGACCAACTCCTCTCCATCGGCGAACAGGAGACCATCGCCCTGACCGCCATGGCGCTTCACGGCGTCGGTGTTCCGGCGGTCTCCTACACCGGCGCACAAGCCGGCATTTTAACCGACACGGTTCACACCAAGGCCAAGATCACCACGATCAACGCCAAGCCCATCGCCGACGACCTCAAGGCCGGCAAAGTCGTGATCGTCGCAGGTTTTCAAGGCATTAACGGCGAAGGCCAAACCACCACGCTCGGCCGTGGCGGTTCCGACCTCACCGCCATCGCCTTGGCAGCCGCGCTTCAGGCCGACAAGTGCGAGATCTATACCGACGTGGACGGCGTTTACACCGCCGATCCTCGCGTGGTTAAAGACGCCAAAAAACTCCAGGAAATCTCCTATGACGAGATGCTGGAGTTGGCCTCGTCCGGCTCGAAAGTCATGCAGTCCCGCTCAGTCGAATTCGCCGCCAAGTACGGCGTCGTTTTCGAAGTCCGCTCCTCCTTTAACTACAACCCAGGAACCATCGTGAAACAGGAAATCGCTTACATGGAAAAGGTCGTCGTGCGCGGTGTCGCCGTCGACAAGGATCAAGCCAAGATCATCGTCTCTAACATTCTCGACAAGCCCGGCTCCGCCGCGAAGGTCTTCCGCGCCTTGGCCGACGCCAGCATCATCGTCGACATGATCGTGCAGAACGTGGGCCGCAACGGCATCGCCAACCTCACCTTCACCGTTCCGCTCACCGACAGCCAGAAGGCAATTAAGACCCTGGAGCCCGTACTCGACGCCATCGGTGGCGGCCAGGTCGCGATCCACGAAAACATCGCCAAACTCTCCGTGGTCGGCGTAGGCATGAAGACCCATTCCGGAGTGGCCGCCACGCTGTTCCAGGCGCTGGCCGATGCATCGATTAACATCGAGCTGATCAGCACCTCCGAAATCAAAATCTCGGTGGTCATCGACAAGGACAAGGCCGACGAAGCCGCCCGAGTCGCCCACGCCGCCTTCGAACTGGATAAGCTGTGATTTTTTTAAGTAGCGAGTAGCGGGTAGTGACTAGCGAGCATTTTTCCGACTACTCGCTACCCGCTACTCACTACTCGCTACTGTTTTTCCCATGCGCTTCGTCAGCACTCGCGGACAGACTCCCGCCCTCGGCTTCTCCGACGCCGTCGCCACCGGCCTCGCGCCGGACGGCGGCCTCTACCTTCCGGAGACGCTGCCGCAGTTCAGCCCCGCTGACTTGGCGCGCTTTGAGCCCCTTCCCTACGCCGAGCTGTGCTTTGAGTTTTTAAAACACTTCGCGACCGACATCGAGCCGACGACCCTGCGCACGCTCATCGCGCAAAGTTACACCACGTTCTCGCACCCCGACATCGCGCCCATCGTCAAACTCGACGAGCGCACCTCGGTACTGGAGCTCTTCCACGGCCCCACCCTCGCGTTCAAAGACTTCGCGCTCCAGCTGCTGGGCAACCTTTACGGTCACCAATGCGCCGTGCGCGGGCAAACGATCAACGTCCTTGGTGCCACCTCCGGCGACACCGGTTCGGCGGCGATTCACGGCCTGCTCGGCAAACCCGGCACAGCGATTTTCATTCTCTACCCCGACGGCCGTACTTCGCCGCTCCAAGAACGCCAGATGGCCTGCACCGGCGCGGACAACGTGTACGCGATCGCAGTCGACGGCTCGTTTGACGACGCCCAAGCCTCGCTCAAGGAAATCTTTGCCGACCAGGATTTCCGCATGCGCCACCGCCTCTCGGCGGTGAACTCAATCAACTTGGCCCGCGTGTTGGCCCAGAGCGTTTATTATCTCTACGCCTACCTGCGCCTGCCGGCCGCAACCCGCGCCGAAACTGAGTTCGTGGTGCCCACGGGTAATTTCGGCAACGTACTCGCCGGCTGGATGCTCCAGAAAATGGGCGTGCCGATCCACAGTTTTAAGGTCGCCACCAACCAGAACGACATCCTCTACCGCCTGTTCACCACCGGCGATTACCGCGTCTCCAGCGTCGCGCCTAGCCTCGCGCCGTCGATGGACATCCAGGTTTCGAGCAACTTTGAACGCTTCCTTTACCTGAGCCTCGGGCGCGACGCCGCGAAGGTACGCGAGGTTATGGCGACATTTAAGACGACGGGCGGGTATAAATTCCAAAACTTCGACCGCGACACCTTCAGCGCCTCGCGCTGCACCGACGCGCAAATCCCGGAGATCATCCAATCGGTTTATCAACGCTACGGCTACGTGGTAGATCCGCACACCGCCTGTGGTTTTGCCGACTTGGCGAAAGACCGCCCCAGCCTGATCCTAGCTACGGCCAGTCCCGCCAAGTTCCCCGACACAATTATTTCCGCGATCGGTGTGGAGCCGAAAAACCCGAGCTTGGAGACGTTAAAACAACGCCCGTTGAAGAAGCACATGCTTAAAGCCGACCCGGCCTCGATTCGCGCTTTCATCAACGCCCACGCGGTTTAAGTGCTGCGGTTTGGCAGGCAAACCCCGCTTGCCAGCGGAGGAATGACCCGCAAGGGTTCAACTTTCTCATGAGTTCCGCCGTTAAAATCTACGACACCACCCTGCGCGATGGCACGCAGGGCGAAGGCATCAGCTTCTCGGTAACCGACAAACTCCTGATTACGGAAAAACTCGACCAGTTCGGCGTGGACTACATCGAGGGCGGCTTCCCCGGCTCCAACCCGCGTGACATCACCTATTTTCAGGAAGTGCGTTCGCTTAAACTCAAGCACGCACGATTGGCCGCCTTCGGTTCCACCCGTCGCGCCAACATCAAGGCATCGGAAGACGCCCAGCTCAAAACCCTCCTCGATAGCGGCATGCCGGTGCTAACTATCGTAGGCAAAACGTGGACCCTGCACGTCACCGAAATCATCCGCACCACGCTGGAAGAAAACCTGGCGATGATCGAGGACTCCGCGCGTTACCTCACCGCCCAGGGTCGCGAGGTAATCTACGACGCTGAACACTTTTTCGACGGCTACCGCGCCAACCCTGACTACGCGATGCAGACCTTGGCGGCGGCGATCCGCGGCGGGGCGAGCAACCTGTCGCTGTGCGATACCAACGGCGGATCGATGGTGGATGATTTTAAAACCATCGTCGGCCGGGTGGTGAGCGAGTTCGGCGGCGACAAAGTCGGCGTGCATTGCCACAACGACAGCGGTCTGGGAGCGGCACTCACGTTAGCCGGTATCGGTGCCGGTGCGACGCTCGTGCAAGGTACGGCCAACGGCTACGGCGAACGCACGGGCAACGCCAATTTGTTCACCGTACTGCCGAGTCTGTTTCTTAAAATGGGCCGCACCGCACGTTGCGCCGCCAACTTGGACCAGTTGCGCGAGCTGTCCCTTTATTTCGACGAGCTGGCCAACCTCAAGCCCGACACCAAATCCCCCTACATCGGTGCCTCGGCCTTCGCGCATAAAGGCGGGCTTCACGCAAACGCCGCCCAGAAAGTTAAATCCTCCTACGAACACATCGATCCGGCGTTGGTGGGCAACCGCACTCGCGTGCTGGTTTCCGACATGGCCGGCCGCTCCAGCATCGCCATGAAGGCGAAGGAACTCGGACTCGACCTCGACGAGAAATCAGCGGCGATGAAAACGCTCATCGACGAGCTCAAGGACCTGGAATTCCGAGGCTACGAGTTCGAGGCGGCCGACGCCTCGCTAAAATTACTCATTGCTCGGGCGATGGGCCAGGCGCAGACGTTTTTCGAAGTCGAGGGCTACCGCGTGAGCGTCGAGCGCCGGGGCAACGAATCGGTGTCCGAAGCCACGGTGAAGTTAAAGCTCAACGGACAGTCGCTACACACCGTCGCCGAATGTTCAGGCCCCGTGGGTGCGCTCGACAAAGCCCTGCGACTCGCGCTTGAGAGCGTTTTCCCGCAATTGAAGGTGCTCGAACTGCGCGACTACAAGGTGCGCATCCTCGACAGCCGCGCGGGGGCCAATGCCCGCACCCGCGTTTTCATCGAAAGCGGCGACGGCAAAAGCATCTGGGGCACGGTCGGGGTGAGTGACAACGTGATCGACGCCTCCTGGCAGGCGCTCATCGACGCGGTTAATTACCAGTTACGACAAGGGTGAACGAGACACGAGTCGACGAGCTCCGGAACTCGCCTCGTGGGTAGTAACATTTAAAAAATCGGATCGAAAGTAGCACGGTGCTTCAGCCCGCATCGGCGATTGTGCGGAAAACACGATGCAAACCTGCGGGCAAAAGCGCCTCGCTACCTCAGGGATTGATCCGACAAAATCCATGTCACTTCCTACTCGCCTCGTTCTAGGCAAGGGGGGGGGCTGCACCTTCAGTATCAGGAATTACACTTCGACCGGCCTGCTGCGTTCGCTTCGGCCGGAATCTTATGGCGCTGCAGGGCAGGCGACCTCACAGCGATCGAACTGAGGCACCGGATTGGGCACGGTTTAACCGGAAAAGAACGTCGACGCAGGTTGCGGCAAAATGTTCCAGCTTTACCTCCGAGCCCCACGCATTGTAAAAAAAATGTGAAGTGGCGGATTTTTTACCACGCCTTACACACTGGCCAAATGAGGGTTAACCGAGTGCCCACAGACTTGGCAGGGCCATTGCTAAACAAGAAGCGATTTTACTGACGGCCATTAAAGGTCACGCCAACGACGCCCCTGAAAACGCCGCTGTCACCGTACACCAACAGCGTAACAATCCGAACAAACCAACATGAAATTCGCAGACACTCCCCACACTTCACCGCTAAACAGCGAACTGCCACACCCTCGCCGATCAACTGAAACCAAGGTCACCTTTGACCTCTCCGGTATTCCGGCCAAGGCACAGCAGGCTATTTCCGCATGGCTCTCCGAGAGCGACCAGCAAGCAATCGTCGATGCTCTGACCGCCATGGCGCGGCGGGTTGACCAAGAACTGCTTTCGAACGCCGTCACTGATGCATCACTGGATCCAAACCAAGCTGCTGAGATTATGGTTATACCCTCGATCCCATCGGTACATGGACTTGGGCTGCATCCCTACGACAGCACGCGCGATGCAGCTTAAACCACGCTGATTAAGCTTTTAGCGCAGCCGTATAAATCGTGGCAAGACAGCCAGACTCGACGAACTTCATTCATAAACCAGACGTAGCTCACCGCATCACCCATGATCAAAAGCATAACCCAAACCATTACCGCAATCGGAGGTAAAGGCGGAGTTACTGTGCAAACGCCAACCGTGCCATTGGCTGTATTTACGCGTTTTGCCGACGAAGTGGCCCGAATAGCGCGGACGACCGAAATGTCCCCGACCGCTCGCCAACAACTGTGTGAGGAGCTGGAAGCCTGCTACACCTTAATCACCAGTAAGCAATCAACCAGCGCCATCCTTTACGCATAACGGGAAAAATCATCCCGTTAACCGCTGGCCCCCACCCCCGCCCGCAGTTAATACTAGACGTCGTTTGCGGCTGCGGAGCATGGCGTTAGCCTTGGCACTGATTACGGCCAGTAAGTAGCGGCTCGATAATTTAGCTACGCGCGGCGATCAAGGCGGTGAGTGCAGCCTCATCGACTACGCCTTCAACTGCGTGCAGGTGGTGCAAAACGCCCATGCGGTCATCTTCGCCCGAGGTGGAGATATCGAGCATCCAGTCGGCGGTCTTGGGTTCTGCGACGATCACCTCGTCGGCCCATTTAATCACCTCGGAGGCGGTAACGAAGCCTTCGGTGAGGCCACGGATATAGAATTCGGCAAGCGTACGGTAGTTGGTCGGAGTGGACATAAATGTAAACGAAAGCGATGAGCGTCGACAGTAACCAACCTGACGGCGAGTCGGAAT
>CANIXX010000127.1 GCA_947471115.1 Opitutaceae bacterium | reverse complement strand
GGTGTCGTTGCCGTTGCGGTCCTTGGTGGGTTTGCGGCCGAATTCGCCGCCCCAGACGATCAAGGTGCTGTCAAGAAGGCCGCGCTGTTTGAGGTCGGCGAGAAGGGCGGCGAGGGGCTGGTCGATTTCACCGGCTTTGGCGGATAGTTTAACCTGCAGGTCGGAGTGGTGATCCCAGCCGTCGTGCCAGACTTGGACTACGCGCACACCGCGTTCAACAAGGCGACGCGCGATGAGCAACTGGCGGCCGGTGTTGGTGTTGCCGTAGGCGGCGCGTGTGGCCTCGTTTTCCTTTAAAATGTCGAAGGCGTCGGTGGCCTCGGTCTGCATACGGAAGGCGGTCTCGTAGGACTGCAGGCGGGTCTCGAGCGCGGCTTCTTTTTGAATGTTACTGGCGTGGATGGTGTTGAGCTGTTTGACGAACTCGAGCTGGCGGCGTTGCTCGGGGGCAGGCAGGTAGGAGTTACGGATGTTTTGAATCATCTGCTCCACCGTGGTGGACTGGGTGTTGACGCTGGAACCTTGATACACGCCGGGCAGGAACGCGGCTTGGTAATTGGCGGCACCGCCCAGGGGTAATCCGCCGTTGCGCAGCGAGATGAAGCCGGGGAGGTTTTGGTTTTCGGTGCCGAGTCCGTAGACAATCCACGAGCCTAGGCTGGGTTTGGAGATGCGCAGCGATCCGGTGTTCATGAACACCGTGGCGACATCGTGAGCGGGAATGTCCGTCCACATGGAGCGGATCACGGCGAGGTCGTCGGCGTGGGCACCGATTTTGGAGAACACCTCGCTGACTTCCAGGCCGGAACGGCCCATCGGGGTGAACTTAAACGGCGAGCCCATGGCCACGCCACCGCCGGGAAGGGTTTTGCCGTCAAGGGCGCTGAGGGCGGGTTTGGGATCCCAGGTGTCAACGTGGGAGGGAGCGCCTTGGGCAAAGATATGGATGATGCACTTGGCTTTACCGGTAAAGTGCGGCGCGTGGGGCAGGAGTAAATTGCCACTGGCACCCGTTGCCGGAGTGGCGCTGGGCCCGGCGAAGGTGGACAAAGGGTCGATGACGGACGCAAGGCTGAGGGCTCCAAGGCCCATGCCGACTCGGCTCAGAAACTGGCGGCGGGTGAGGAAATAATCCTCGGGGTTGGTCGAAATGCCGCAACAGGGGTGGTTGGGGTGGTGATGATCGGACATGCGAAACTGGGGTATACTGGCTGTAGACGTTGGGGGCGCGGTACAGGTTACACGGGCGGGGCGATTGGCGGCGAGGGGAGCGCCGACAAGCGTTAAACTGACGTCAGTGGCATGGGGCAGTCGAGCGCGGAGGAGAGTGCGCGCAGTAAATCTGCTTCCTCGGGATTTATAGTGCCGTCATGGCTGATGGTGATCGAGAGGGCGGTGAGCAGGCGTTTTTTTACGGGACCGTAAGTCAGTGCCAAGCGGTCCAGCGCGAGGTCGAGGTGTTTCAGGGTGCAGTCCTCGGCCGGGATCAATCGCAGCACGGGGAAAATCCCAGAAAAGATGGTGGACCCGGCATTGAATGCGTTTTCCGCATCTGCGTCGGGGGCTAAGCTCAGGCGGCAGCCGAAGGAGAGCACCACGCTGATTTCGTTCGAAACGTCTGCGGGCGAATAGATTTCGCGTCGGCCGGAGGGCTTGGCGGCAAGGGCGAGGTGGTGAGTGAGAACTTTTTGCAGGGCAAATTCGAACAGGCTTACCTGCTGGTCGGAGTGCACGAGTTCGTCGAGGGTTTCGAGCAGACGAGCCAAGTCTGCGGGGGGGAGTTTACGTAGTGCCGGAGGGGTGAGCAGCAGAAGTGGCAGGCGCGACTCGTGGGGGAGAGCGCGCAGGCTGGTTTCAAACGAGATTACCAAGTCTGCGCAGGCCGAGCCGGAGATACGTCGGATCAAGTCCAGTTGGCGTGTCCGTAGGCTGGATGCGTCGATGGGGAGCAGGAGTCCGCAGGCCAGTGCGGCAGCCGTGGCCGGAGTGCGGGCTGCAGTGCGCAGGTCGGCGGGGAGTGACTGGGCGAGCAATTGGGCGAGCGCGGTGTGTTCGGGGCTTAGGGTGCCAATAGCCGCTACCAACTTTTGGGGGGCGATACCGTCGGATGAGCGGGTGTTTATGGGGGTATGCGCACCAGTAGTCTTTGAGCGGGCAGGGCTAAACGCGGAGGCTGCCTGGCGCACGGTTTCGGGGGCGGCTTCCGCCTCATCGGAATGAGCCGGGTAGTGGCCGTTGAAGGCGGGATCGATTGCGCGGATGCGTTCACCGAGCGGGGGATGGGTGGCCCAAAGTCCGCCAAAAGACGTGAGAAACCCTTGGGCGAAAAAGAAGTGGCTGAGCTCGGAGGCCTTGGTGGCTTGCACACGCGAACCAATGGAGTCGCCACCTATTTTTTTGAGGGCCCCGCAAATACCGGAGGGATTGCGGGTGAATTGCACGGCGGCGGCGTCAGCCAAAAATTCGCGCTGGCGGGAGACGGCAGCCTGAATCAGACGTCCGCAGAAATAGCCGACGTAGCCCAGTGCGATCATGACCAAGCCTACGGCGAAAATGACGATGATCAGCCCGCCCCCGTTTTTGTCGCGGTTGCTGGAGCGGACGCGCATGTTGCCCATACCGCTGAGGATTCCGCGCCCAATGAGACCGACTACCAAGATACCATGGAGGATCGCGGTGAGGCGGACGTTTAGGCGCATGTCGCCATTGAGGATGTGGCTAAACTCATGGGCAACGACGCCCTGAAGCTCGTCGCGGGTGAGTTTTTCTAGGGTTCCGCGAGTCACGGTGACCACCGCGTCGCTGGTGGTGAGGCCGGCGGCAAAGGCGTTGATGCCGGTTTCATTATCGAGCACGTAAACGGCGGGTAGCGGCAGGCCGGAGGCGATGGACATCTCCTCGACGATGTTGAGCAACTGGCGCTCGCGCAGGTTGGAGGTTTGCGGGGCGAGTTCGCGGGCACCGACTAGGGTTGCGATGGCGCGGCCGCCGGCGCGCAGTTGTAACCATTTACCCAATGCGGAGAGGCCCACCACCACGAGCGTGAGTAGGGTGAACGAGATCAGCGCTCCTGGTTGCCAGAGCTGGAGGTGGTCGAGTCCGCCGAGGTCGCGCTCAAGGCCGCCACCATTGGCGGTCGCGCGTACGCCGAAGTAGGCGGTTAGTACGATGAATGCAAAATAGCCTGCGGCGATGGTCCCGAGTACTGCCAGGGCAAAGAGCGCAACCAGGCGTGTCGTGCGCTGTTTGGCCAGGGCCTGGGCCTCAAAGAAATCCATGCGAAGAAAAGGCGGACAGGCCGTCGGGGTAAACGGCGGGATTGCCGGGATTAGTTAAACTGGACCTTGGGGGCTTGGCGCTCGGAGGGGTCTTCGATTTGAAACAAGGTGGCGGGCTGGAACCCGAGTGCGCCGGCCAGCAGAACGGCGGGAAAGGTTTCGCGCTGGGTATTATAGGCCATGACGCTGTCGTTGTAGGCCTGGCGGGCGAAGGAGATTTTGTTTTCGGTCGAAGTGAGCTCCTCGGTGAGCTGCATCATGTTCTGGTTGGCCTTGAGCTCGGGATAAGCCTCGGAGACGACCATGAGGCGGGAGAGCGCACCGCCCAAGCCAGCTTCGGCGGCGAGCAGGCTGCCCACTGCTGCAGGATCGGCGGGGTTGGAGGCGGCGGTTTTGGCGGCCGAGGCGGCAATGTTACGGGCCTTGATGACGGCTTCGAGGGTGCTGCTCTCGTGCTTGAGGTACCCCTTGGCTGTTTCGACCAAATTAGGGATGAGGTCGTAGCGGCGTTTTAGCTGCACATCGATTTGCGCGAAGGCGTTTTTGAAGCGGTTGCGCAGTGCGACAAGCCCGTTGTAGATGCCGACAGCCCAGAGGCCAACGATCACTACGCCGAGAAAAAGTACGCCTAGGACGATGATAATGGGTGTCATGATTTAAGGTGGATGCTCCGATTGAAGGTGGCAGCGACTGTGCCCGTCAGCGAGAGCGGGGCGAGGCGGAACTGTTTACAACGCGGTTGATTGTTTCCTGCGCGGTGAGCAAGTTCGGGTTTTACGAATGCCGATTAGAACCCTGTTTACCCTCTTGCTGGCCTTGGTCGTGATCCGGGCGGACGCGCGCGCCGACGAGGTGCAGGTCGAGTCAGCGCCCCTGCTTTCAGGCGCTGAGACGCCGGAGTTGCCGGGCGGGGCATTGCGCTCGTTTGTGGCGGCGAGGCGGGCGCTGGAGCTGGGTTTTCCCTCAACGGCTGCGGGGATTTACACCCAGTTACTCGCCTCCCCGCAGGTGATTGGATCCGTGCGCAACCTAATGGTGCTTGAGTTGGTCTCAGCCCGACTTAACGAGGGGCGCACGGATGAGGCGGAGCGTGCGTTGCAGGCCTACGTGGGGACACCGACGGCGGGTTACTGGTTACGGTCGGGGTTGATCGCCGTGCGCCGCAAGCGTGTCGATGCGGCGCGTGCCGCCTTGTCCTCCGCAAAAGTTGAAGATCTAGTGGTAGCGGACCGGGCCTGGTGGAGTTTTTTGCAGGGGCAGGTGGCCGACGCAGGAGGGGATTTCGCCAAGGCGCGCGACGCCTATCAAAGGGCTGCGGATATGGCTTTATCGGAGATCCAGAAAGCTCATTTGGTGCTGGCGCGCGAGCAAGCGAGGCTGAGTCTGGGTGAGGCGAGCGAGGCGCAGTTGAACACGTTGCGCCAAGGCGCCGAGCGCTATCAGGGCAAAAAAGTTGGTTATGCTTATGCGCGGCAATATGCGGCGCTGCTAGCGGTGCGTGGCCGCACCGAGGACGCGGTGGACTTTTTGAAAAAGCAGTTGGAGTTGTTACCGGAGGGAGAGCGCGTGGCGCGGGATGACTTTCGGTTGCTCTTAGGTCTGATTGCCGGGGCAAGTCGGACTGATGGGCGCAATGCGCTTGATGGATTGTTGGCCGGAGCGGGAGAAGCGGACTTGCAGCGCGTGGCGCTGCATTTGCTGGCGAGGGAATCGGCCGATGCAGCGTTTTACAGCAAGCTCAATGGGCTGATCACGGCGGTACCCGCGCACCCAATATTGGCAGATCTTCTGCTGGTGCGCGCTCAGCTTGGGCTGACTGAAAAGAACCTTCAAGTGGTCGAAAAAATCGGTGGCCTGGATACAGTTGTTACGGCCAATTTGGCGCAGGTTGAATTGGATGCAAAGGCGTTGTTGGCGAAGTTCCCCGCTTCGGAGCTTAAGCCGGCGGCGCTCGGATTATTGGCGGATCAAGCCTGGGAATTGAAGCGCTATCGCACTGCGGCCGATTACGCGGCATTGGCACAGGTTGAACTGCCGCCACGCGAGGTGCGGGCCGCGCTGGGAGTGATGATTGCGGAGGCGCGCTTTAAGGCTGGTGATTTTGGTGCTGCAGAGAAGGCCTACGCGACTGCACTCGACGAGGTTCCTGTTGGAGTTGATCCAGGCCTGCTCATCGCTCAACGAGTGGTTTCGCTGATTCAGGGCGGGCAACTGGATGGTGCGATCGCGCAGCTGGATCGTTTCGCGCAGGACGCCCGCCTGGGGCAAGTGCAACGCTGGCAAGTGGAGTGGGTTTTATCGAGTGCGCTACAGGCGGCGGGACGAGAGGCGGAGGCTTACGCCCGGGTTAATCAACTGGTGGATGGGTCCAATCCAGCGGACAGCGGGTTGCCCGGAGAATTACGGGCTCGTTTGGCTTGGTTGCAGGCCCGCCTGTCGCTGGTGGCAGGTCAGCCGGAAAAAACACTGGAATTGGCTGCGGCTATACCCAGTCAATTGTCTGGTGTGGAGGCGGGACTACGCGCTCAAGTGGAGGCGGGAATTCGGTTGATGCAGGCCCAGGCAAAGTTTCGGCTGGGACAGTCCGCAGAGGCTTTGGCGGCGCTGGCATCGGTACGAGCAGATTTCCCGCAGGCGGACGCCGCTGTGTATTCATACATTGATGAGGCGGATTATTACGCGGGTAAGGGGCTCTACGTGGATGCGCAAAGGTGCCTTATCGATCTGGCGGATAAGTTTAAGTGGCATAAGTACGCGCCCTATGCGCTTTATCGTGCGGCACTCATCGTCGAGCAGCGCGGTGAGGATCGCTACTATGAGGAAGCGTACAAAATTTTGGAGCGCATCGTGAGTGACAAGGAATATGGGCAGTCACCCATAGTTTTTCATGCACGGTTAAAGCAAGGTGACCTAGCACGCCGATTAAATGACTTTCCCCGGGCCCGACTTACCTACGAGTTTTTGATTAACAACTATGGTCAGCATGTCGGTGTTTTGGCGGCAGAGCTAGCGCTAGCGAGCTGCCACCGTGCCCAAATCACCCCGTCGGATGTTTCGCATTACGAAAGCGCGCTGACGATTTTGGAGCGCTTGCAGGACCTGCCAACGGCCACTGTGGACATGCGCGTGGAGGCTGGATTTCAGCTTGGTGATCTGGTGGCGACCAGGGGTAAGGCAGTCGATTTGGACCGCGCTGAGGTTGTTTGGTGGACGCTCGTTACGACATATCTTCTGGATGACGTTCAAGCAGGGAAACTGGGCCCAAAGGGGCGATATTGGATCGCCCGAGCACTGGTTCGGTTTGGGGATATTCGCCGGTCGCGGGGGGATCTTGAAGAAGCGCGCAATGCTTACGACCTCATCATTCGGAAAAATCTTCCCTTCGCAAAGTTGGCGCGCGAGTCCTTTATGCGTGCTGGTGGGCAAGCCCAGCCGTAGCCGCCGAGAACGGTATCGCTTACAGACATGCGAATTTGCCCTCTTTCATTCTATTTAGGAAATTAAACCCATGCCTACAGATCCTAGTATTTTAATCCGCGGAGGTCCCATGATGTGGGTGCTTTTGTTGCTGGCAGTCCTCGTGCTCGTTTTATTTATCGAGCGCACGTTTTACCTGCACCGAGGCCAAATCAAAGCCACGCGGTTCGTGGACGGCATTAAGAACACTTTGGCAAAGCGGCGCATCGTCGAGGCGCTCACCTTGTGCGAGGAGACTCCGGGACCGGTGGCTGCGGTGGTTAAGGCTGCTTTGATCCACGCGCATGATGATGAGCCCGATATGCGCTTTGCAGTGCAGGAGGCGGCGGTTGTTGAATTGCCAGCGTTAGAGCGGAGATTGGGCTCGATTGCAGCCATTGCACAAGTGGCTCCGATGGTGGGGTTACTGGGGACGGTTTTAGGCATGGCCACCACGTTTCAGGCTTTTATGCAGGGCGGCCAGTATGCCACGGCTCAAGCGCTGTCATTTGGCATGTGGCAGGCCTTGCTCGCAACGGCCGGCAGTCTCGTGCTTGCGATACCCGCGCATCTAGCCTATCACTTTTTGCAGGGGCGGGTGAGATCCCTCGTGCGTGACATTGAGTGGTCTGGTAATGAAATCATGAGGTATTTGTTAATTGATTACCGCCAGCAAGACGCCGGCTCCATTGAAAAGACGGTAACCTCAAAGTCGTCATGATTACCCGACCGTTGGATTTGTCTTCGCGGTTACGCCCCTCGCTGCATGGGTATGAGTTTGTGTTCTATGTGAACGCCGGACTCATTGCGTTGTTCTTTGTGTTGTTCGGTTCGCGGTTTGTTCTGTCGCCTGGGCTGGGCTTAGACTTTAGCCTGCCGGTAATGCCGGCGGCGTTGGCGGGGGCCGTTTCAACTGACGTCGTGGTCACGATTAAAGGGGCGAATTTGGCGTTTGTTGAAGGAGCCAAGGTGGATTTTGCCGGACTTCGCAGTCACCTTAACGAACGGGCAAAGGGGGTGGATGGGCTGCGTTTACTAGTTCAAGCGGACGCAGCGTTAACCACACGTGATCTGACTGAAGTCTACGATATGGCGCGGGAAGCGGGCTTTGCTTCTGTGCAGATTGCTGCAGAGCCGCAGGTCGTGCGGTAAACGCCATGTTAGTACAAAGGCGATTTCCCTGGGTGGCGGTAAGCGCGGTGGTGGCCTCGTTGCTAATTTGGGTCGTGGCGATGCTGCCGTCGGTGGCTGAGGCCCCGAGTGTGGTCAAGGAGGCTAAATTGCCGAGGTTGGGAATCGCACGCAACAGTCAGGGTGAGGTGACGGAATTGTTGACGGAGAAAATTATGGCGTACGATCCAGCTCCGCTCTTTATTCCCTCAGGGATGAACAGTAGTGGGGCTGAGTTGCCGGTGGTTATAAGGCCTGGATTAGAGGGGCCATTTGATGAACTCCCCGCGCGATTCACTCGAAGTGTGCCGTTGAGTTTTCCTTCGAACTTAAAAACACCGCGTAATCCGATCGAGGGATTAAGGCGCAGGGGGAGCTATGATTCGCTTTTGGCCTTAGCCCGTACAGAAGAGGTGGAGTTGAAGAGGGACGGTTTTGTTGGTCGAATTGAAGTATTTAAGGTTGATGGAGGCGAATTGGTGCGGGCGGTAGATTGGTCAAATGATACGGTCACTAAGCTTGAGGATTGGAACCCATTGGAGCTAATGGGCGCGGTCACCCAAGAGGGATTTGTCGGTGAACTAGTGGTCACGACAAGCTCGGGATCTAGTGAAATAGATGATAATTTCCGTTCCCTCCTGAAAAAAAATATGCTGTTTGAGGCTCGCTTACCGGTTGGTTTTTATACCTTTCGAGTAGGCCGTTGAGAGCATGTTGAAAAAGATCAAGATTGCAGTTGACGGCCGAAAATCGGCTGGTCACGGTCCGCATTCCTTTTCTCGTTTTTTGACCACTTTCCTTGTTACGCCCAGATAGCTCAGTTGGTAGAGCACGTCCTTGGTAAGGACGAGGTCGCCGGTTCGAGTCCGGTTCTGGGCTCCAGGTCAAAAGCGAAAAAGGCCAATTTCCGACAAGACACAAAAACTCATCACATTTCACCATGGCTAAGAGCACATTCGAACGCAACAAACCCCACGTTAACGTCGGCACCATCGGCCACGTTGACCACGGAAAAACCACCACGACGACCGCTATCCTTGCCGTTCAAGCGCGCAAGGGGCTCGCCGAGGTCAAGACCTACGCGGACATCGCCAAGGGCGGCACCGTTCGTGACGCGTCCAAGATCGTGACGATCTCGGTTGCGCACGTCGAATACCAGACGGAAAAGCGCCACTATGCGCACGTCGATTGCCCCGGCCACGCCGATTTCGTGAAGAACATGATCACCGGTGCCGCCCAGATGGACGGCGCTATCTTGGTGGTTTCAGCTGCTGACGGCCCAATGCCCCAGACGCGCGAGCATATCCTCCTTGCCCGTCAGGTGGGCGTTCCTAAGATCGTCGTGTGGCTCAACAAGGTTGACCTCATCGATGACCCAGAGCTGCTCGACCTCGTTGAGATGGAAATCCGCGAGCTCCTTTCCAAGTACCAATTCGATGGTGACAACGCCACGATCGTTCGTGGCTCTGCCACCGCCGCACTTGAAAACAAGCCCGAGGGTAACGCAGCCATCACCGCTTTGATGGATGCTATCGACACCGATATCCCTGAGCCCGCCCGTGAGCACGACAAGCCTTTCTTGATGTCGGTTGAAGACGTGTTCTCGATCACAGGCCGCGGCACCGTCGCTACCGGTCGTATCGAGCGCGGCATCCTCAAGGTCAACGACCCTGTTGAGATCGTCGGCCTTAAGGACACCGTTGTTTCAGTCGTCACCGGGATCGAAATGTTCCGCAAGCTCCTCGACTCCGGTCAAGCTGGCGACAACGTTGGTATCTTGCTCCGCGGTATCGACAAAGAGTCCATCGAGCGCGGTCAAGTGCTTGCTGCTCCTAAGTCCATTAAACCG
>CANIXX010000126.1 GCA_947471115.1 Opitutaceae bacterium | reverse complement strand
GAGCACTCATACTCACTGATGTAGGAGTGTTAACCTTCGGCAATCCATAGCTGTTTGATCCGACAATTTTCATGTTACTGCCTACTAGGTGTTGGACTGCGCCATGTAACTTACTTGTTTACTTCAGGCCGGTGAATTTGAGTTCAATGGTGTTTTCAAGTTTATCGGAGATAATTTTGAATCGGAGTCGGGCGAGCTTTTTGCCCCAGGATACTTCAACCGTTTTGTCATTTACGTCAAAGGGTTCTATAATGGCTTCGAGCGAGGCGGGATTGTATTGAACCTCGATTACTTGGTCGCCGTTGCGCAACTCCACGACTCCGGAATCTTTCTGCTTAACTTCGCAACAGGTAAGGAAATTCAGGTAGGAATGGGTTTTGAATTCCGATAATACATAGTCGTCTTTCAGCAGAAGATGGTGGCCGCGTTCAAGCAACAGGGTCCTTTTCCACTGCACTACTGCAGCATCACTGGGGTACGCAGCTGCAATATCCAGCGAGAATTCAACCTTTCTGTCGTCGGCCTGAAGCTGGGTATGTTTTGCGCGGAATTGTTCGCCGAACGCCTGTTCTGCGCCGTTAATATTGGGTACATTATGGTAATCGGAACGGGTTGGCCAAAAGGTGTACCGTAACTCACCAAAAGAGTCTTTGGTGTAATAGAGCTTCCCTGCATCAATAAGAAAGGGCTTGTTGTTATAATGTAAAATGAAGTTTCCTATATCATTGTGATTATGGCTTTCGTTGTTGTGGCCACCCTTGGCGACAAAATACAAGCCGCGGTTGGTCTGAGTGCTGTCGCGCCCGCTGCCTATTTGATTGTCGGCAAACCAGAAATCGCTTTGCAGCGGTTCCCAAGCCGGATAAGCGGTGATCTTGGGATTGCCTATGTAGGCGTGGCGTTTGGCTAAAAAGGAGGCGAAGCCCATCATTTTCGCGTCTCCACTCACTTCGCCCCAACGGAAAATCAATTCCGGACTGTACTTGTTTTTGGCAGCAGCATCCGCAAAGTTTACATAGTAATCATCGCCGATGTAGGCGTTGTAGACATATTTCCCAAGGTTCTTTATTAATTCGTTTTGAAATACATTCACTTTGCCGTCCGTGGCCAGATAGAGGTCATCCAAAGCGGAAAAAACTTTTGCGCCGGCAACCAACCAATAGCTTGGGCCTTCATCGCACCAACCATCCGCTTTGACAAAGTTCAGGTACTTGTCGATCGAACGCATTGCCTTGTAGGCAATCTTCGCGCGACGTTCTGGGTCGCGCTCCATGAGTAAGGCGACGTGCAGTACATTACTATTTATCCACGGATTCCAGTTGTTGACAAATTTGTCGTGGAAACCCAGCCACCAGAAATCATTTCGGGCCAAATAAGGCACAAACACCCTCCGATTGACCTCCAGTTCAAGCCGCTCGGCGATCAAGGGGTTTATCTCATCAAATTTTTGCTTAAATACAAAGTAGATTTGAGCTAGTCGGAGCGCCTTTTGAGCTACAAATAAGTCGATGACCGGTTCACTGGTATCCGGCAGGGATCCAGCACGTTTTTGCAGGTGCACGTGCGCGGAAATTCCCCAAAACGAGTTCTCACACATTGACCATACGCCGTTAATGATCTGGGGTATAAAGCGCCCTTTGTTTTCAATTAATTCAGCTTGGACCAATTGATCGAGTGCTCGAACTCTATCGAACGCATTATCCTCCATTGCGTTGCGGTCACCGGTGGAGTTAAAGGCCAGATAGCTACTCGCCGTTTCTGCCGGCCAGGTATAGCCTAACCGTTTTTCCGCTTTTTCCAGGCTGGAGACAATTTGTTCTGGTGTATATCTTTTCGCATATTCGGGAGAGGGATAAACCGGATCGCGATACCATGCCTCGGGTGATTTAAGCGTTTCTTGTAAAAAAGCTTCAGAGTAGCCAGAGGCGATTATATTACGCATAATAGTCGTTGGGGCCGGAGTGGTTGATGGTAGATTTAAAGTTGAGTTTTGGATTTTAGCCGATCCCGGAGCTGGCAGTCCGCAAACGGCAAGGATTGTCATCAAGGTAAGTCCGCTGAGGCGGGAGGATTTGGGGTAGTGGTAGGGCATAGGGTTCGGGGGCGATAACGTTGGTGAGAGGGGTTTATCCTGAATTCCGAAGTTCAAACCAACCACAGATTACACAGATTGCACAGATACAATTCCTTAGGAGGTAAACGAACGCAACTTGATCCCCTTTTTCATCCTGTCTATAAATTCACTAACACTCTGTTATCTGTGCGCATCTGTGAATTCCGTGGTTAAAACTTCGGCGTTCGTGTTGAACGGTTTAGGGTCCGTTTTTGTGTCATCTCGTGTTTTTTGTGGCCAATGGATTAATGCGCGACCCACTGGAATCTTCGAGGAACCGCATAATAGTATGTAAGTTATTCGATCCGTGCAATCTGTGTAATCCGTGGTTAAATTCTAATGGCGGATTTAGGCTAAAGGGTTATGACACTCCGCGAAGACGGGATTAGCTTTTTTTGAACTCTTCGCGGTGGCGGATGTCCTGGGCCTTGGCCAAAAAGACCATCTCCTCGGCAATGTTGCACGCGTGGTCGGCAACGCGCTCCAACGACTTGGAAATAAACATGAGCTCCAGCGCCCGTGTCGTGGTCGCCGGGTTTTCAATCATGTAACTGCTCAGCTCACGATAAAGCTGCTTGTTGATCGCATCGACCTCGGCGTCACGCCGCACGACCGCCAACGCCTTTTCGGTGTCGCCATGGAGAAAACAATCCAGCGCGTCACGCAGCATTTCGATGGCGATTTCGGCCATGCGAGGGATGTCGACGTAGGGCTTGAGCGGACGTTCGGCGGCCAAGCGAATGGCGCGCTTGGCAATGGTTGTGCACTCGTCTCCCACACGCTCCAAATCGTGCGAGGCCTTCATACCTACAATCACCAAGCGCAACTCGGTGGCAACCGGTGAACGCAGGTTCATGTAACGAATCGCCTCGTCGTCGATTTCCATCTCTAGGCGGTCGATTTCGTCGTCGGCGTCGATCACTCGCTGGGCCAGCGCCGCGTCCGCTTCAACCAGCGCTTTTAACGAATCGCGCACTTGGCGGATCGAGAGTTCGCCCATGAGCATCAGGTGCGAGCGGAAGGTTTCGAGTTCGGTATCAAAAAAACGTTTCATGAAGGAGGTGAGGATTGCCCACGAAACACACGAAAGGCACGAAAGTTAACAAAAACTTCGATGCCGACGCATGTCGTGTATTGGGTGTATTTAGTGGTTAAAAGCGGGGACTTAACGAGGCAATTACTCAACCGAAACGACCGGAGACGTAGGCTTCGGTTTGGGGGTTGGCGGGGTTCATGAAGATTGTGCGGGTGTCGGCGTATTCAACCAGTTTTCCCATGTAAAAAAACGCGGTCTTGTCCGAGCAGCGCGCCGCTTGCTGCATCGAATGGGTGACGATGATGATGGTGAACTCTTTTTTGAGATCGTGGATAAGTTCCTCAACTTTCGCCGTGGCAATGGGATCGAGAGCCGAGCACGGCTCGTCCATGAGGATGATCTCGGGCGAAACGGCGATCGTGCGGGCAATACACAGGCGTTGCTGCTGACCACCGGAAAGGCCCAGACCGCTTTCATGCAGGCGGTCTTTGACCTCGTCCCAGAGGGCGGCCCCGCGCAGGGATTTTTCGACCACCTCGTCCAGGCGCGTTTTGTTGGTCTCGCCTTGGATGCGCAGCCCGTAGATCACGTTTTCGTAGATAGACTTGGGGAACGGGTTGGACTTTTGGAACACCATGCCGACGCGTTTGCGCAACTCGATGGGGTCCACGTCGCCGCCATTGATGTCGATGCCGCGTACGGTGACTTTGCCGCGTTTGACGCTGGTGCCGTCAATGAGGTCGTTCATGCGGTTGAGGCAGCGCAGGAGCGTCGATTTGCCACAGCCCGACGGCCCGATGAAGGCGGTCACGCGCTTGTCATCGAGCTTCAGGTTGATGTCAAAAAGGGCCTGCTTGGCGCCGTAGTAGAAATCGAAGTTCTCGATGTTGATGAGCGTCTCGGCGGGCTGGGCGTCGGAAGGAGCCGAGCTCACCTTAAAGGAACGGGAAGCGGGCGTGGCGCCGCTGGAGGAGGCGACGGTAACGGTAGGAGTGGTCGAGATGGTTTCCATGGACGGTAGGAACGGAAAAAGTGAAGTGACGGCTGGATCGACTACCATTTGTAGCGACCCCGCAGGTTGTTACGCAGAATAATAGAGGCGGTGGCAATGAGCGCCACCAGGCCGAGGAAAACGAAAGCGGTGCCGTATTGAACGCGGGCAGTGTATTCGTTTTGCGGGATTTTGGAGGACACCACGTAGATATGATAAGGCAGCGCCATCACGCCTTGAAAGAAAAAGTCGCTGGCTTTTTCGACCTCCCAAGGGAGTTTGTCGCGCACCACGTAAGCGGCGGTGAACATGATCGGCGCAGTCTCGCCGGCCACGCGGGCGATGCCCAAAATCGAAGAGGTCAAAATACCTGGCAGGGCGTAAGGCACCACGTTTTTACGGATCGTCTGCCACTTGGTTGCACCCAAAGCTAGTGAGCCTTCGCGGAAGCCCTTGGGGACGGCCTTGAGAGCCTCTTCGGAGGCGGTGATTACCACGGGTAATACCATGAATGCCAAGGTGAACCAGCCAGAAAGAAGGGAGACTCCCCAGCCGCCGAAATTAAGATAGTAATTCAGCGGCCAAAGCCGCAGATGAATCTCGCCCACGGGCACAGTTCCCACGGTAGGCGCAGCCAGCACAAACAGACCGAACCCGAACAGGCCGAACACAATGGAGGGCACGCCGGCGAGATTGAGAATGGCCAGGCGGATAAAGCGCACCACCGGGCCGTCTTTGGCGTACTCGTTCAAAAACACTGCGCTACACACGCCAAGAAAGAGCGCGATCGTCATCGAGCCGATGACGAGCAGGACGGTGCCGACGATACATGGCCAGATACCGCCCGCCGAATACACGTAACTGGTGGCCTTAATCGCGGGGACGGGCATGCCCGCAGCGGTTGCCTTGGCCTCTTCGGTGGCCCGAAAAGCACGGAATTCTTGGTCGCCCATTTCGCGGCTTTTACCGTCGTAATCGAAAACGTAAAGCGACTCCGGAGCGGTAAATAGGAAGGTATTGGTTACGTAGGGGAAATCCGCAGTGGTTTTGAAGCTGTTCACCACGGTCGGCACACCCTTAAAGACGATATCGCCAAAAACAATCGCCCCGCAAATAAGGATAAAATAAGTGGCGGCACGGAACACGCTGAGAACGCCCTTCTCGATGGCCTGGCTGCGGCTGGGCCGGTGGGCGTACGGGTTGGCCGACTTGGGCGTGGTAAGATTTGATGAAGTGTTCATGGATAAACGCTCAAATCAGCCGATGGAAACGCGGTACTTACGCACGATTTTTTGCGCGAGGAAATTGATGAGCAGGGCGATAAAGAACAACACGAGGCCCACCATAAAGAGCGCACGGTAATGGATTTCGCCGCGCACCACTTCGCCCATTTCCTGGGCGATGATGCCGGTCATGGTGTGTACCGGCTGCATAAAGGCGGTGAGACCTTGGGTGAAATCAGGGATGGCGATGCGGTTACCCGCGCAGAGCAAGACGACCATCGTTTCGCCGATCACCCGGCCCAGCCCGAGCAGGATCGCCGAAACGATGCCCGAGAGCGAAGCAGGGACAATGATGCGTAAAATGGTCTGCATTCGCGAGGCACCGAGGGCGAAGGAGGCCTCTTTAAAGGCACGCGGTACGTTGTTGAGCGCGTCTTCGGCGAGGGTGAAAATCGTCGGCACGGCGATCAGCGCCAGCAGACACCCGGCAGTCAGGGCATTGAGCCGCTCCGAGAAGGGAAATCCCGGAACCCAGCTCAGTGCCTCGATTTGCGAGAGAGCGCGCAAGGCTTGGCCGAGCACGGCGATACCGAAAAAGCCCAACACCACGGAGGGAATCGCCGAAATGAACTCAATAGCGGGTTTGACTAGGCGCTGCTCACGGGCGCTGGCAAATTGGTTAATATAGATCGCCGCTCCCACGCCAAGGGGCACCGCCATAAACAGCGCGATGACCGAAACCATCAGCGAGCCGACAAAAAGCGGAACCACACCGTACCAGTCCTGCCAAAAACTCGCGGTTTTCCAGTCCTTGCCGAAAATAAATCCGGTGAACGTGTCGAGAGTCGGTACCGGTTTTTGAAAGTCCCACGCTTCCAGTTTTTTCTGGGTTTCGGGGAAAGTGGCTAAATATTGACGGTTAAGTTCTTGAAAGCGCTCCAGCCGCTCGGCGAAGCCGGAGGTGGAAGCGGGCAGCTTAGGCAGCGAAGGAAGCATCTCCTTGATCGCGGCGGCCACGCCGTTTGCGGCCTCGACATAAGCCGGGGTGACTCCAACTAAGGGAGCCAGCTCGGCCTTAAAATCGATGGCCTTGGTCTTCACCTCGGCGGCCTCGGCGGTCATACCGGCGGCGAGGAACTGGGCGCGTTCCTTTTCGGCGTCGCGGTTGACGGTGTACTTTTCTTTGATGGCGACGGCGACGTCGGTGAGTTCGGAAACAAAGCCGCGCACCGGTTCGATGGTGTCGCTGTAGCGGCCAGCAAAGGCATCCAAATCGGCCAGTTGCTCATTGGCCTGAGCGGGCGGAAGACCTTGATCTTGAGTTAATTGCTTAAAAGCACGCAGGCGGATGTCGAACAGGTAGCGGGTGAGTGCCGTGTGGCTCTCCTGCTGGGCGCGCATGTAGTCGACGTATTCGAGACCAGCCTTGCGGTAGAGCGTAATGCTTTCGCGGTTTTGGCCAAAGAACTCGGAGCCTTCGCGGAACAGGAAAAAGGTGATCAGGGCGAGCACCACGACGGCCGTAAGGGCGTTACCGCCGAAAAACACGCGGATGGTCTCGTCAAGAGTCAGCCCGAAAAAGCGCGTGCGTGCCTTTTGGATGACAAAAGGCTTCTGCGGAGGCGGTGGAATGGCGTCGGGCGACATGGGCTGGGCGGGAGCGGTTGAAAAAATGGGCGAGTCACGGCACATATGCGCCGAAGATAAAGCGAAAGGCCCGCATACCTGGTGGTCAAGCGGGCCTCCGTGACAGTTATGTTACAAAACCTGAGCTGGCTGGGGGCAGGTGCCCTTCGTTGAGGTTCGAGATGAGACTGTCTTTACAAAATTGGCCGGGGACGGCCAACACTACACCGAATCGGCTTATGTAGGGTTGGCCTTCTCGGCCAATTAAGTTCTTTTGACTTACTTAACTGGAATAAAACCAACCTTTTCGACGATCTTCTGGCCGGCTTCGCCGTGGGTGAAGTCGATGAACTTGGCGGCTTCGCCGGTGGGTTCACCGTTGGTGTAATAGAAGGTCGGACGGGCATAAGGATAGCTCTTCTTCAAAATCTCGGCCTTGGTCGGCATGGCGCCTTCGATTGAAATCACCTTGATGCCGGGCGAATGGATGTAGGCGACGCCGACGTAGCCGATGCCGTTCACATTTTTGCCGACCTCGGCGACGATCTGCTCGTTACCGGCCATCTTCTGGGAAGAAGGGGCGTAATCGCGCTTCTTCATGGCGAGGTCCTTCCAGTCCGAGTAGGTGCCGGAGGAGGTGTTGCGGGTGTAGATGGAGAACGCGCCGGCGGTGCCGCCAATGGCGGACCAATCGGAGACGTCACCGGTGAACACCTGCTCGACCTGCTTTTTGGTGAGGTTGGTGAGGGGGTTTTTCTCGTTCACGACCACGGCCATGCCGTCGTAGCAAACGATGGTGGGCTTGAGGTTGACGCCCTTGGCGGCGGCACCGGACATTTCGGTGGCCTTGGCGCGGCGCGAGGACATGCCGATAGCGGCGGTGCCATCGGTGATGGCGGTGATGCCGGTGGTGGAACCTTCGGCGGCGATTTCAAAGGAAACGCCGGGGTGAGCAGCCTTGTACTCTTCGGCGAGCATGGGCACGAGCTTGGCACCGAGGGTGTCAGAACCCTTGATGACCAGCTTTTGAGCGGAAGCGCTGCCAACGGAGGCGAGCAACGCGGCGAGGATGACGAGTGACTTGTTCATGACTTAATAGATTCGAACCAAAGAAGGGAAAAAGGAAAATAAGGCGCGGGCGGTGAGACCCGCGCCTTGGGGGGAGTGTTACGAGGGCCGATTAGAACTTGGCCGACAGGTCGATTTGGAGGACCTGAGCGGTACCGTGTCCCATGGCGTTGGCCTTGGCTCGATTAGCCTCAATGTTGAAGGAGTTAAAATAGGTAATGGTGGCCCAAACCGCCGAGGTGAAGCTATAGGAACCCGAAAGGATAATACCTTCGCCGTTAAGCAAACCGCCGTTGAAGTCGGAATCCAGCAACAGGGTGGAATATGACCCGTTGCCGACATGCCGATATTCAGCAACCAGTTGGTAATCGCCAGCGAGCTTGTTTTCACCGTAACGAACACCGGCGTTGTAGATCATCGCATCCTTTTCAACCGTGGAGCTGTTGGTCAAACGCTTAGCACGCTGCTCACCCGAGAAGTTGTAGCCGTAGGTGGCATAGAGCGCCAGTGGCTTTTCGCCGAGAGTCAATTTGTATTCAAATGGAACAAAAACGGTGGCTAGGTCGTTGTAGACAGTGGTATCGCTAACTTGCGCTGTGGCACCAGCAACCGACTTATCGTGCTCAGAAGGTGCGGCGAAACCGACGATGGTTGGAGCGATCTTCCATTTCTTAGTCGCATACTCCACCTGACCCATGAGAAGCAGCGATGGCTTAACGGTGGTGTTGGTGGTGGCACCGCTCACTGCCCCCTGATTGGCGGCGTTGTTATTAAGTACAAACTGACCGGCTCGGGTCGACAGTTTGGAGTCCTTCAGGCCGATATCGCTATAAACGATCTCTTCGGCAGCACCTTCAAAGTTGATATCGGAATCGATCCAGAAACCGTTAACACCGGGATTGAAGAACTTGTGCGGCAGTTTGCCCACGCGCACGTCGATCGAGTCCGAATCCAAAACTCCGGCATCCTTGTAGTTTAGGTAGGCTTGGCCTAAGAAAACGGCTTCGGACCCAGTCTTGCTGAAATTGTCTGTCCCGCTGCCCAAATCGGCGTTGGTCGAGGTGGCACTGTCGGCGGTCTCCAGACGGGTGGCGACGGTCCACTTGGGGCCGAGTTCGGCTTCGAGGCCGAGGCGCACGCGGTAACGGTAACGATTGCGATCTTGGTCGCCCTTGGCGCCAGCAGGATTGTCCGTTTGGTTTTCAAACTGATAACGCACGCGGGCGTCGCCGGTGATCTTGAGCTTGGTGACGGCGGAGGAAATATCGAGTTTACCAGCGGAGGTGTGGCCGAAATCGGTGAGCATTTCAGCGCGGAGGTCTTCGCCTTCTTGGTCGGTGAGGAGGCCTTTGGCGACGAGCTTGTCGATGATCGGACCGCTGTCTTGGGCGAACGCCACAGAGGCGGAGCCGATTGCAAGGCTGCCGAGCAGCGCGAGCGTTTTGAGTGATGTGTTAGCCATGTTCGGTGGGTGTTTGTGGTTTTAACTGAGTCGGCACGGTCAGTGCGAATCGGGGTGAAAGTTATCAGCCAATTGTTACGAACTCATGACGTTTGTGTTACGATTGTGACAGAATCGCGTCAAGTGGGGCTTAACCAGCCCATGAGGCGAAATGCAGGAGGGGGGGGGGCGGCGGCAGCAGAAGCCGGAACGTAGTAGGCAGTAACATGAAAATTGTCGGATCAAACTGCTATGGATTGCCGAAGGTTAACACTCCTACATCAGTGAGTATGAGTGCTCATCAGTGGTTAACTTGGATCGGGTTTGT
>CANIXX010000125.1 GCA_947471115.1 Opitutaceae bacterium | reverse complement strand
TTCACCGGTTCCACTGAGACCAGCGCCCAATACGGCACCTACATCGGCACCTTCTCCGGCCAGCCCGTCGTGATCCAATGCTCCTGGACCGGTTCGGTTGAGGGCGTTCGTGACGTCTCCAACAGCCTGAACCAGAACTTCATCAAGGCCTCCTTCGTCACCGCGACCGCCGCAGTCAGCGGTACCTCCACCACGACCACGGACACGGCCATCTATGAGCAAGCCATCCCCTCGATCTCCATGGCGGACAACACCCAGGGTGCTACCATCTACACTGCCAACACCCTGACCGAGTTCCCCGTCGGCGTGATTCCTTTCGTCTGGGTCAAGGGTAAAGTCGGCGCTTCCCATCCCGCGCTCGCCGCTTACTCCAGCGTTAACAACGTCACCAACCAGATGGCCAAGGCCCTCCTTGGCGGTGGTGCCCCGATCTCGCTGCTGAGCGGTACCGCTGATGTTACCGGCACCAAGGTTTACGCCATGGGCCGTAATCCCCTCTCCGGCACCCGCTTGGTGACCTTTGCCGAGTGCGGTTATGGCTCTTCTTCTGACGCCACCCAGTTCCAACCGATCATCTCGGGCAGCAACATCACCGGCGTGGACCTCACCCCCGAGGATTTGGTCAACGGTTTCGCAGTGGGTAACAACGGTTACACCAGCGGCGGTACCCTCGCCACTGATCTGAGCAAGACGGTTTCCGATACCGATGGTTCCGGCAACGCTTATGACGGTGTTCCTTTCGCTATGATGGGGTATGTCGGTGTCGGTGACGCAGCCAACCTGCTCAAGGCCATCAACACCACCCTGAGCACCGATACCAGCTACGTTATGGCCTACAACGGTGCCTCGCTCGGCGTTACCTACAACGCCGGCACCCAGACCACCACTTGGGACTTCACCGCCATCAAGGAAGGCAAGTACTCCCTCTGGTCCTTCGCTTACCTCGCTTACCGCCCTAGCTTGAGCGGCTTGTCGCTGACCTTTGCGACCGCCCTCAAGGACAACATCATCCTCAATGTTCCTGCCGCCTCCGGCGTCAAGCTCGCTGACATGAAGGTCACCCGTCTCTCCGAGGGTTCGACCATCGCTCCATAATCCACCCCTTAACGCGATTAATAACTAATCAAGAGGCGGTGGATCGTCGCTTCCTCACTATTTCATATCATGAAAAATTCACTAAAGACCTTGATTCTCGCGACCGCTGTTACGGCGTCGTCCGCGTTCGCCGCAACCACCACCGATACGTTTGCAGCCGGTGACATTCTGCTCGGTTTCTTCACCAGTTCAGGCACCGGTGCCGGACAGAACTTGATGGTTAACCTCGGCGCATTCTCGCAATTCGAGAACAACGATGGTGCCACCATCAACTTCAGCAGCAGCATCGTTGCCGACCTGAACGACACCTATGGCAGCGACTGGAATACCCGCACGGATATCAAGTGGTCGGTCACCGGTGCTACCTTTGCTACCTCCGTAGACGGTGTGACCCGTAACACGATCTTTGCAACCGCCGTGGACGGTGCCGCCCCGATCGCTTCAGCATCCGATGGTATTCTGGCCTCCGTTCGTTCGAACGTGTCCTCCATTGGCACCGCGTTCAACGCTTTCGACACCACGGCAAACAGCACCGTTTCGGTGGTGGTTGCCAGCTCGAACGCCAACTCCATGCAGGCGCGTTTGACCACAAACAACTCGCCCCAGTTCGGTGCGATCGGCCAAAACGTAACGACCGCCACCACGGTGTCGGACTTCTACGCCTTGGTTCCCACCTCCGGCGGCACCGCCCCCACCGGTCTCGCGACCGACGGTGACGGCATCGTCTTCGCTCGTGGCACCAACCTGCTCGGTTCCTTCGCCCTCGATGCCTCCGGCCTGTCGTTCACCGCTTCCGGGGCTTCTGCCATTCCTGAGCCCTCGACCTACGCTGCGTTGGTTGGTGCTGCCGTCCTCGGCCTCGCCGCTTCCCGCCGCCGTCCGGCTGCCCGCGTCTAAGTGGAGTTATAGTTAGCCTAAACAACTAGCCATCAGCGATTCCTGAATCGCGAAGCCTCCCGCCCTCATCGGCGGGGGGCTTCTTTGTTCACAGCAAACCTTTTTCGCGTGTCGATTTTTCCCTCCTTTTCCTGGCCGTTGCGGGCCTCTGCGTGCGCAGGTTTTGTCTGGCTGCTAGCGCCCGGGCTTCAAGCGGCCGATACCGCCGCTCCGGCCGCAAGCGCCGCCACCGTACGTTTCCTGATTCAGGAATTCCGTGTCGAGGGCGTGCACACGTTAAAGTCCGAGGAGATCGAGGAGGCGGTGTACCCGTTTCTTGGGCCCGAGCGCACCGCCGACGATGTCGAGCGGGCGCGTGTTGCCATCGAGGCGCTGTACCGCGCCAAGGGTTACCAAGCCACTTTCGTGCAAGTGCCCGCGCAGGACGCTGCCAACGGCGTGGTGGCGATCAACGTCACCGAGGGTGTGATCGCGCAAACCCGCGTGCGCGGCTCGCGTTACTCTTCGCCTACCCAGCTCAAAAAGGACGCACCGTCGCTGGCTGAGGGCCAGCCGCTTAACTTTAACCATATTTCCCGCGACCTCGCCCGGCTTAACCAGGTCCAGGACCGCCAAATCACCCCCGAGATCAAGGCCGGTGCCGAACCCGGCACACTCGACGTGGACCTCAAGGTCGAGGAGTCCAAGCCGCCCCTCGCCGCCAACGTGGAGCTCAACAACCGCAACAGCGCCAACACCTCGTCGCTGCGGCTCAACGCCGGTGCCAGCTACGGCAACCTCTGGCAGCGCGGCCACACGCTCGGTTTTAGCTACCAGACCGCGCCCGAACAACCCGCCGACTCGAAGGTCATGTCCGGCTATTATCTATTTCGTCCGGCGGGCGTGGAAAACCTCACGCTGCAACTGCTCGCGACCAAACAGGAAAGCGACGTCTCGACCTTGGGCGGCAGTGCCGTCGCCGGTCGCGGCACGACCCTCGGCACGCGCGCCATTTTTGCGCTGCCCGGCGATGAAAGTTTTTACCACACGCTGGCGGTCGGCTTGGATAAGAAGCAGCTCGATCAGGACCTGATCACCGGCTCCACGGTTTCGCGTGCGCCGGTGGAGTATTACGCGGTGAGTTTTAACTACTCGGCCACCTGGCTCACGGCCACAGGCTCGACCGAGCTTACACTCACGCCGACGCTCAGCCTGCGCGGGCATGGCAGCGACGACACCGACTTCGGCACGCGGCGCAACGGCGCGTCCGGCAGTTTTGCCTATCTGCGCGGCGAGCTCGCCCGCACCCAACAACTTCCTTTCGGCTTAGATTTGTACCTGCGCGGTCAGGCCCAAGTGGCGGGGCAGCCGCTGATCGACTCCGAGCAGTTCAGCGGTGGCGGTCTCGACACGGTGCGTGGTTATTTTGAGTCCGAGGCGGCGGGTGACGATGCGGTCGCGGGCACCATCGAACTTCGTTCGCCCCCGCTGTTGCCGCTGCTCAAGGCGACGCGGTTGGGCGACTGGCGCGTGCATGGCTTTGTCGATGCGAGCCAGCTGGTGATCCAGCAGCCGCTGCCAGCGCAAACCGCACGCTTTAACCTCATCGGCGCGGGCTTCGGCACCCGCCTGAAACTGCGCGACCATTTTACCAGTTCGCTCGACGCCGGTTGGCCACTGCTCGACGAGGGGCAGACGACCGCTGGCGATCTGCGGGTTAATTTCTCCCTCGGCGCCCGCTACTGAGCACCGACTTCGCCCGTCACTTTTCACTTTTTAAAAACTTTTCCAACGACATGAAATCGACCTCCTTCATCCTCCCTCGCCGTCTCCTTCTCGGTGCTGCGCTCTTGCTGGCTGCTGTCAGCCCCGCGCACGCCTGGTGGAACGACGACTGGTCCCTGCGCCGCGAACTCACCGTGGACGCGACCGCGCTCGCCGCTACCGCTCCGGCCGGTGCCGAAGCGACCGACGCCCGCCCTGTGCTGGTGCGCCTGCACGATGGCAACTTCCAGTTCGCCCAGGCCGCTGAATCCGGTGCAGACATTCGCTTCGTCGCCGCCGACGAAAAGACGGTGCTCGCCCACCACATCGAGCGCTACGACTCGTTGCTCAACGAGGCGTTTGTGTGGGTGAAAGTCCCCGCGCTCAAGTCCGGCGCCAAGGTGAGCTTCTGGCTCTATTATGGTAACGCTGCGGCTCCGACGGTCGCCGATGCGAAGGCCACCTATGACGAGGCCACGCGGCTGGTTTACCACTTTGGCGAGACCGGCGCGCCCTTCGACGCCACCCGTAACGTCAACAACGCTGCCAACGCCGGAACCCCGGTCGTAGGCTCGCTCATCGGACCCGGTTACCGCCTGATCGGCACCGGCCCGGTGCGTATCCCGGTTTCTGAATCGCTCAAGCGCGCCACCGGCGAGGCCTACACCTGGAGCGCATGGATCAAGCCGACCGCTGAGGCGGCCCGCGCGGTGATTTATTCGTGGGGCGACCGTGACAACGGTTTCGAAATCGGCCTGGCCAAGGGCGTACCGTACTTTGAAGTCCACGACGGCGCCGCTTCCGGTCGTAGCCCATCGGGCGCACCGCTGGCGCTGGGCGCGTGGAAGCACCTCGCCGTCGTTTCCGCAGACAACGTGACCACGTTGTTTGTCGACGGTGTGGTTTACGCGAAGCTGGACCGCCCGGTGCCTTCACTCACCGACGGCGCGCTGCTCGGTGCCGACTCCACGGGTGGCAACGGTTTGGTCGGTGAAATCGACGAGCTGCAGATTTCCAACACGGCTCGTAGCGCTGGCTGGGTTAAACTCGCCGCCGTGACCGAGTCGGGTTCACCTGAGAGCCAAAAGGTGTTCGTTTACGGTGCTGAGGAATCCTCGGGCGGCGGGCACAACGCCACGCTCGAACACGTCATGCTGTTCGGCGACATCGCCAAAAACATGATGTTCGACGGCTGGATCGCGGTGGGCTGCTGCGTTGTGTTGATGGCGGTCGGCTGGGTGGTGGCGTTTAAAAAGTTCGCCTACCTCAAGCGCGGCGAGAAGGGCACCGCCGAGTTTCTGCGCCGCTGGAAAACGGTTTCCTCGGACCTGACCGTGATCGACCACGGCGATTCGGCCAACGTGAAGAGCCTGGGCGGCACCGTGGCCGACGAGGAGTTGCAGGAGCTCATGCAGGAGAGCCCGCTTTACCACATTTACCAAATCGGCTCGGAGGAGATTCACCAGCGCATCAAGAGCAAGCGCGGGTTTAACGGTCTGTCGGCCCGTTCAATCACCGCGATCAAGGCCAGTCTCGACGCCGGTCTGACCCGTGAAGTTCACCGCCTCAACTCTGGTCTCGTGTCGCTCACGATCGGCATTGCCGGTGGCCCGTACGTTGGACTGATGGGTACGGTGGTGGGCGTGATGATCACCTTCGCCGTGATCGCGAAAACCGGTCAAGTGGAGGTCAACTCCATCGCCCCCGGTATCGCTTCGGCGCTGCTCGCCACGGTGTTCGGCCTGCTGGTGGCGATCCCGGCGCTGTTCCTCTACAGCTTCCTCAACAGCCGCATCAAAGACGCCGTCACCGACATGCAGCTCTTTATCGACGAGTTTATCACCAAGATGGCCGAGTTTTATCCGGTGACCGACCACAACGCCACCATGCCGCCCTTCGCCATGAGTGCCCGCCGTCGCCCCGACGCCGAGGATGAAATGCAGGAGGCTACGCGGAAATGAAGGCCGACGACAGCAAGTCCTACGACGACATCAACGTCACCCCGATGGTGGACCTGTACCTGGTTCTCCTGCTGATCTTCATCATCATGACGACGGCGGGTGTGCAGGGCGTGAAGGTCGACCTGCCCCGTGGTGGTGCCGCGCCCGCGCTTGGCGGACCCAAGAGCAAAGCCATCACGGTGAACAACGAGGGTAAAATCTTCCTGGATACCGTGCCGGTGACGCTCGATCAGCTCGAACAAAACCTGAACGCGCACAAGACCAAGAACCCGAACTTCCCTGTCGTCGTGCGGGGCGACCGTGGCACCCAATACCAGGGCATCATGGACGTGCTCGACGTGCTCGGACGCGTTGGCGTCACCCAAATCGGTCTGGCCACCCAGCCGCCTAAATAAACGCAATGGCGACTGTCTCAAAGAAACGCAAAAGCTCCACCTCCCCGCTCCAGCGCGGGCTGATGGTGGCGGGCGGCTGCGTGCTCGTCGGTGGCTTGGTTTACCTCGTCTCCGGTAAAAGCGATGGCGGCAAACGCCGTGCGCCCGCGCCGCAGGTGGTGAACATTACGGTGCCGCCGCCTCCACCACCGCCGCCTCCACCGCGCCCCAAGCCACCGGAGACGACCCCGCCGCCGGAAACCGCGCAGCAGATGGTCGCCGAGACCGCCGAAGAGCCCACGCCGGCCGCAGCTGCACCGAGCAACGACGGCCCGCTGGGCACCGGCATCAAAGGTGATGGCGGCGCCGACGGCTTCGGCCTGGGCACCGGCCCGGGCGGCGGCGGCGGGACTGGCACGCGTTTGGCGGCCTCTGGCGGTGGCACGCGCTGGGCGGGGTATTCCGGCACGGTCAAAAAACACATCAGCGACGCCCTCAGCGCCGACCCGCGCACCCGTTTCGCCGACGGGCGTGTGGAGTTGGGGCTGTGGTTTGATGCGGGCGGCCGCATCACCCGGGTGGCACTGCGTAAATCCACCCTCGAAGCCGAGGTGGAGGCGGCGATGAAAGCCGACGTGCTGGTGGGCCTACAGATCCAGCCCCCGCCGAGCGACATGCCGCAGCCCATCTGGATGAGCACCACCCTGCGCCGCTCTAACTGATTTTAACTTTCACAATTTTTTCAACGAACCATGTCCGCATCCCTTAAAAATAAACGCCGCCGCTCGGTAGCTTCTTTGGCCGCCGTCTGCTGCACGCTGGCGGCAACAGCCGCCCTGCACGGCCAGACCGCCGAGTCGCAGCCCGCTCCGATTTCGGGCATCCCGACGGCGCCCACGGCCAACGTGACGATTAACCTGATCCGCCTGATGGTGGAGCAGAAGCTGTTGCCCGCCGAGGCTGCTGCGAAGTTGATCGCGCAAGCCGAGGCCGAGGCAGCGCAAGTCAACGCCGCCCTCGCCGCCGCTGCCGCGCCCAAACCCGCCCCAGCCGCCAGCGAACTCGCCGCGTCGGCTCCGACGGGCGCACCCGGCACGGTGCGTGTGACCTACATCCCGCCGCACGTGCGCCGCCAGATGGTCGAGGAAGTCCGCGCCGAAGTGATGAGCCAGGCCGTCGACGAACGCTGGGCCGACCCGCAGGCGCTGCCCGAGTGGGCTACCCGCTGGAAGTTCAACGGCGACATTCGCCTGCGTTACGAGGCCGTCTCCTTCCCCGCCGGCAATGACACCATCTCGGGCAACTTATTGAACTTCACCTCGCTCAACAACGGCAAGGGACAACAGTCCAATACGAATGCCGGTGTCACTCAGGACGAGCCGCTCCCGTTTCTAAACGCCGATCAAGACCGCGAGCGCCCACGCCTGCGCGCCCGTTTTGGGGCCGACGTGAACCTCGAAGAGGGTTTCACCACCGGCATCCGCCTAGCCACTGGCGATAGCAATTCACCGATTTCGCAGAACCAAACACTCGGCGGCGGCACCGGTAATTTCAGCAAATACGAGGTGTGGATTGATCGCGCGTACCTGCGCCATGAAGCCACGGTGGCCGACACCCTGCTAACTTCGTCATTGGGTCGGGTAAATAATCCGTTCTTCGGCACCTCGATGATCTGGTCCAACGACCTAGGCTTCGACGCGGCGATGGTGCAGGCGCGTCACCGTGCCAGCGACAGCTTTACGCACTTCGGCACCGCCGGCCTGTTCCCGGTTCACAACACCGCCTTCGACCTCTCCACGAACCAACAAACTAAGACCGCCAGCGCCGACAAGTGGCTCTACGCCGTCCAAGCCGGCACCGAGTGGAAGATCAACAAGGACTTCGAGGCCAAGCTCGGCCTCGCCTATTACCACTTCCAAAACATCGAGGGTAAAGTTTCCAGTCCGACTAACGGAAGCGCGCTCGACGCTGGTGACACCGATGGCAGTCGCGCGCTGTTCACGCAAAAGGGCAATACCATGATGAAGGTCCGAAACCTCAACGACTTATCGGCAACTACGACCAAGCAGTTCAATTATTTCGGCCTGGCCACGCCGTTCCGCGAGGTCGCCCTCACCGGTCGCCTTGACTACAACCACTACGACCCGATCCAGATCTCTCTCATCGGCGAGGTGGTGAAAAACGTCGCACTGGATAAAGACCAGACGGAGTCGGTGGCTTTTAATAATCTCGACGGCTCAGATAAGTTTAGCGGCGGCGATCTCGGTTTCTTCACCGCAGTTCAGGTCGGCCACGCCGCGCTGGCCCAGCGCTGGGATTGGAGCGTGAGCCTCGGCTACCGTTACGTTCAGACAGACGCAGTCGTGGACGGTTTTGCTGACTCCGACTTCGGAGGCGGCGGCACCAACGTCAAGGGCTTCACCTTGGGCGGTAATCTAGCCCTCTCAAGCCGCGTTTGGATCGGCGCACGCCTCATGAGCGCCGACCAAGTCGATGGTCCGACCTACAAAAACGACACCCTGCAATTCGACATCAACGGCCGCTTCTAATCCCATGACTCGTTTTATTTCCATCACCCTGCTCGCTGGGCTTGTCGCCACGGTGGGCAACCTGAACGCCCAAGAAGCCGCCTCTCCCGAGGCCCGCCTGCGCGAGACGCTACGCGCCACCACCCTGCAACTGCGCACCGCCCAGAACGACCTCTCGACGGCGCAAGCCGCCCGCGACGCCCTCGCGGCCGAAAAAACCGCGGTCGAAGCCGAGCTGGCTAAACTCCAAAAGCAGCTCGTCGCCGATCGCCTCGATAACGACAAAACAGTCGCCAGCCAAAAAGCCGTCGCCGCCGCTCAAGCCGCCGATCTCAGCGCCACTCGCGCTGAACTGGAAAAGACCCGCGCATCGCTCGCCAAGGTCGTCGACTACGCCCGCAAAACCGAGACCGAGCGCAACGCCCTGACGTCGCGTGTGGCCCAGTTGGAGACCCAAGGCGAGGACCAGATCGGCCGCAATGTCGCCTTGTACGAGTTGAGCAATGAGATCCTTAACCGCTACGCCAAGTTCGGGCTCGGCCAAGCCATCATCGCCCGCGAGCCGTTCATCGGCACCACGCGCGTGAAACTGGAAAACCAGGTGCAGGACTATGGCGATCGGATCCGCGCCATGCGTATCAAGACGGCAACCGCCGCTCCCGTGGAAGCCACCGTGCCCGTCCCGGCGTCCGCCAACCCGTAATCCGCCCTGTCGTCCTCCGTCTTCCGTCCTCCGCTCTCCTCGATCTAGCCGTCCGTTTTAACTGCTTCCGCCATGTCTCGTACGCTTCCTAAGCCGTCCACCGCCCGTTTTGTCCTCACGTCGATCACGGCGGCAGCGGTTTTTTATGCCCCCACCACGGCATTCGCCGGTTCTTCGGAGAGTGCGCGCGCAGTGATGCAGCGCTACATCGCGATTCAGGGCGGCGCGGGTGCGGGAACCGGTGCTGTTGCCGGGGCGGCCACGACCAGCGCGGGTTCGCAGGCCGGTGTGTTGGCCACCAATGCTCGGGCAACCGTGGCCCGCTACAACGAGCAGCGCCAGTCCATGCAGGCGCTGCAATCCGCCGCGCGTGCAGCCGCCCAGGCTGCCGCCTCCAGCGTGCCCAACGGTCTTGGCGCTGGCGGTCTTCTTATCGCTCCGGGTGCAACCGTCGGCTCGGCGTTGTGGACGGGTGCCCAGTTGCCCACCCAGCAGGTGGCGGACGGGCTCACCACCGTCACCGTCGATCAGAACGATTCGCAGGCGTTGCTCACCTGGCAAAACTTCAACATCGGGCGCGAAACCAAGCT
>CANIXX010000124.1 GCA_947471115.1 Opitutaceae bacterium | reverse complement strand
CTCACCGCCGTAAAAGACATCTTCATTTACGGTAACCACAGCCCGACCATGTTCCCCGCCTTTGCCCACGCCTCCATCGGCGGCAAACCGGCTGCGGACGTGATCAACGACAAAGAGTGGCTCACCGGTCCGTTCCTTGAGACCGTCGGAAAGCGCGGTGCCGCAATCATCGCGGCCCGCGGTCTCTCCTCGGCCGCCTCCGCTGCCAACGCCCTAGTCGACCACGTGCGCAGCCTGGTGACCCCCGGCGCCATCCACTCCCTCGCAGTGAAGTCCGAAGGCCGGTACGGCTTCGATCCCGAGGTCTGGGCCGGTATGCCTGTGCGCACCACCACGCCCGGTAGCTACGAGGTCATCACCGGTTATGAAATGTGCGAATTCGCCAAGTTGAAAATCGCCCTCACCAACAAGGAGCTCGTCGAAGAGCGCGCCGCCGTCATCGACATGATCAAGGGCTAATCGCCCCACCCGAGCATTCCTCGCAAAAACGGTGCCCTCTCGGGGCGCCGTTTTTTTGTGTAAGACCATTTCGCATTCAACCGTATCAAAACACGGTGCTCGCCGCTTCTGCTGGTAGTCCGCGCCCGCAGAGCAGGTCACGAACGACCAACCCGGCATTCGAAAGCGAACGCCCTACAACGAAAGCGGCATTCCCAAGCGGCCACAAAAAAGGCGGCCCGAGTGGGGCCGCCTGCTTCAATTCGGGCTTTTGGGGTCAACCCGCTCAGTTGGGAGTCAGGCCTCGTCGAACTTGCGGGTGAAGAGCTGTTCGAGCTCGGTGAGCATCTGCGGGGCGTCGTCGCCGGTGGCGAGGAACTTGACCTTCGAGCCTTTACCGGCAGCGAGCATCATCAAGCCCATGATGGACTTACCATTAACCTGCTCCTCGTCTTTTTCGACGAAAACGTCGGCTTTAAATTTATTGGTGATACGCACGATCATGGCCGCCGGGCGTGCGTGAATGCCCATTTTGTTCTGAACAACCAGTTCTTTCACATTCGGGCCGGGGGTAGTCGTAGTAGTTTTATCCATTGCCATTTGCTTGAGCAGAGTCCGGCGAGAGGGGACGGCTTGCAACCCCAAAACCGGAACCCCAGCGTTTGCCCCACCATGTCCCAGACCGCGATTATCGTCCCCTGCCGGCTCGAATCCACGCGTTTCCCCCGCAAGCTGTTACACCTCATCAAGGGGCGTCCACTGCTGCTGTGGGTGGCCGAGCGCATCCGTCAGGAGGCCCCGGAATTTCCACTTTTTTTCGCAGTGGATGACGAGTTATTGGCGTCCCCGCTGCGTGCGGCCGGGTTCACCGCAATCCTCACCGGGGTTCAGCACCAGAGCGGTACCGACCGCATCGCCGAGGCCAACCGCACCGTGCGGGCCGACCAAGTGATCAACGTGCAGGCCGACGAGCCGCTGGTGACGCGCGCGCAGATTTTGACGCTGGCCGAGCTGATCAGCGGCACGGCGGCGATGGCCACGTTGGGCACCCCGTTCACCACGGCGGCGGATTTCAACAACCCCAATCAGGTCAAAGTGGTGTTCGCCCCGGGCGACGGCCGGGCGCTGTATTTCTCCCGCGCGCCGATTCCCTATGGGCGCGACCGTGCGGGCGTGGTCGACGACGCCTGGGTACAGGCTAACCCGTGCTTCAAACACCTCGGGCTTTACGCGTACAAAGCCGACCTCATCGAACGCTTCGCCCGCTTGCCGCTCGGGCGCTACGAGCAGCTGGAAAAACTGGAGCAACTGCGCGTTTTGGAAAACGGTTACGAGATCCGCTGTGGAGTGACCAACGACCCGACCATCGGCGTGGATACACCCGAGGATGCGGTCAAGTTTGCGCAGTGGCTGGGCTGAACGGCCCGGACTTCGGAGCCAGAATTAAGTTAATGCGGAGGGACGACCTCCGTATCGTACGTGCCGCAGTCCGAAAAACGCCGGAGGAGAGAACGAGTAGGAGAACGATTCAGGCAGGAGATCCACGCTCCTCAGCGCTTGATCGCTGTGATCCACATGATTTCGCAAGCGCCGCCGCGGGTGTCGGTCCGGCTGAGCGACGAACGCCAGGGCGCCCCGCCTCCCGACTTGGTGACCTCGACCAGATAACCGTCGAGAGTCACCACGTCGTGGCGTTTAATGGCGAGCAGTTGTCGGCGGATTTCTGGCGTGGCGGGCAGACAGTGGGTGTTGGCAGAGTGGCAGGCGATCTGATCGGGATGCAGGGGTTCATCGCCGGACCAGGAGTACTCATACCAGCGGCCCGATTGGGAGATGCTCAGAGCGTTGATCACGGCGGCGGTTGACATGGGGCCCCAGCCGAGCGCGAGGTCCAGTGGAGCAACCTCCGCAGCGGCGTCGTAGCGGTAACGCTGGCGGGAGAGCACCACGGCCTTAATCGAATAATAGGCCAGCGGCGTGATCGTGTTGTCGCCGTGGTTAAAAGGCCGAGGCAGCGCGACGTCGGATTGGACTGGGTCGTGCGCCGCAGGCATACCGCGCCACTTCGCCTCCGGTTCGTGCCAGTAAAACCAGGCGGCGAACGCCAGAAGGGAGAATACCAAGAGTTTTTTCATGTGAGCGAAGTCGCGCAGGCTTCCCGGCCTGTTTCTGCCCCAAGCAGACTGGAAGTTTGCGCTACTTTTCGGAGCTATCGGCTCGGCGCGGGGGAGGTCGCACAAAAAAGCCGCCCAGCGGTGGGGCGGCTTTGATCAGGCGCTTAGATTTTACCGGCCTTGCGCTTCTCAATCAGGTTGTAGAAGTCGGTGAAAAGCGGGTCGGCGTCGTTCGGGCCGGGGGCGGCTTCGGGATGGTACTGAACCGAAAAGACCGGCAGCTCCTTGTGGCGCAGGCCCTCGACCGTGTTGTCGTTAAGATTGATTTCGGTGACGATCGCGCCGCCCTTGGCCAACGACAGCGGGTCAGTGGCAAAGCCGTGGTTTTGCGCGGTGATAGAAACCTTGCCGGTTTCGAGGTTTTTAACCGGCTGATTACCGCCACGATGGCCGAACTTGAGCTTAAACGTGGTGCCGCCCACGGCGTGGGTGATCATCTGGTGCCCCAAGCAGATACCGAAAATCGGGTAATGTGGCAGCAAGCCGGTGACGGTGCGGTGGATGTAGCCGAGGGCGGATGGATCGCCGGGGCCGTTGGAGAGGAAAACGCCGTCTGGGGCGTGCTCTTTGATCTGCTCAGCGGTGGCGGTGGCAGGAAACACTTTTACGTCGAAACCGTGGTTGACCAGCTTGCGGAAAATGGAGTGCTTGGCGCCAAAATCGAAGGCCGCTACGGTGAAGCGCTTGGCGGGCGTGTGAGGCAGGCCGAAGGTGGTGCCGGCGGGCACGTAAACGGCGTTGTGGTTGGCGGCATCATCGGCGCGCCACAGGTACGGCTCTTTGCAAGTCGTGTCCTTGACGTAATCGCTGCCGGCCATGTCGTGCCAGGCCTTGGCGCGGGCGACCGCCTCGGCATCGGTGAGCGCGAGGGTGGAAAGGCAGCACTTCATCGCGCCATCGACGCGGAGCTTTTTGGTGAGGGCGCGGGTGTCGACCTCGCTGATGCCGGGGATGCCGTATTTACGCAGATAAGCGTCGAGAGAAGACTGGCTGCGCCAGTTGCTGACGATGGGCGAGAGTTCGCGCACGACCAAGCCGCTGGCACGGGGCACGGAGGCTTCCGTGTCCTCGTCGTTCACCCCGTAATTGCCGATCATCGGCGCGGTCATGGTGACAATTTGGCCGTAATAAGAGGGATCGGTGATGATCTCCTGATAGCCGGTCATGGACGTGTTGAACACGCATTCGCCCGCGATCGTAGCATCGGCGCCAAAGGCGCGGCCGCGAAACACGGAACCATCTTCGAGGGCGAGGACTGCAGGTTTGAACGTGGACATTAAAGAAGGACGAAAAGGTGTCGGGTCGCGCCTGCCAAGGGGTTTTTAAAAAAAACCGCGGAGACCGGATTTTCTCAACTGCGGCCGGGCGTGGGCGAACCACGATGGGTGGTGGCCGACGGGCGCGAGAGGAAGGCCACAAACGGGGGCCTGGAGGGGTGAGACACGCGGGGAAACCCGGCCTTAGACCCACCCTATTGGGTGAAAGGTTCCCTCCTTTGCCCACAATTGGGTAAACGAACCCATATTCGCTCGGGACGTACCAAGGTAGTCTGGGATTCGTCTGATACCACCCGCGCCACCCAACCCATTCACCGGAGCCCAATCATGATTCAGCACGCACGCTCAGGCCGCACCGTTACCCTCGCCAAACCCGAGGCCAAAACCGAGGCCGCTTACGACTCACTTCTGGTCCAGCGCTTCAACGCCGGCGACGAGACCGCCTTTATCGAGATCATGCAGCGCTACCACGCGCGCCTTTTCAGTCTCGCCCACAACCTTCTACGCAACGCCGCCGATGCCGAGGAAATCGTCCAAGACGCGTTCATCCGCGCGCATCGCGGCCTGGCCAATTTCCGCGGCGATTCCTCGCTGGCGACCTGGCTTTATCGCATCGCACTCAACTTGTCGCGTAACCGCTACTGGTACTTTTTCCGCCGCCGCCGGCAGGACTCCCTATCCCTGGAGCGCCCCCCATCCGAGGACTCCAACATCACCTTCGCCGACATGATTGCCTCCGACGATGCCAATCCCGCCCAAGAAACTGCCACCCATGAGTTCGTTACGCTTATCTCACTGTGCATGGACAAGTTGGAACCGTCGCACCGCGAGATCCTAACCATGCGCAACGTCATCGAGTTACCCTACGAGGACATAGCGGTGGCCCTGCGCATCAATGTCGGTACCGTCAAAAGCCGCATCGCCCGTGCCCGCGAAAATTTGCGTAAACTCCTGGCCGAATGCGCCCCTGAGTTTGGTCCTGAATCCGTACCGGGCGACTTCTTCGAATCGGGCCGCATTGCCCACGGACGCAGTGGCATCGCCTGCGCTTGAGCCGCGCCGGCTGCGGCTCCTGAGCGCGGAGGAACCCAAAGTTTTCGCCCTTATAAAAACGGGCGGCAGGCCCAAAAAAAGCCGGGGGGATCACTCGATCCCGCCGGCTTTGCGTTGAGTAGGTCCGAGGTATTTCACTCACAACAATAAGAAGCTGATTGGGATGCGGTTTTGCGGGCCCCATTATCAAGCCCAAAAGCGCCCGCTCGAAATCAGTCCATTCCGAATGCCTTGCGGAGCTCTGCCAAAGCGCTCTCGGGCATTGGTACCAACGGCCCAAGCGGCCGGCTCAACTGCAGCGCTTCTGCGGTGGCCTCCAGAACTTCGAGCCGGTCAAACGCCTCAAGCAGGGTACGTCCCACGATGAGCGCGCCTTCATTCTCGATCAGCAGAACGGGACATTTTTTAAGCGACATCCTTGCCGCCAGCGCCTCGGCGTCGTTGACCACACAGGCAAAGGGCACCTTGGGGGCATCGCCGAGCACCAAGTAACTCTCCGGGATGGTGCGCGAGCTAAACTCGACATCGGTCATACAAAACGCACTGGCGCACATCGGCTGGGCATTGATGATCACTCCGATTTCTGGATTCGCAGCGTAAATGAGACCATGCAATCGGCTCGTGCGGCTGCCACGTTTACCCATCTCCATCGAATCCTTGGTCGCGCGAACAAGGCTGGATGGCTTCAAATCGAGCCGATCCCGGCGGCGCGGCGTGATCACAAACTGCTGCGCATCCAACCGCGCCGAAATGGCTCCGGCGGTGCTAATCATCAGCTTCTGGCGGTAGGCGCGCTGGGCGAACGCACACACTTCGGTGCGCAACTCCTTTTCATGATTGGTGGGCACCTGCGAATCCAACGGGGTGTAATCCGGCACGGCATGGCCGGTGAGCAGGTCATTGGGCAACGTGCGCAATTCGCCCAACGCCGAAGCGCGGATCACCGTCTGCGCCACGAACTCTAGGGTCTCAAAACGCTGGAACGCTTCAGCCAAATCCCGCCCACCGATGACCACGCCGTGGTTTTCCAGCATCACGCAGTCCGCGCCCCCGGCAAAGGCAGCCGCGATTTTGTCTCCCAGTTCCTGACTGCCTGGGCAGGCATAAGGCGCATAAGCGATCTTGCCGCACAGGTTGTAGGCGTGGGTTTGCACGCGGGTCTCGGGCAAACGGCGTACGATACTGAACGCCACCAACGCTCCGGGATGGGCGTGCACGATCGCCTTGATGTCGGGGCGAAAACGGTAAATTTCCCGGTGAAAGGGGAATTCCGAGGAAGGCGGGTGCAGCCCCTCGCGGGAACCATCCGCCTTGACCCGCACGATGTCGGCAGATCGCAGCGAGCCTTTATCTACACGGGAAGGGGTAATCCAAATGCTCCCATCGGGATCAAGGATCGAGAGGTTACCTCCCGAGGTCGTCGTCATGTGGTAGCGATAGATACGATCCATCGTTGCAACCAGTTCGTCACGCGGATGCAGCCATAATTGGGTGTCCATAAAACAATCGGAATCTACCAAATTCACTCAGTCAATCTCACGGCAACCGGTGCGGAGTGTTCCGCAAAGTCTACGCTAAGAGGCTGGGTTTAGCCTCCAGAAGCGGCGCAATTACCGCATTCAACTCAGCAATAGCAAATGGCTTAGAAAGGCGAATATAGCTTTCTGCGCCTAGGTTCCCCCCAGCCCCGCCGTACCGGTTGTGGTCACCGCTCATCAAGATCACCGGCAGACCAGGGCGCAGCGCCCGCATATCCCCGATCAGTTCGAACCCGTTGCGGCCGGGCATCGAGAGATCCACGATGGCGAACGAAAACGCATCCGGGGTGGCGGCGAAAACAGCGGCGCCATTGAGCCCGTTATCCGCCGCGACGACTTCGAAGCCGGCCATGGTGAGCACGGCGGCCACAAACGTACGCAGCACTTCTTCGTCATCGACCAGCAACACCTTGCGGCCGCCCCCCGCCAACACCGCCACCGGCGCACTCGGCGACTCAACCACCACCGGTGCCTTCTGAATAACGGGAAGGTAAACCTCAAAGCAGGTCCCCTGTCCGGGCGCACTGCGCAGGCGAATCGTCCCCCCATGATCGTGCACGATGCCGTGCACAATCGACAGCCCAAGCCCCGTTCCCTGTCCTTCGGGCTTGGTGGTGAAAAATGGGTCGAAAATTCGCGCCTGCGTCTCCTGATCCATGCCGCAGCCATCATCGGCCACCGACAAACACACCTGTGCGCCTGCCGGATTCATCCGGCCATCGACCGACAATACCTCGGCGGGACGCACATCCAGCGTGATCTGGCCTTGTTTGGCCCCAATGGCGTGGGCTGCATTCAAGCACAGGTTCATAAGAACCTGCTGCAGTTGGCCGTAATCGCCCAAAACTTCGCTCAATGCGGGGTTTTTCTGGGTGCGGATTACGATCGAGGACGGCAAACTGGCGTTTAGAATCGGCAGTGTTTCATCTATTAACTGTTTAATCTGCATTGACTTGCGCCCAACGCTGGGAGTGCGCCGCGAGAACAACATCAGCCGCTTGACCAAATCGCGCGCACGCAGACCAGCGCCCCGTGCCCGCCCGATCCAATCGCCCGCGGGATGCGATTCGGGCAACAACGGTAGCGCAAGTTCGAGGCAGCCAATCATGCCGGCCAACAAATTATTAAAGTCATGCGCAATGCCTCCTGCCAGCGTGCCGAGCGTCTCCATCTTCTGCGCCTGCCCAAACTGGATTTCCAGCTGCCGCCGACTCAACTCCGCCTCCTTTTTATCCGTAATGTCGCGGTTCATGCCCAGTAAGCGCTGCGGCAACCCATCGCCGTCGCGCAACAGGTACCCGTTGCCCTCGATCGTGCGCAAAGCCCCGTCGGAGCGGCGGATAATGCGAAACTCGAAGGATTGAAAAACCCGCCCGCCGCGCATGTCCAAGATCGTTTGGTCCATGCGTGCCAAGTCGTCAGGATGGACGCTACTGCGAAAAGCCTCAATAGAACCACCAGCCTCCTCGCGACTCCAACCGAAGAGCGAGTGCATGGCATCGTCCCAGTCGAGGTAACCCGTCTGCAAATCATACTCCCAAACACCGAGGTTCGAGGCCCGCATCACCAAATCGAGCCGCCGCACCAGCGCCTGCTGGGTCTCTTCTCGACGCTTCTCCAAATCGATGTCGGTGTAGGTGCCGATCATGCGCCTCGGCTTGCCCGGCGCGGACCATTCAATCACCCGTCCACGCGCAAGAATCCACTTCCACGAACCGTCCTTGCAACGCATGCGCTGCTCGACGACATGGTGCTCGGACTGGCCGCGAAAATGGTCTGCCGCCGAGTCCAGCGCCCGAGGTAAGTCGTCCGGATGCACCAGTTGCTCCCACTCCTTGACCATGTTGCTCAACTCGTCCTCGGCGTAACCGAGCATCGATTTCCACCGCTTGGAGTAAAACACCATACCGGTATCGATACGCCAATCCCACATGCCATCGCCGGAACCATCCATGGCGAAACGCCAACGGGCCTCCGACTCGCACAAGGCCGCCTCCGCCTCTTTGCGGTCAGTGATGTCGTACAAAACCACCAGATGATCGGTCTCGTAGGCCGCGGAACTGGGCGCGGCATTGGCCAGTACCGTCTTACGCATCCCATTTCTACACGTGAGGGTGAACTCCATCGGCGTAAACGGGGTGCCGGAGCGTTTTGAGCGCTCCAACTCCACCTGCCAAATACCGCTCGCCCACTGGCGATATGCCGCATCGGGATAAGCCTTGGCCCACCACTCCGCGAGCGTGGGAATGTCCTCCCGCGAATAACCAAAAATCTGGGTGAACGCCGGGTTCAGGAACGTGATCACGCCGCGGTCGTCGTTGAGCGCCATCGGCACAGGCGACACCTCGATGATCGCACGGAAGCGGTTTTCTTTTAACGCGAGTGCAGCCTCGGCGCGTTTGTGCGCCGTGATGTCACGGCCAAACGCCAGCATGCACACACGCCCGTCCAGCTCCACCAAGCTGGCATTCACCTCCACGGGGAATTCAGACAGATTCTTGCGGCGGTGAATGAACTCAAACGCCAATCCGTCGCCTGCCAACATACGCTTGATGCGCGCCGCCGCCGTCGCGCCCGATTTAGCCGTGTTCAAATCCGTAAAACGCATGGCTAGCAGCTCCTCGCGCTTGTATCCATAAGCCCGGCACGCCGAATCGTTTACATCCAGGATTCGGCCGGAATTCGTCGGCTCAATTGAGAGCAAAAAAACCGGATCCGGGGCACCTTCAAACAGTGTACGGTAACGCCGTTCGGTGGCCCGCAACGCCGCCTCGACCCGCTTTTGTTCCTCAAGCAACGCTTGCAGGGCTTTGCGCGACAGCGCCGACTCGGTGAGCTCGCGGGCAAGATGCATCTTTACCGAAAACTCCTTCTCCGCCGCCTCAAGCTCCAAAGCCATCGTCAGCTGCGCAGGGCGTGAGGGGGAAACGGGGTTCAAAAAGTCATCGGCCATGGCGAGCGATCAATGGGGTTCAACGAAATGCTAACGACAGGTAAACCGTGGGGACAGAATTCGTCCGCGCCAAACCAAAAGAAGGGAACATCCGCGCAAAGCGGCAAACGCCTTCCGGCAGCGCCTAGTGGGCAGTAACATTTAAAGCATCGGATCGAAAGTAGCGCGGTGCTTCAGAGCTCAATCCGATATGGTGCGTATTACTACGCTACAAAGCGCACCTGGTGAAACCTTGAGCTCACGCTTAAGGTTTCCGTAAACCACAACACTAGAGCATTTTAAATAAAACTGTGGCTATTTTTTGGCCGGTTGTTATGGTGAAGGAATGAAGACGACATCGATGGATTTGAGGCGGCGAATTGTGGAGACTTATGATGAGGGCAAGTGGACGCAGGAGGAGGTGGCGAAGCGTTTCCGAGTGTCGTTAGGTATGGTCAAGAAGCTGTTGCAACAAAGGCG
>CANIXX010000123.1 GCA_947471115.1 Opitutaceae bacterium | reverse complement strand
GGCTCAGGCCGATAACGCCATTCGCAGCAACGCCACCGGCCGCATGCCCACCCGCCTGGTGATCGGCCTTCCGCTTAGGAATAAAAATGCGCAACAACGCCAATATGATCACCCGCCCTCCCCGGTGCGGCCTCAATCGGCGTGATCATGTCCCTGTTCAGCTCGCTGCTGCTCAACCTCAGCATCGGTATCGTGGCTCAAGTCATGACCAAACTCAGCCTGGCCAAAGCCAACGTGAACATCATCGACCAGCAGGTGGTGATCTGCCACGTCAACGCCAGTCCGACGCTTTTCGCCTCGAGCTTCATGAAAGCCTTCCGGTTGTGGCGGGGTGGGGTGGACGTGGTCCTCACCTACCACGATACCGCCGCTTGGTCTACCGCTTGATACTATTTTTTATTTGAACGATCTAGTGGGAATTGCGGAGGGAGTGGCTGGTAGTTGGTGCCGATGAATATGCGTGAACGGAGGGCATGAAAAAGGCCGCCGGAATTTTCCGACGGCCTTGTAACGATACGCAGCGAGTGATCGATTAGTAGCGGTAATGCTCAGGCTTGTAGGGGCCGTCGGGCGAGACACCAAGGTATTCGGCCTGGCTCTTGGTCAGCGTGGTCAACTTGGCGCCGATCTTTTCTAGATGCAGGCGGGCAACCTCTTCGTCGAGGTGCTTGGGCAGTCGATACACGCCGACTGCATAGGTGTCCTTGTTTTTCCAGAGGTCGAGCTGGGCGAGGGTTTGGTTGGTGAAGCTGTTGGACATCACGAACGACGGGTGGCCGGTGGCGCAACCGAGATTCACAAGGCGGCCTTCGGCCAGCAGGTAAATGGTCGGGCCCTTGGCGAAGGTGAACTGGTCGTATTGCGGTTTGATGGTCACGCGCTTCACGCCCTTTGCCTTGTAGAGGCGATCCACCTGGATCTCGTTATCGAAATGGCCGATGTTACAGACGATGGCCTGGTCCTTCATCTTCTGCATGTGTTCCAAGGTGATCACATCTTTGTTGCCCGTGGTGGTTACATAGATGTCGGCCACGCCGAGGGTGCTCTCGACGGTATTAACCTCAAAGCCTTCCATCGCGGCTTGAAGGGCGTTGATCGGGTCGACCTCAGTGACAATGACGCGGGCGCCAAAGCCCTTGAGGGAAAATGCGGAGCCTTTGCCTACGTCGCCGTAGCCGCACACGCAGGCAACCTTGCCGGCGATCATGACGTCGGTGGCGCGCTTGAGGCCGTCGGCCAGTGACTCGCGGCAACCGTAGAGGTTGTCGAATTTCGACTTGGTGACCGAGTCGTTCACGTTAATTGAAGGAACGAGCAGTTTGCCCTTCTCGTGGAGCTGGTAGAGGCGGTGCACGCCGGTGGTGGTCTCCTCGGAGACGCCGCGCCACTCCTTCACCATGGCGGTGAAGATGCCCTTCTGGGATTTACCGATTTTCTTGAGGAGATCCTTGATGATCTGCTCTTCGTGGGAACCGGAGGCCGTGGTGTGCCAGTCGCTGCCTTGCTCCATTTCGTAGCCCTTGTGGAGGAGAAGGGTAACATCGCCGCCGTCATCGACGACGAGCTGAGGGCCCTTGTCGCCGGGGAAGCTGACGGCCTTCCAGGTGAGATCCCAGTATTCTTCGAGAGTCTCGCCCTTCCATGCAAAGACGGGAACGCCGGCTTTGGCGATGGCTGCGGCGGCGTGATCCTGGGTCGAGAATATATTGCACGAAGCCCAGCGCACGTCGGCACCCAGAGCGACGAGGGTCTCGATGAGCACGGCGGTTTGGATCGTCATGTGTAACGAACCGGTGATGCGCACGCCCTTGAGGGGCTTTTTGGCACCGAACTTTTTGCGCAGGGAAACGAGGCCGGGCATCTCGTGCTCGGCGACGTTGAGTTCCTTGCGGCCCCACTCGGCGAGACCGATGTCGCGGACGATAAAATCTTGGCCTTTGGGAACGTTTTTCAGGAGGGAAACTGTGGACATAGTGTAAATCTGGGAGCGCTGAGGTGGATTTTAAGAATCCCAAGAAGATCAGCGCGGACGCGCCGTTCCCTTTGGGATTTGTGGATTTGGAGTTTGGAATTTCGCGCGACGCGCGCCTTACTTGGCGGCCTTCACGGCGGCGAGCAGGGCGGCTACCTTGGTGGTCTGCTCCCAAGGCAGATCGGCTTTACCGAAATGGCCGTAGTTCGTCGTCTCGCGGTAGATCGGGCGGAGCAGGTCGAGCTGTTTAACGATATCGGCGGGCTTGAAACTGAACACCGTCTGGATGGCGGCGGTGATCTTCTCGTCCGACACGGTGCCGGTGCCAAACGTGTTCACGTAAACGCTCACTGGATTCGGGTGGCCGATGGCGTAGGCGAACTGGACCTCGACCTGTTTGGCGAGTTTGGCCGCGACGATATTTTTTGCGACCCAGCGGCCCATGTAGGCGGCGGAGCGGTCAACCTTGGACGGATCTTTTCCTGAGAAAGCACCGCCGCCGTGGCGACCCCAACCGCCGTAGGAATCAACTATGATCTTGCGTCCGGTGAGGCCTGAGTCGCCTTGAGGGCCACCGATGACGAACTTGCCGGTCGGGTTGATGAGGAACTCGGTTTTCGCGTTGAGCAACTTGGCCGGTAGTACCTTTTTGATGACGTTCTTAATGAGGAACGCCTCGATCTCGGCGTGTGTAACATCGGCGGTGTGTTGGGTCGAGATGACGACGTTGACGATCTCGGTGGCGACGCCGTCGACATAGCGCACGGAGACTTGTGATTTTGCGTCGGGGCGCAGCCACTTGACCTTGCCGCTCTTGCGGATGGCAGTGAGTTCGCGGCCGAGACGATGGGCGAAAATGATCGGGGCGGGCATCAGCTCCGCCGTCTCGTCAGCAGCAAAGCCGAACATGAGGCCTTGATCGCCGGCGCCTTGTTCGGCGGTCTTCTTACCGGCGGCTTTTTTGGCGTCCACGCCCTGGGCGATGTCGGCGGACTGGGCGGTGAGGTAGTTGTTGATGAAAACTGTGTCGGCGTGAAACACGTCGTCATCATTGGTGTAACCGATGTGGCGGATGGCGTCGCGGATGACCTTGCCCACGTTGATGACCTCATCGATCGGCTTGGTTTTGCCGGTCTTTTTGTCCTGCAACGAAGGGATGGTGATCTCGCCACCAACAACGACGACGTTCGATTTGACGAACGTTTCGCAGGCGACACGGGAGTTTTTGTCGATCGCAAGACAGGCATCGAGGATGCTGTCGGAAATGAGGTCGGCAACCTTGTCAGGATGCCCCTCGCCTACGGACTCGGAGGAAAACACGAATGAGTTAGCCATAAGATATGAGATGGAAAGCGAGGCATCGGCGCAATCGGCGTGCAAGTTTAATATCAACATATGCAAATATCCTGATGCGTTGCTTGGGGCCTTTGTGGATTAGTCGGCAACAAAGGTGCCAGCGGTGGTACTAAGCGCGACAAGACATGCCTGAAACAACGGACCAACGTTTACTTGCCGAAGCCGAATCATCGTGGCTCCAAACCCGTGGACGGAAAATCCTGCTGGTTGACGATGAGCGCCTGAACCGGAGTATTTTAAGGAAAATACTTGAGCCGGAAGGTTACGTGTTGGAGGAAGCCGACTCGGCTGAAGCCGCCTTGGCTCAATACGATTCTTTCGCGCCCGACTTGGTTTTGTTCGACGTGCTGTTGCCGGGCATGAATGGCTTTGATGCGTGTCGTGAGTTGCACCGGCGTTACGGCGAGCAAGCTGCGACGGTTGTGTTTATCACCGCTAAGCAAGACTCAGGTGCGATTGTTGAAGGTTTTAATGCAGGTGGGGTGGATTATGTGCTCAAACCGTTTCGGCAAAAAGAGGTGGTGGCCCGCATTCACACCCACTTGCAGATTCGGCTTCTGTTCGCTCATCAACTGACGCTGGTCACCCAACTCAGCCGAGCCAATGCTGCCAAAACCCGGTTTCTCAGCATGGCAGCCCACGACCTGCGTAATCCGCTCGCCACCATTCGAGGTCTGTCGGAATTCCTGCTGGATGGTACCGTCGGACCGCTGACCCCCGAGCAGGCGGAGCTGGTCGAGCTCATCCATAATACCAGCCAGGGTATGGTTACCCTAGTTAACGACCTCCTTGATTTGGCGACCATCGAGTCGGGTGAATTTAAACTGGATTCCGCGCCCACACGATTGGCCGACTTGGTCGGCCAATCGGTGAATCTCACGGCTATGGCTTCCACCCGGAAGCGCACCCGCATCGAATTTGAGCGGGGGCCTGATGCGCCGCTGATTCGGGTGGATGCGACCAAGGCCCGCCAGGTCATCGACAACCTGCTAAGCAACGCGGTCAAATACTCGCCGCCCGGTTCAACCATTCGCGTTGCACTCGAAGTCGACGCCGGCACGAACAGCCAGATTCTACGAGTGTTCGACCAAGGACCAGGCATTCCCGAGCAGGAGCGAGACCGCCTTTTTACCGATTTTGGCCGACTCTCCACCCGAACCACTGGAGGCGAACAATCCATCGGCCTTGGCTTGGCGATTTGCCGAAAGATTGTGGAATCCCACCACGGCACCATCGAAGCCGTGAACCAACTGGATGGCGGGTGTGAGTTTTGCGTTACTTTCCCCAATCTTATCACATGAACTTATTCGAAAAAGCGCTCATCGTCGATGATGAGTACCACATCCGTAAATACATGGGATTGGTGTTGCGCTCGATGGGCGTCACCACGATCTGCGAAGCCTCCAATGGAGCCGAGGGCGTGGTCGCCTATTTGAGCGAGCAACCCGACCTGGTCCTGCTCGATGTCAACATGCCTGTCATGGATGGAATCGAAGCCTTGCTCGAGATCCGCAGCCTCAATGCCGAAGCGAGCATCGTCATGCTGACCTCGATTGCCACTCGAAATACCATAGAACAAGCCGTCGATGGCGGGGCACTCCACTATATTCGTAAAGACACTCCGCGAGATGAACTCATCGCGCTACTCAGCGGGTTATTGATGGAGAAAAACCAGGCCGTAAGTTAACCCATGGAAACCGCTACGACGACCACTGCGCTTGGTGTCGCTCCAACGCACGCATTACCCCGGTTGGGTGAAGTGCGCTACAGCTTAACAGAATTGCTCAACGAGCTTCAGGTGGAACGCACGAGGGGCTCGTTCTCACAGGAAAAACTTCACCAAGCGGAAATCAATAAGCTCTTCAAAAAAAGAAGAGAAATCGTGGTGAGCCACTCGCCTACCGCCAGTTTAGGTGACCTCATTCGCAAGCTACCCGCGTTCGAGTTTTTTGCCGAGTTGGCGTTACTTGAGCAGGGAACACCCCGTGGTTTACCCCTGCTTGAACGCATTATTGAGCAAGGTATCGTGCCCAAGGATGTTGCCTATAAAATCTACGCCGACTTACTCGAAATCGCCTATTTCGAACCGTTTGCGTAATTGATCACTGAGGAGGCCGTCCACGCAATCCCGGTCGAAATCGCCAAAAAAATACAGGCCATTGGCCTTTACTCATAGACGGCGTGCTCACGGCCGCCTTTTCCTCGCCCGAAGATGCAGGGCGGGTTAAGCGCCTGAGCCTGATTATTCAGCGGTCTGTAAGCCCCGTGTTTTCACTGCCTCGCGAAATTGATTACGCCATCCTGATCAGTATTCTAATGAGGCCGATATTTTATCTGAGATAAACGAGGTAACATGTGCGACAACTGTAAAGAACCCTATTATCCGACCCGCGAAAAATTGTTGAAGTACTTTAAAGGTGAGGGGATCACGGACGTACCGTTTTATCGGGGGCAGGGTTGCCGGATTTGCCGAAGAACGGGCTACAAGGGGCGCGTCGCGATTCATGAATTGGTGCTCATCACCGAGGAAATCCGCACCCTGATAACCACGGGGGCACGTGTGCAACAGATCACGGTGGCCGCGAGTAAAGTGGGGTTTAAGCTCCTTCGCTACGACGGGCTAAAAAAGTATTGCTCGGCTTGACTGCCATCGAGGAAGTAGAAGCTAACACCTCCTTTGAATGGGAATTCTAGCTGAGTTTGCGTTTGATTTACGTGTTGGGCCTCTCCCTTGGGGCTGAATGCCGCTTAACCCTGTTTATATACCCTTATTCGCCATGCCGCCTGTTACCGTAATCGATCCCGATGCGATTGAGAATCTTCGTGCGCTTAGCCCCGATGATGATGATGCATTTTTAAAGGAAATTTTGACGATTTTTTTGGCCGATGTGCCCGAACGTATGGCCGATTTACACGCTCACCGCGTTGACGGAAATACCGCCGCTTTTATCCGGGCCGCCCATAGCATCAAGGGCAGTTCTAGTAATATTGGGGCCAGTGAAGTACGCGAGATTGCCCAGCAGATCGAACACGATTCACGCCTGCAGGGGACACCCGTTTCGGAATCGCAGATCGCGGCACTCGAGGCCGCTTTTGCGCGGGCTAAAACGGTTATCCTTCCCTTGTTGGGGTGAGCCCCGTTTGCAGGGAATTCCGGACTGAAAAGGTGCCCTATTAATTGGATCCCAGTGCATGCGCACAGGGATCCGTGAGACGCTTTGTGAAACACGAATTTGTTTTAGAAGCTGTAGCGGGCACCCAGCGAGAACAGCCACGGGTCGAGCTGGAGTTCGGTCAGGGTGGCGCTGCTGGTCATCACATCGGTGCGGATCATGACGCGTTTGACGTCGGCGTTGAGGATCCAGCGGTCGTTGAGCTTGTAATCGGCACCGATCTGGCCGGCCGGTCCGAAGCTGTAATCCTCGAGCTTGAGGGCAGTGCCTGAGGTCGAGAGGTTGTCGTTGAAGATCAGGGTGAAGTTAACACCAGCGGCGACGTAGAAGCTGAGTTTATCGGCCGGGTTAATGGTGTACTTGGCGAGCAGGGTGGGGGGCAGGTGAGAGAAGGTGCCGATCTTGTTGCCGTTGAGTTTGACGGTGTGCTCTTGCGGGATAGTGAGAACGAGCTCGGCTGACCAGTGCGCGTTGAAGGCGTAGTTAATGTCAAATTCGGGCAGAACGATGTCTTCCACATCGATGTCTAGGTCGGACTTATCGACGGTTTTCATGTAGGTGGCGGCCAAACGGACCGACCACGGACTGGTGGTGGTCTTCGCGGAAGTGACCGGAGTGACGGCCGGGGCGCTTTGGCAGAAGCCAGTGAGTGAAGCACTGACGGACAGAAGTGCGGCTAAGGTAGAAGTGCGGAGGATTTGCATGTGGGCAGGGTTACGATGAGCGCACCGAATTGATGCGGTAAGCCTACCTTAACCTGCTTGCGCCGTTTTCGACTGCGCAGGACTTGGTCTAAACAGCGCAAGTTTTGAGGATCGTTTACGGGCCCGCCGACATTGGCCCTGATGCCCTGACTTATACCAATTTGTTTTCAGGGTGAGCTGAATTGTCCGGGGCGGCCCACCTTCGTGTGCCCAGCATGTGGAGGGGGAACTAAATAAATGAAACGAAATATTCGAAGGAAGTGACCACAACGGTAGCCAAGACCAAGGCGGGAGCCGAGTCCGGCAGCGGGCGGCGGCCATGGAAGGCGCAGGGGCGCAATCCCCGTGGAGAGCATCTGATCCTACTCTGTGCGCTTGCCCGTCCGTGCCAAGGACGGCAGACCTGTCCTTTTAATGCCGTGGATCGCCGCTAGTTTATTGTCTGCCTTGTTCCTGGGGTTCTATGACCTCAGTACCAAGCACGCGGTGCGCGAAAACGCCGTGTTGCCTGTGCTGTTTTTGGCCAATGTGTGCAGTTCGCTGGTTTGGCTCACGCTGCTCGCGCTCGATGCGTCTGCTTTCGCCGGTATGCCCGCCGTATTGAAGGTCGATCCCATTACAGGCGCCCAGCACCTGCTGCTGTTCTTTAAGTCACTCCTCGTGGCTGCGTCGTGGCTTTGCAGTTACTTTGCCCTCAAACACTTGCCCTTGTCATTGGCCGCTCCAGTGCGCGCAACCGGTCCAATGTGGACGTTGTTTGGTGCATTGCTGGTTCTGGGGGAACGGCCGACGTGGTTGGAATTGCTCGGAGTGGTCATCACGGTGGGCTCCTTTATCAGTCTCTCCGTGGTTGGGGCGAAGGAAGGGATTCATTTCCACAAAAATCGATGGTTCGGATGGCTACTCGGCGGGACCTTGCTGGGCGCATGTAGCGGACTTTACGACAAGTTTCTCATGGGGCACGAAGGTTTTCGCGCCTCCACCGTGCAATGCTGGTTTTCGATCTATCTGGCGGTTATTTTCCTGCCACTTGCGGTGGGATGGAAACTACGCTGGTGGCCTCGCCACGTTTTCCATTGGCGGTGGAGCATCGTCGGTATTTCGGCTGGGCTATTGGTCGCGGACTTCCTGTACTTTGACGCTTTGCGCAACCCTGAAGCGCTGGTCTCGCTTGTTTCTAGCCTGCGGCGGGGTAGTACGCTGGTGGCGTTCGCCGGTAGCCTCTGGCTATTTCACGAGGGCAACGGTCGCCAAAAACTACCCGCCGTAATTGGGATTGTCGCTGGAATCGTGCTCACCGTGTTGGGGTAAGCGTCTTTCTATTGGGATGGTTAAGGCGGACTGACTGCCCGCCTTGGCGGGTTTATCTGGGCCCACACCCTTGGTTTAGGCGGGGAACTGGGGGACCCGTGCCCTGGATTTTGGCCGCTGACTTGACCTATTCCGCTGCGCCGAGCTCGGGAGTCGTGGCCGTTTGGGGTTTTGGTGGGGCTGTTTCCCGCATGGATGCGCGCAGGATGCTATTAGCCAAAGCTTTGGCTAGCCGATCACGGCCTTCAGGGGTATCGGCATTGAGGAGGTTGAGCGCGTCTTGCGCTGCACGTAACAGGGTTATTTCGCACTGGCGCCAGCGCGCGATCTCAGTCGCCGATACGTTTTCAGCTAATTGCTGGGTTAGTTCACGATCAGCTCGTACCAATGCAGTAATGTAGGTGTTGATTTTTCCATTAAAGGATTGATCGGCCCGCTTGCGTACATAAGGTTCAAGGTCGTCATCTAGGTATAGGCCTCCGGAGTAACTCATAAATTAAAGAAAAAAAGCCATTTAACTTAGATAGCAACCTGCTCAATTAAATTTATTTTACACCGTAACCCACATATTCATGCCGCTGTATACATCGAAGGATTATACGTGTGATTTTTTTGGGGATATAGGGGCGAGCATAACGCAAGAATTGAAGTAGTCGTCATCTTTAAGTCCTAAACTGTTTTAGGTCATAATTTAAAAAAACGGTGGATTGCCTGTGTTTTTTCCGAATTTCTGCTTTTGGTTAAATTTTAAGACACCGTAATGTTTATTTAGGTATTTTAATGCGCTTTGTTTTTTAGGAATACAGGATGATATGCTATTAATTTCTTTTCCCGTACTTTAGGTCATCTGGCGCACGTAAGAATAAAGCGGACTTACGCAGAATGAACGTGAGAAATCTATCAGTGCGTGAAGGCAGGTATTCGGGTTAATACTGGAGTGTTACTTGCCGGTTATTGCTACTCTACCTTCAAGGCAACTGGTGGTGGAGTAGTTAACACCTTGTACTCGGTGTCCCAGCGCTGGGCTTGTATAGCATCGGGCACCGCCCGCGCGGCCGTTGAAGCCAGAGGCAGCCATTGGATGCGTTGCTCCTTCGTGCGCTCGTGTTCACCGAGCACTTGGCGCCACACCGTTAGCGCCGCCTTGGCGTTCCCCGCGTCCAGCAGGCGTTGCGCCAGCATCACCGCAAGCGGGGTCTCGGCCTGCTTGTAGCGACGTAGCTGGGTTGTCATCTCAAGGGTGGTGCGCACTCCGGCTACATCTCCGCTGGAGCGCTGGAGGTCGGCAATCAGCAGCGCGACGGCGAGGTTAACTCCCTTTTGTTGCGCGCCTAGGCCCGCCCAGATCGCCGCCTCGCTTTGGCCTGCGGCCGCAAGTCGGTGCATGTGCC
>CANIXX010000122.1 GCA_947471115.1 Opitutaceae bacterium | reverse complement strand
CAGCGGCGGCCAAACCAGCGATGAGCTCAAGCGCAAGGTAGGGGTTAACCGCGTTGACGCCGAAGCCGAGCAGCGTGGCGATTTGGTGAACATCACGGGCTTCACCGGTCTCGGCGACGAGGTCGGCCTGCAGGCGCAAGCCGGCGCGCACCAACTGCTGGTTAACCGCACCGACGGCCAGAAGCATCGGAATGGCGGCCTGTGTGGCGGTTGCGCCCCGGTCGGAAATGATCAGGAGCTTGGCGCCGGCCTTGGCGACCGCAGCCTCGGCCTGGGCGGCGAGGGCCTTGACGGCACCCTCAAGCGCATCGGGGCCTTGTGATGCGTCGAACAAGGCGGGCAAGCGCACGACGCGGTCCTTGAGGAAGGAAACCTCAAACAGAGCGGCCACCTCGTGGTCGAACAGAATGGGCGAATCGAACTCGACGAGACCGGTGGTCTTGGGGAGTTCCTCGAACAAGCTCAGGCGGCCACCCAGGTAACCGGTGAGCGACATGACCGCTTTTTCACGGATGGAATCGATTGGCGGGTTAGTGACTTGGGCGAATAGCTGCTTGAAATAGGGATACAGCAGGCGGGGGCGGCGCGAGAGCACGGCCATCGGCGTGTCGTCACCCATCGAGCCGGTCGGCTCCAGTCCTTCGGCGAGTGGCGTGAGGATGAGCTCGATTTCGTCGTGGTCGTAACCGAAGGCGAGTTGGTCGACGACCGAAGGGGCGGCGGGGGCTACGGCGGGCGCGGCGGCAGGCGCAGCCTGGATGTTAACCAGGTGTTCGGTGCACCACTGCTTGAACTTAGTATCGGTGGTGAAGCGGGCCTTGATCTCTTCGTCGTGGTAAAACTTATGCTCCACCAGATCGAGCGCGAGCATACGACCGGGCCCGAGACGGCCGGCCTCGACGACTTTACCTGGAAAGTCATGCACCAGACCGGCTTCGGAGGCCAAGATGAAGTAGCCGTCGTCGAAAATCTTGTAACGCGCAGGACGCAGGCCGTTGCGGTCAAGGGCGGCGCCGATGGTGAGACCGTCGGTGAAAACCACCGCGGCGGGGCCGTCCCACGGCTCCATCATGCCGGCGTGATAACGGAAAAAGCCGCGCGTCTCGGCGGAGAACTTTTTATCTTTTTCCCAAGCCGGGGGCATCATCATCATCGCGGCGTGGAGCGGACTGCGGCCACCCAAGGTGATGAGCTGAAGGGTGTTGTCGAAGGAAGCGGAGTCCGACATGGCCGGCTGAACGAGCGGCTTGAGGTCGGCGAAACGGTCGCCCCAGACACCGTGGGAGACGGAGTTTTCGCGGGCGCGCATGCGGTTACGGTTACCGCGGATGGTGTTGATCTCGCCGTTATGGGCCATCATCCGGAACGGATGCGCCAAGTGCCAGGTGGGGAACGTGTTGGTCGAGTAGCGTTGGTGGAAAATCGCGAATGCGGTGGTGAACAGCGGCGACTTCAGGTCGGTGAAATACCGGCGCAACTGGATGGGCGTGAGCAGGCCCTTGTAAATGATGGTGCGCGACGAGAACGAGCAGACATAAAAACCCTCGATCTTGGCCTCGGCGACCTGGCGCTCGATGCACTTTTGGGCGAGGAAGAGTTTGCGCTCAAATTCATCGTCGGCGAGGTCTTCCTTGCGGGCGACGAGGGCTTGAACGATGAGCGGCTGGGTTTCTATCGCCTTGCGGCCCAAGCAGCTGGAGTCGGTGGGGACTTCGCGCCAATCGAGCCAAGCCAAGCCCTCGGCCTTGATGGCGGCCTCGACGATTTTTTTGGCGTGGGCCTGGGCGTATTCGTCGCCGCGGGGCAGGAAAATCATGCCCACGCCTAGGTCCTGCTCGCGGAACAGGGCCTTTTTGCGCTCGGTCAAGTAGGCCTTAAAAAGTTCCAGCGGCAGCTGGGTGAGCAAGCCGGCGCCGTCACCGGTGACCGCATCGGCGTCGATGGCGCCGCGATGAGCGAGGGCCTTGAGAGCGTCGATGGCGCGTTTGAGCACGTCGTGGGAGCGCTCGCCGGTGAGCTTGGCGATGCACCCGACGCCACATGCATCGTGTTCTTGTTCAGCGGAATAAAGCGGAGACGGAAGGATCTTGGCCATGGTAAACGAAGGTGTGGACGGGACAGTTAAAGGACCCAGGTGATGCAGGAAGTGCGCCGCTTATGGTGAATAGTTACAGACAGAATTAGGAGCGATTCGTTGCGGCGGCGAAAGGGAGGCGCAAGCGTAATTTCCCGAGCGTTTTTACGGGGGCTAAAAATCCGTTTGGGTGGTGCAGGATTTGGCCTGTGCGGGATGCCCTTTTTAGGGCTCCACTCACCCCCCGGTGCCGCAGCAGTTGGATCAGGCAGAGTCAGTGGATTTAGCCGAAACGCTCAGGCAGAAGTGATGAATCCTTGGTTTTTATGAGCGGCCATTAGCGTTCATTAGCGGTAAACTGGTTCGTTTGTATTTCTTGGAAGGCGAAATGGTATGACTCCGGCGTTCTCCAAGCCAAATTTCTGCAGGCTTAGATTTTTAGGTTTAACCCCAATGAGATCGTTGTGGAGTGAACAACGCCCCTGTTATGTCCCGAAGCACCCCCCTTTTATCCATGAATAACTCACGCCAACGCTGGCTGCTCGAACAACTCCCGCAATGGGAACGGGAAGGACTTCTCTCCGCCGACGCGGCACGCACGTTGCGCGAACGGCATGCGCCGGATGCCTCGCAGCTGGGGCTGGCTCAGCTCGTTATGGGATCGCTCGGTGCGCTGCTCATCGGCGCGGGACTGATCTCTGTGATTGGCTACAACTGGGATGATTTTTCCCTCACCGTGCGGCTGTTGTTCGCATTTTTACCGCTGCTGCTGACCCAGGTTTTCAGTTTTCGTGTGCTGCAACGCGGTGATGCCGGCGCGGCCTGGGTACGCGAAACGGCAGCCGTGCTTCAGGCATTTGCAGCCGGGGCAGCCATCGCCTTGGTCTCGCAAATCTACAATCTCGGCGGGGAGTGGCCGGACTTTCTGTTCTGGTGGTTCCTGCTGAGTCTTCCGCTGACCTGGGTGCTGCGCTCGCATGCGGTGGCGATTTTCTACCTCGTTACCACCGCGATCTGGAGCGTAAATCAAGTCGGGCCAGGCAGGCCTTGGCAGGATAGCCCGCTGCTTTATCCGGTGTTGTTACTCGGTCTGCTGCCCTACTGGCCGGGTTGGTCGCGCAAGCAAGCGCTCTCGATTTCGTTGCGCTGGGTGATGACGCTCAGCGCCTTCATTGGGCTGGCAAGCGCGGCAGTGTTCGTGACTCAACAGTCCGGTGATTACTCCCGTTACCATTTCGGGGCCTTCCTCTGGTTATGGACACTGACTGCCGCTGCCATCGCCCTATTTCCACTCAATCAAGCCGGCATCGACGAAGCCAGCGGTCGCAAGCCGCAGGTCGTGCTGGGTTCGCTTTGGCTGCTCGGTTACGGCCTGGCGGCCACGTTCCGCGATGCGAGTAATGACATCCTTAAGGGGGCTTCTCATGCGTTGGAACTGCCTTGGTGCTGGGGACTGCTGGCCGTGCTCACGGGGTTTGTGCTGCATGCCGGTGCGCGTCGCCGCTGGGCGGTTTTAGCCATCGCGTCGGTGGCATTGCTGCCGCTGATCTCGGTTCCCTTTGTGGGCCAAGGCGAAGCCGGTAGCGCGCTGTTGTCGTGGCTGGCTACGCTGCACCTCTCGGGCATCGGCATCACGCTCATCGTGCTCGATTTTATCGGTAAACGCGGTGCCTCCCGACTCGGTGCTTTGCTGCTGTCGGTCCTGATCATCGCCCGCATGGCGGACAGCCATTTTTCGCTGCTCGCCAAAGGCCTGGCCTTCATCGCCGTGGGCGTCGCCTTCCTCGCCTTCAACTTCTTCATGAGTCGCCATCAGCGCCAGCAGAACGCCGCCCAAGCATGAAAACCCTCACCATTATCCTCTTCGGCCTCGCCGCTCTTGCCCAATGGCTGGTGCCGCTCACGGGCATTATGCAGCACGAAAAAACCCTGGCCGAAGGCACGCTCATAAAACTCAAATGCAGCGCGCCCGATCCCTACGATCCGCTGCGCGGCCGGTTTCTCGCCGTGAGGCCTGAACAACGTGAGGTCAGCGTTCCTAAGGGCGCGAAATTGGAACGGGGCATGTTGGTCTATGCCTCACTGACCACCGGCACCGATGGCTTGGCGAGTATCTCTCATTTATCGATCGAGCCACCCACCAGCGGCGATTTCATCCGTATGAAGTCGGGCTACGTGAATAACGAAAAGACCCAGATCGAGTGGCCCTTCTCGCGCTTTTACCTCAACGAAAAACTAGCCCCTGAAGCCGACCGTTGGTTTGCGGAAAACATCCGCAGCAGCCAAGGCATCATCGCCGAGGTGCGCGTGCTCAACGGCCGCGCCGTGCTGGCCGATCTGAGCCTCGACGGAAAGCCCTTCCGCGAGATTCTCAAAGAACGGGAAATTAAGCCGCGAGGGGCAGCCCGCTGAGGGTTGATACCAAAAGCTAAATGGTTTTAGCCTTTGTTTAGATAATGGATGGACGACCTCCGTGTCGTCCGTGCCAGACGGACCGTACGGACCGGACGGAGCCAGTCCCTCCCAAAGTCTAAATTCAAAGAGACGTTGGTCGGAGTTGAGGTTTAACGCAAAGATCGCCAATCGCTCGTAAAGGCCGAAAAGCCAAGCCGTGGACCGCAATATCCACCTACCCCATGGCCGGAGGGTGGCCGCAAAGAGACGCAAACGGCGCAAAAACGGAGGTCTTTAGGTTCGGGGTTGGTTTTTGCGACTTCTGCGCTTTTTTGCGGTTAAATATTCCTTTGGCCCCTGAAGGTGTGGGCGTGGCTGGAGGCATGCCCTTGCACCGAGACCCTGATTATTGGCTGCACCGTTTGGGCTAAATTGGCCCTTTATTTAGCTGTTCAATCGGTTTCCCAGTTTTCGATTAGGAGTCCGGGGACGCGCCTGAATTCATCGAGGTTACGGGTGACCAGCACCGCGCCCAAGCTCAGGGCTTGGCCTGCGATGAGCACGTCATAAGGTCCTATGGGCTGGGCGTTGGGCTTGAGGGTTTCCAGATAGGCGCGCAACCGGCCAGCATGCCAAGCGGCCTCCTCGTCGAAGGGTTCCAATTCCGGAATGACGACCCGCAACCGGTCTAGGCGGGCGATCAGCTGGGCGAGATCGGGGCGTTTTTCGGCACCGTAGCGCAATTCGAACCAGACCAAGCTGGATAATCGCAGGCCGTCGGCATGGGCGATGAACTTTTCGTGGAGGGACCGGTTGGCCGCTCGGTTGAAAACGGAAACCGCATTGGTATCCGGCAGGTAGATGCGGTTCATGGACGCGGCAGGCTTTCATCCAGCGGGCCCAGCTTCCAGATGGCGCGCATGGCCTTACGGCGGCGATCCAGCTCTTTGGGATCAAAGATGATTATCCGTCCGGGCTCCTGGATGATTTCGACTTCCTTGGACTTGAAGCGCATCGCGGCGGGAATGCGAACAGCCTGTGAATTTCCGCTCTTTACCACCTTGGTTTTCATGTGCGTACATTGTATTTATCGCAGAGCACGTCAAGAGGTGAACCGGTATGAAATGACCCGGGGCGAGGTAATCAGAAGGGTGGCTGGAACGGGGATGCGCGGGGCCTGCCGCCGTAACTTGGCGAGCCGGGCTAATAATGAATTCACACGCCCAGAGCTCACCCCTCTTTGAGGCCTTGAGCGTGAGCTCAGGGGCGTGAGCGTGTTTTACGTTGGGAAATCGGTTGCCTGGGGTAGGCCGGTGGCAGGCCAGCCCTGAGCTCACGCTCAATGCCACGGGAAATCAGCGGCCCTTGGTTTTGGCCGCAAGCGATTCTACGTTAACCTTTTTCGTGTCATTTCGTGTTTTTCGTGGGCAATCAGTTGGCGGGTGCCCACCGAAAACGTCGAGCTACCCTCACGCCTCAACCAGATCCTTCTCCGCGCGCAGGTTGCTGATGATGAAGTCCTGCCGCGTGGGCGTGTTTTTACCCATGTAGAAGGTCAGCAACCCCTCGACGTCGTGCAGGCGGTCGAGGGTGACTTTTTCGGCGCGAATGTTTTCGCCGATGAAGTCCTTAAACTCCGCCGGGCTCACTTCGCCCAAACCTTTAAACCGCGTGATCTCGGCGGCTTGGCCGAGCTTCATCATCGCCGCCTGCTTTTCGGCCTCGCTGTAGCAGTAACGCGTTTCCTTTTTGTTGCGCACGCGGAACAGCGGCGTCTCCAAAATGAACAGGTGTCCTTGCGTGATCAGCTCGGGGAAAAACTGCAGGATGAACGAGAGCAACAGTAGGCGGATGTGCATGCCGTCGACGTCGGCATCGGTGGCGATAATGACCTTGTTGTAACGCAGGCCGTCCATGCCGTCCTCGATGTTCAGCGCGCTCTGCAGGAGGTGGAATTCCTCGTTTTCGTAGATCACCTTTTTGGTGAGGCCAAAGGTGTTGAGCGGTTTACCCTTCAGCGCAAAGACCGCCTGGGTCTGTACGTCGCGGCACGAAGTGAGCGAGCCGGAGGCGGAGTCGCCCTCGACGATGAAGATCGTGCTGGCCTCTGCGCGTTTGTCCTTGGTGTCGAGGTGGACGCGGCAGTCGCGCAGCTTGCGGTTGTGCAGCGAGGCTTTTTTGGCGCGTTCGCGGGCGAGGTTGCGGATGCCGGAGAGCTCTTTGCGCTCGCGCTCGCTTTCCTCGATCTTGCGCTTAAGCGCGTCGGCCGCCTCGGGGTTGCGATGCAGCCAGTTGTCGAGGTGCGTTTGCAGGAATCCGCCGATGAACTGGCGGATCGTCGGGCCCTTGGGGCCGAGTTCGTTGGAACCAAGTTTGGTCTTGGTTTGCGACTCGAAGACCGGCTCCTGCACGCGGATGGAAACGGCGGCGATGACGGACTGGCGGATGTCAGCGGCGTCGTAGTCTTTTTTGAAAAAGTTGCGCAACGTGGCGACCAACGCCTCGCGGAAGGCGGCGAGGTGGGTGCCGCCCATGGTGGTGTGCTGGCCGTTGACGAAGGAGTAGTATTCCTCGCCGTAGTGGGCACCGTGGGTGAGGGCGACCTCGATGTCCTCGGCCTCGATGTGGACGATCGGGTAAAGCGTGTCGCCGGTGAGTTTTTTAACCAGCAGGTCCTTGAGGCCGTTCTCGGATTTGTAGGCCTTGCCGTTGAAGGTGAGGGTGAGGCCGCGGTTGAGGTAGGCGTAATTCCAGAGCATCTCCTCGATGAACTCGGGGCGGAATTTGAAGTCCTGGCCAAACAGCGCCGTGTCGGGGGTGAACGAGATGATGGTGCCGTTGCGCTCGGCGGTTTTGTGGTTTTTGCGGTCCTTACTCAGCTTGCCCTGCTCGAACTCGACGACGCGCGTCTCGCCCTCGCGGATGGCCTGGGCGGTGAAGGACAGCGATAGGGCGTTGACGGCTTTTTGGCCGACGCCGTTGAGGCCGACGGATTTTTGGAACGTCTCGCTGTCGTATTTGGCGCCGGTGTTGATGATCGAGACGCAGTCGATGAGTTTGCCCAACGGGATGCCGCGGCCGTAATCGCGAACGCGGATGGAGCGGTCGTTGAGCTCAATTTCGATCTTTTTGCCGTGGCCCATCGTGTACTCGTCGATCGAGTTATCGATGGTTTCTTTGAGCAGCACGTAGATGCCGTCCTCGGCGTTGGAGCCGTTGCCGAGGCGCCCGATGTACATGCCGGGGCGCAGCCGGATGTGTTCGAGCGGGGAAAGGGTTTTGATCGAGTCTTCGGTGTAATTGGACGCCATGGGGAGAGGAACGCGGGTTCGGTTGGGGCCAAGGCAGAGCCGCGCGTTCGGACTGACAAGGTAAAAGTGGCTGTAGCCTCGGCGACGGTCGTGCAGGCTACGGCCGTAACATTAATCTTGTCGGATTGAGCTCTGAGGGAGTGCGGTGCTTCAGCCTGCAGGTTTGCAACGGATTGCCTCCTGCAATGACCGATGCGGGCTGAAGCACCGCACTCCTTTCGATCCTACAACTCGCAGTGTACCACGCCCCGCTAATCAAACGTGCGGCACCTCGTCGGGTTTTCCCGTGAGAGGGAAGATCGCCCGACCAAGGCGCTGGGAGCTGATTTCCTCGAATTGGAGCCCGATCACAAAATCCTGGGTGATGAAATTGAGGAATTCGATTTTGGAGAGCAGCAGGTTGCGGCCGGGTGAGTGGGCGACAACGGTTGCTGTAGCGATGCTGTTTTGCAGAAGGCTGATCTCGCCGAAAAACTGGCCCGTAGTCAGGACGGAGACCTCTTTGTCTTTTTTAAGCACGCGCATTTCGCCCTCGTGGATGAGGTGGAAGAACTGGTTTTCGCGTCCCTCGGTGATGACGATTTCACCGGGGCGGAACTCTTGAAAAATGCTGCGGCGGGCGAAGGAGGCCACGGCATGCGGACTCCAGTAACGCGAAAGCGGGATGCGCTGGAGAAAGGCCATTTTTTGCACCGTTTGCTCGATGGTTTCGCGCGAAAGACGCGAGAGTACGAGTTGCTCAAACTCCGCCTTGCCCAGCGACAGGAGTACGCTGGCGGTGAGGCAACGTACCGAGCGGCGGCGGGTGCCATCGAGCGAAAGCAGGGCTATTTCGCCAAAAATATCGGCCTCCTGCAGGGTGGCGATTGCCTCAGTGCGCCCCACGGAGCGCTCGCGCACCACCTCGACCCTGCCTGAAAAGATGATGTAGAGTTTCTCGCCCAATTCGGCTTCACGCACGACGAGGCTGCCAGCGGGGTGCTCCTCGGCGACCACCGCTCCGGCCAGAGTGGTAATGTCCGCCGCTACCAGACCGCGAAAGAGCAGGGTGCGGCTCAACAGTTTTTTAATACTATCCGGGTCGACCGCTAGCGTCTCGGGCTGGCGCTTCTTGGCGGTCTTCAGCTGCCACCAGGCGCGCAGGTGCTTCCAGGCAAAACAACCGAGCAAGCTCACGGCGATGACCGCCAACAGGCCGAAGGTCGCGAGCAAGGCCAGCGCTGTGATGCGGACGCCGCCCGAGTCTTGGAAACGTTGAACTAGGTCAAGGGGGTTGACCTGTAGAAGCGCGCTACCCCCGAGGAATAAAATCACCAGCCACAGGACGGTGTAGCTGGTGGCGATGAGCAGAAAGCGGCGGTCAGTGAACTTGAGCCGCGCGATCAGCAGAGCGTTAGCCAACTGGTTTTGGATGAACTTGAAGTCGTAGGTGGTGGCGAGGCGCACGTCGCCGTAGAGGGCGTGCAGCAAGTTGAGCATGGGCGATTTCCAGAGGGGCGAGAGCTGGAGGATGAGGCCGCATAGAAGCGGTAAAACGGCTCCGGGTAGGTAAACGGCGGCCAACGCGGTCAGGGCGAATTGCGGGGCGAGGCGAACGAGGGCGACGTCGATTTGGGTGGAGCGACTGCTCATGATGAGGTCGTCCAAGTCGGCGACGAAGCGGGGTGCGAGCGTGCGCCGCCAGAGTAGGCGCGGCTTGTAGACATCACCGTCGGTGCCGCGTAGCACACAGGCAGCGAGCAGGTTGCCGAGGCTAATGGCCACACAGGTGAGGAGCCAGCCGAGCATCAGGTGGCCGGCGTGTTGCGGTAAGGGCAGGGGCTGCAGGATGATCGTGATCGAGGCGGCCGCCATGGCGATGAGGGCTAGCCAGCGAGCGGGCTGGCCCTGCGCACGGCCTCTCCACGTGGCGGGGGGCACCTCGGCCGGGAGCGGCTGCTGGTTCATTTGCAGAATGCCCGCTTCGAAGGCTTTGACCACGATCTCGTAGTATTCGCGCAACGGGATCGTGCGCCGGTGGCCAAGGAGTTCGAGTAGTACGCTCGGCACGGTCCGGCCTTCGGCGAAGGTTTGCAGTGCCTGCCATTGCAGCGGGGTGAGTACCAAGTAGCGCCGGCCGGGTTGGTACTT
>CANIXX010000121.1 GCA_947471115.1 Opitutaceae bacterium | reverse complement strand
ATGACGCGGTGGGGCGCGGTGGTTTTCACGAGGGCGCTGGAGGAGTGACGGAGATGCGACTGCGTGTGCCGGTGCGAGCAATGAGTCGCGGGAACCGGTGGGCGGGCGGAATTATACCGTGAGCAGGTCTTTTTCCTTGGCGGCTAGATTCTTGTTAACCTCCTCGATGGACTTATCGGTGAGCGTCTGAATCTCCTTTTCGGTGCGCTTGGCCTCGTCTTCGGGGAGCTTGGCTTTTTTGAGCGCTTCAAGGCAATCGCGACGGGCGTTGCGTACATGGACGCGGCCTTCCTCAGCGAGGCGGTTGGCGACTTTCACGAATTCCTGGCGGCGTTCGCGGCTCATATCCGCCAAGGGAATACGCACCAGTTGACCATCGACTGCGGGGTTGAAGCCGAGGTTGGCAATCATGATGGCCTTGGAAATGGCCTGGGTGAGTCCCTTATCCCAAGGCTGGATGACGATCTGGCGAGCGTCGGGAGTGGAGATGGCGGCGCAATCTTTGATGCGCATCATCGTGCCGTAGGACTCGACCATGATGTTTTCCACCATAGAGGGCGAGGCCTTACCGGTGTGGATATTGGCGAACTCGTGGAGCGTGTGGTCCACGGCCTTCTTCATCTTGAGCTGGGTATCGGAGAGGATCGATTGAGACATAACGGTTGAAAATTAAAGCGGTAAAAGAAGCTCCGGCCGCCGGCAAGCGCGCAGCGTGCGTGACAGGAGTTTTGTTGGGCGTTTAGGCCTGTTTTTGCGCGAGGCAAAGGAGGTGCGTGGTCACGATCAAACGGAGCTGTTCATGCCCCAGTGACTCCACCCAGTGCAAGCGCTCGATCACCGGTTTGGTGCGGATCAGGCAAAGCGGGCAATCAGGTGGATTTGATTGATCGAAAGGGCACGCCATCGTGAGGCCGACCACCCATGCCTTTAGCCGTTCACGATCTTCGTTCGCGGACAAGAACATGGTGTTTTGTGTGGGGAGCGGCGGTGACGCGCTGAATAAAGTGAAGAAGCGCGGCGGCTAAGACTTAACCGTGGACGAGGGTACCAACCTTTTGACCGGTGACTGCCTTCTCGATGGCGTGAGGGTCATTTAAATCGAACACCAAGATCGGGACGTTATTGTCCAAGCAAAGGGAGAATGCGGTCGAATCCATGACGTTGAGGCGCTGACGGAGGGCGTCGATGAAGGTGATCTCGTCGTACTTGACGGCGTCGGGGTGCTTCTTGGGGTCCTTGTCGTAGATACCGTCGACCTTGGTGGCCTTCATGATGATGTCTGCGTGCATTTCGGAGGCGCGCAGGGCGGCCGTGGTGTCGGTGGAGAAATACGGATTGCCGGTACCGGCGGCGAAGATCACCACGCGGCCCTTTTCAAGGTGGCGCATGGCGCGGCGAAGGATGAACGGCTCGGCAACCTGGTTCATGGGAATCGCACTTTGAACACGGGTGGAAACACCCATTTTTTCCAAGCAGTCCATCAGCGCTAGGGAGTTAATCACCGTGGCGAGCATGCCCATGTAATCGCCCGTGGTGCGATCCACACCGCGCTGTTCGCCCTGCAGGCCGCGGAAAATGTTGCCGCCGCCGATGACCACACAAACCTGTACGCCTTTTTCATGAATCTCCTTCACTTGGCTGCAGATGCGCTCGAGAACGCCTGCATCAATCGGGTTGTTGGATTTCCCGCTCAGGACTTCGCCGCTCAATTTGAGCACGATGCGTTTGTACTTGGTCTTGGACTTGGCCGCTTTGTCACTCATGGCGCAGAGAAAAGGTTTCGGTAAACTCGGCGTCAATGCATGAGATGAATTAGCTGCATCTCCAGGAACGGAGCCGCACACGGACACCAGTGATCGTTCATAGGCTTAAAACCGTCTACCGCTGAGGACCTCGAAGTTTTCGGTGGCGCGCCCCCAAACCATTGACAACGAAACCCGAAACATGAGGCAAAAACCAATGCCTTGATTCATTCAACCGCGAAGACACGCAACGGTGGGCAAAGAACAACACAGGCGCTTGGTAATCACTTAAATTTATCCACCTCGCGCTACTCCGGCTCACCTTGGCGGTTAATAAAAAAACCTGGTGCCATTGATTACGCGTTTAGCTTCAACCCGTGGAACTTTCGCTTGGCGGCACACCCCCGCGCCCATCACCATGGGCGGAAATGTCCTCCTCTGCTCAACCTCCCGTGGTGCACGGCCTGCGTGGCTGGCGTCCCTTGGCGCTCTGGCCCCTAGGGTTGCTCATGCGCATGTGGGGCCGATCCCTGCACTTCCATGCGTCGCCGGAAACCATCCGAAGGCTCAGTAAAACCGATCAACCCGTCGCGTTTACGTTGTGGCACAATCGACTATTTATCACCGCAGAGGTATTCCGCCGTTACCGGCAAGGTCGTTCGGTGTACGGGTTGGTTAGCCCGAGCAAGGACGGCGCTTGGCTGGAGGCATTTTTTTCGTTGGTGGGCATTCGTGCGGTACGCGGCTCGAGCAACAAACTGGGGCGAGAGGCCGTAACCGCCTTAGTTGAGGTCATGAAATCGGGTCACGATATTGGCATCACCCCGGACGGTCCGCGCGGGCCTATCTATGAATTCAAAGCAGGCGGTTTGATCGTCGCACGCCGAGTCCAAGCACCGCTGCTACTGGTGGGCTGTGCCTATGAATCATCCTGGCAATTTAAAAGCTGGGATCGATTCCATCTGCCGCATCCCTTCTCATCACTACGCATTTACTGCATGGAAGTTCCCAGTGACGAGCTCGCCGACCGTGATGCCTGCTCACGGATGCTCCAAGAGCGCCTTCGCGAGATGAGCCCGGATTATGTGATAAAAATGACCGTGGTCTAAGTGAACTTATCGGTGGAGATTGAGCATTCTGATATGTCAACTCGGTGTAACTTGCCGAGGTATTCTTTTCAGCCAGACACGTCGTCGCCCCCGTTAATGCCATTCCACCTCACGGCCGATCAATCTTGGTGGAGCAGATGAGGATCAAACTCACGACCTCGTCATTGCGAACGACGCGCTCTATCAACTGAGCTACTGCCCCAAAAACCAAGTAGGTTTTTTTGTGAGCGGCATGCACCCACGAGTAAACATCATTTTTGAGGCCACTCCGTCATTCTTTCATGGTTACGAACCAGTTAATTCTGCGCGTGCCTGCAGATTGGTCCTCAATTTGCTATTGAAGCGGGATCAAGGTCGTGAACAGTCCCTCGTCGAAGTCCAATAACCTTCACTCCATCATCATTATGAAGAAAGCCTCGCCCAAAACCACGAAAGCAACGGCACCTGCGCCCAAGGCCAAGCCTGCCAAGACGAAGGCCCCAGCACTAATCGCCAAGGTCGCCGTAACCAAAAAAGCGCCAGCTAAACCGGTTGCACAACCCGCTGTCATTGCCGCCAAGCGCCCCGCTGTTGCAGCGGTCAAAGCGACTGCGCCCAAGGCCGCTGCCGCCAGCGCTCCTAGCATTAAGGCTCCGGCAAAAAAAACCGCTGGTACCGTGATCACGGCTTTGGTCGATGTGGGTTTCGGCAACACCCTTTATGTCCGCGGAGAAGGTGCCAGCCTGAGCTGGGATAGCGGCATCCCTCTTTCCAGCGTTGCCGATAACAAATGGGAAATTGCCTTACCCACCGCCACCGGACCCATCGTCTACAAGTTCCTCATCAATGACTTTAACTGGTCCGTTGGCGAAGACTTCCAATCGACCGCCGGATCCAATGTGACCGTTACCCCGGCATTCTAATCCGCTTGGATTCACTCGGCGATTATCCCAACCTCCGCTAACACAGTTCCCGTTGGCCCCGCGCCACGTCGATTAACACTGGTTCGCAGCTTTCATCAGCTGCTCGTCAAAAAATCCCAATTGAGGTCCACCTCACTTGGGATTTTTTATGGGCGGAATCTGCGCTGCCAGGTCCACCAATAAACGTCATTCCCCCCTAGGTTGAAAGTCACATCGTACTCCACTCGCGCGCTCTCTCGCCCCAAACCGCAGCTCGGCTAGCCGACTCCCAAAACCCGCGCTGCATTGCCGCTTAAAACCGCGTCCTGCGCATCGCTCGTCAAGCGCGCTCGGGCCTCGGCCAAAAACCTTGGCAGCGTTTCAGTTCCGCTCGTTTGCGGATAAAGAACCAAAGGATAATCGCTTCCCCAAAGCACACGTCCGTCACCGGCCGCCGCCATGCCTTCGGCCCAGATCGCCGCATCACCTGTGTAAAGCAAGGGAGCTGCGGCGGTATCCACCCAAACGTTAGTCGGCCACGCTCTGCCTGCACGCCACAGTCGCCCGCCCCAGTGGGCCAGAATGAATTTAACTTGGGGAAACGCGGTCGCCAACGCGTAAAAATCAACCAGCGGGGTCTCCACACGCCCCGGGTAAGCGCGGGACTCAGGCTCGGTGACGTGGAGATTCACCGGCCAGCGCCATTCGCCTGCCAACCCGAGCACGGCACGCCAACGCGGATCGTCGAGCCCAATGCCCTGCGCATGCGACGAGAGTTCACCCAGCCCGATCAACCCCTCGTCCCGGGCACGGTGCATCTCGGCCAACGCATCGGCACCAGCCCCCGGGTGCACGGTGGCGAACGCCGACAACCGGTCGGGGTGGGCGCGCACGCACTCGGCGTAAAAACGGTTTTGCGCCACGCAGTTCGCTTGGTTTTCCCAATACCAGCCCAGCAGGACGGCGCGATCCACGCCCGCTTGATCGAGGTCGCGTAACAACTCGGCGAGCGAGGGAAACCCTTGGACTGGACGGCCACTTGTTTTGCGTACGCGCGTGCACATCAGCGACCACTGCGGTTCTCCGTGCGCGACGGCCCAAGCCGCCGGATCGCGGTTCACTTCAGGCGGATACAAATGCACATGGGCGTCGATCACCGGCATGGTGGCAAAAATCGTTCGTTGCTCCGCCAAGGACAACCTGCAAGTTATCCGCTTAATCGCATCGAAATCCGTTATGCCCAAGAAAAACCCGGTTGATTCCGCCCTGCCCCCCACCCCCGAACCTGATTTCACCGCGCTCATCGCGGAGCTCCAGCATGCAGTCGGCAGCGTGGCCAACCCGCAAATGATCGACGAGCGCCCGCTTTACGGGACGACGCTGTTTTTGGCCACCTGCCCGCTGGCCACGCGCTTCGGCCTGTTCCGCGCCTACATTTTCCAGGACCTGATCGACAAACACTACATCATCGCCCTGAGCCACGGAGACATCATGCAGGCGAAAATGCTGCACACCCGAATCCACTCCTCGTGCGTGACGAGCGAGACGCTGCGCGGGTGCGACTGCGATTGCGTCCAGCAGCTGGAGGGAGCCTTCAAAGTCATCGCCGAAAAGGGCCGCGGTATCCTGTTTTACCTCATGCAGGAGGGACGCGGCGTGGGCTACGTGGGCAAGTCACGCGACCGCATGCTGGTGCAGGCTTCGCTCGACCAATTGTCCACCTTCGAGGCCTATTCGGCAATGGGTCTCAAGAAGGACCATCGCAACTACGAGAGTATTTCCCACATCTGCCACCTCTTAGGTATCAAGGCCGCATTCACCGTTCTGACCAACAATCCCGATAAAGTGGACGCGCTGCGTGCTCAAGGCCTTGAAGTGGCAGGCACCGAGGCGCTGGAATTCGAGCCCGGTCCGTTCAACCTGGCCTACCTCACATCCAAAGCTGCCGGCGGTCACATCCTCAAGCGACCTTCAGCCACCAAGGTCAAACGCGCCCTGCCCCCCGAGCCCGTCGTGCCTTTTAAACCCTACGCACTGCCCGAAGCTCGGCGCTTCATCTATTCGGCCAGTTACTTCCTGCCGATGAAGCCAGTAGACAACGACATTCTGTTAAACGAGGCGCAGTTCCAGACGCTATTCAAAGCCCACGCAATCGAGCACTATATGTCGGGCCAGCGCCCCATTGTGCTCGGTTACCAGCGCATCCGCGACCAGCGCTACTTGGTTAAAATCTCAGTCGAACACCTCACGGCATTCAAAAAGTTGCACCCCCACGATCCGATGGTTGACCTGCTGACCACGCCCTACTGGTTTCGCGTCCACGTTTATTACGACATCGTCACCAGCGAGGATGTCGTCGTTCTGACCCACGGCAAACCCACGCCCACCGACAGTCCGGTGGTGCGTATCCACAGTGAATCGCTCTTCAACCGCTTCCCGCTGTGCACGATGGAGAACCGTGACAAGCTCAAGCAGTCGGTCAAACACATCATCAACTACGGCAGCGGCGCACTTTTACTTCTACACAACGACGGGCGCGGTGCCGGCTTCGGTGCCTATGCAACCGACGCGATGATGGCCGAAACCCATCAGGCCTGCTCCTCCGACGACGCCTACCGCAAGCTCGGCATCGCCTACGACAGCCGTGACTACGATGCCTCGCTGATGCTGCTCAAGCACCACGTCCCCAATGACAGGATCCAGATGGTGATGAACTCGCCCGACAGCTTGGTGAAAAAACCGGAATACGCCGAAGCACTCAACCGCCACAAAGTCGAGGTGGAGCGCTGGATTTTCCTCGATAACGAGACGCCGATTCACGCCACGAACTCCGGACAAACCCGTTGACGAATGTTGGGGGCAACCGCTCGGGGTTTACCTAGGGCAGCAGCACCGGAGTGTGGATTTCTTAGGCCAGGACGACACGGAGGTCGTCCCTCCGGGGTACAGCGCTGGATCGAGGGAAGAGCCACCTCCGTATGAAGTGAATTCAAGTATTCGGCTGGTGATCCAAGTCTGGTGCCTATTTGGCATTTTAGCGTCTTACGCTTCCCTAAGTAATTACCCCTAGGTTTTTAGCCGTGCCCTTTTGGACGTCCGTGTTAACTTCGAGGCCATGAAAACTAGGCGCGATATCGTCGAAAACTGGTTACCCCGTTACACAGGCGTCCCCCTAGAGGAGTTCGGCGACTACATCCTGCTCACCAACTTTCAGCAGTACGTGAAACTTTTCGCCAAGTTGCACCGCGTAAAAGTCTGCGGCCACGACAAGCCCATGAGTAGCGCTACCGCTGGGCGAATCACGATCATCAACTTCGGCATGGGTAGCGCCACCGCCGCCACCGTTATGGATCTGCTCAGCGCTATCAAACCCAAGGCCGTGCTATTTTTGGGCAAATGTGGCGGCATCAAGCACCGCGCCGAGGTTGGCGACCTAATCCTGCCCATAGCGGCTATCCGCGGCGAAGGCACCAGCAACGACTATTTCCCGCCCGAGGTACCCGCACTGCCCTCTTTCGCTCTACAGAAGGCCATTTCCACAACCATCCGCGACTATGCCCGCGATTACTGGACCGGCACCGTGTACACCACGAACCGCCGTGTATGGGAGCATGACGCGGAATTCAGAAAATACCTCAAAAAAATCCATGCTCTGGCCATCGACATGGAAACAGCCACCATTTTTATGACTGGCTTTTTCAACCAAACGCCCACCGGTGCGCTCTTGCTTGTGAGCGACCAACCCATGCTTCCCGAGGGCGTCAAGACGGCCGAGAGCGACGCAACCGTAAACCAAGTTTACGTGGCCGATCACCTGAAGATCGGCATCGATTCCCTTAAACAGCTCATCAACCAAGGTCTCACGGTTAAACACCTGCGGTTTTGAGCGCCGCCTGATCCCACGTGAGGCGAGTCGGCCGTAGGCCCCAGCCAATTTATTCCCCCAACCCTTGACCGTCCTCTGCCTCTTTGCCGCATCTTGATCGTAAACGGGTATGAGCGGTCGCAGGTTCACGATAAATTGGCCGTGGGCGCGAATATATCAGCCGGTCCCGCTACGGGGGCAACACGCGCGGTCACCACCGGGCTCGGCACCTCAGCCCCAATGACCAACTGACCGCAGTCTAACTTAACGAGACGATCCGCAAGGTGAAAGTAGCGGTCATCATGCGAGATTACCAGGACCGCCTTTTTTCGAGCCCGCAGGTCCGGCAGTAACCGATTATAGAAAACCGATTTAAAGATCGGATCCTGATCGGAGGCCCACTCATCGAAGAGATAAAAGGGGCGATCCTCCAAGTAAGCGGTCAGCAGAGCGAGGCGCTTGCGCTGCCCTTGCGAGAGGTCCGTGGTCGAGAGCGCTCCATTCACGACCTTCACCTTATGGTCGAGTTGCAACTCACTGAGGTAAGCACTTGCCCGCTCCTCCAGTCTGAATTTTTCCAGCCCGAGAAACGCATCGAAAAGGTAGAAGTCGGCGAAAACCGCCGAGAACAACTGCCGGTAATGGTCTCGGTTGTGCTCATCAATGAGTTTCCCATTAAAGCGAATCTCCCCCTCAGCTGGGGGATAAAGGCCTGTGATAATTTTCGCCAAAGTGGACTTACCGCTGCCGTTACCGCCCACCAAAAAGACGATTTCCCCAGGCGAAAAGACGAGGTTCACCGGACCCAGCGTAAAGGTACTATCCTCGTTTTCACGACGATAGGCATGGCTGATACCGATTAATTCCAGACGGTTCAAAATGGGTGCCGAAGTTTGGCGCACCGTCAGGCTCAAGTCGCTGGAGCGCTCGGTTAAGGTAAGCCCCACTTTTTCGATTTTATGCAGGGCGATTTGGGCGCGCCCGAATACCGGAAAAACAAACATAATCGCCGACAGCGGCCCCATGAGATAAAGGGTGACTACCACATAACCGGTCATCGCGTGAATACTAACGCCTTCCAATCGAGGCATAAGAAATAGGATCACCCCAATCAGCGCGAAGAACAGAAACTGACTCCAATTTTGCGCTAAAGCGAAGCGGGTTTCCGCCGCGACATTGTGCTGGCGATACGCTTCGGTGGCCACTTTCACACCGCCATTGAGAAACTCCTGGCGTCGATGCCGGTGAAGCTTGAGCTCCTTGATCCCCTCGGTGAGAGCTCTGAAGTGGCCAAAAAGCTGATCCTCGGCCTCACGCGCCGAGCGAAGCATCGAAAAACCACTGTGAACCAAGACGCGGTAACCCAACGCCCCAAACACGATCAGGACCGCTACGATTAGTAACATCTGAAGAGAAAGCCAGCCGAGGTACACTGCCCCTCCGAGGAGCACGGCAAAATTAACCACAAAGGTGGGGATGATGCGCATCGCCTCGGTGATGGTCATCACGTCCTCGGTGAGCGCTACCATAAGCCGCGCCGGGCCAATTTCCTCCAATTGGCGCAGCGGTACACCGAGGATTTTTTCCACTAGGTCGTGGCGCAAATTGGCGGTACTCATTTGCGCAAAACGCGTGAGGGTCACCTGGGCGAGAAAGTGCGCCAATAACCGAACCACCCCGAGCAGCGCGAAGCCCGTGATGAGCGCCGAGGTGGGTGCCAAGGCGTCCGAAAGCACGGCATTGACCAGGGCGATCAAACCGGCGTTGCAGGCACCTGCAACCAGCGCAGTCATCGCTGCTAAAATCATGATGCGAGGAGAATACCGAAATAAAAACCGGATGAGTTTCATGATAAGGGATTGGCCTCTGCGTTGATTTGATCGAGCAGCATTTTAAGCTCCTTGGCCGCCAACCTAACCTGCGGTTCTTCAAGTAAACTCTCGTGCAGCCCCGGCAGGACTTTCACCGTAATCCCCCCCTTGGCATAATCGGCCCAACCGCAGAGCGGGTCGTAGTTGCAATCAAAGGGGTGGCCGAGCGTACGCAGCAACGTAACCTTACCGTGGTAAACACTCGCTTGGTGCAGCCCATTTGCCCGCACATGGGCGGTCCACAGGCTGTGATCCTCGATCGGCACTGTGGACAAATCAACCTGGGTCTCCACATCAAAGTCGGAGATCGAGGGGCCATGGCCGAATAATTTACCCACGCGCCGGCGCATCATCTGTAACTTCCACCGCACAAAGCGCAGTTGTTTCACGTGCCCCCACTTCACAAAGCCAATAAACCAGTGTGTGAGGTTGAGGAAGAAGCGGCACACGAACAGGGGCGTGAT